>USAI01000025.1 GCA_900552675.1 uncultured Prevotella sp.
ACTCCCCTCCATAAGGGGAGGGGAAAGCCGCGCAAGCGGCGCGGGGGAGGGGCTTCTGTTGGACAGGCTTCTGTTACAAAAAGAGCACGACCCTCGTGTTGAGGAGGCCGTGCCCAGTGATCATCATTTTTAAAAGGTTATTATCTTATCTCTCAAGCAACGTTTGTCTTCGGCCCATTGCCAGAAAACGAGATGCGAGAGAAGAGATTACATTGTAATATCGTGGATACCCGAGGTCGACTTATCACAGTTGACGATGGTCGATATTTTGCTTTCAGCGTTCAAGCCCTTTGTCACAGCAGTAACAAAGTAGTTGCCATTCTCAGGCACCTCAACCGTTGTGTCGTAGGTAATCTGCACAATCGAGGCCGTGTTATCAGTAGCATTGCAGCGGTAAACGGCATAATAGCAATTGCTTACAGCCTCCCACGACAGCTTCAGGCCATCGGCCTTCACGTTCTGCGGAGCCTCAGGCTGCACCATAGGCTTCACGCCGAGATACGGGGGCAGCAACAGCGTGTTAAACTGTTCCTTTATCACCTCGTTGGTCTTCACGGGGTTGCTCATCAGCCATTGGGTGCTATAGAAGATAGCGCCCTCCACATTTTTGTCGGCATAGGCAATGCTAAACTGCTTCTTCAGGTCGTCGCTCGTCTTATAATAAGGGTCAGAAGACTGACCATTGAAACGGTAAAGGCCATATCCCACCATAAAATGCGACTTTGTACAGAAGGCAGAGAACTGATTTAGGCGGGGTTCAAAATATTTCTGTGTGCTCCAGTAAATCTGTGGGATGAGCACGTCAATCATACCATTCTGCGACCATTTCTTTACGTCGCAATACATCGAGTTGTAGTCGTTATCATAGTTGCCTTGGGGCGACACAGAGAACAAGCAGTTAGGACGAATGGCGCGAATGGTTTCCTGCACCTTCGTGATCATGGCATCAACATTAGCGCGACGGAAGTTGGCAATACCCTGACCCGTGCCATACTTCAGATACTCAGCGTTGTCGTTCATCGACTCGCCCGAGGTGAGCGAGGGATAGAAGTAGTCGTCAAAGTGTATGCCATCCACATCAAACTTATGCAGCACGTCGGCCACAATGTCGGCAATGCGCTGGCGCACCTCAGGCAGCGCAGGGTTATAGATGCGCACCTTGTTATAATCTTTCACCCATTCGGCGGGAATGGTGCTTTCCAGTTCGGGGAAGGCAGTCGATGCACTGGAACGTGTAGCGATGCGATAGGGGTTCATCCAGGCATGAAACTGTATGCCACGCTTGTGTGTCTCGCTGATGAGCCAGGGCAGCGGATCCCAACTGGGCTTCTTACCACGGCGACCAGTGATATATTTTGTCCAGGGCTCGTAGGGCGAGTCGTAGAAGGCGTCGGCCATAGGTCTAATCTGGAACATCACAGCATTGATATTGTGTGCCTGCAAGGTGTCAAGAATACGCAGATAGTATTTCTTCTGGCTCTCGGCTATTTTAGATGTCGAGCCCATGCTGTTGGGCCAGTCGATATGGTCAACTGTTGCCACCCATACGGCACGGAAATCTTTTTGTGGAAGCGTGGGGGTTACGTTCACCTCTGTCTTTGACGAATTAGAGATGGCGGGTAGATTTTTATTTGAGGGTTCGGGCAACAATTCATCATCGCCGCTACAAGCTGCTAACAGCACGGCACCGATAATAACGGCACACATCTTTAGCCAATGGATAGATTTTTTTTGCATAAGGGTAAAAATATACGCAGGTTAAATATTAGTAAGAATTATAATTAAAAATCAAAAGTATGAATTAATATGTGCAAAGTTACAAAAAACATTTAACAGCATCTGTGTGGCATACGTTAATTAACATTAAGATGACAAGGTGGAACACGCGTCCGCTCGTTACTTAATTTTTCTTAATTTATCTCTCTATACCTTTCTTCTATCTTATATTTTATCTATTTTTGTGTTTAAAATCTATACATACACAATCTAAAGACATCATTAACAATATATTATTCTAACTTTTAATTATTCTCACTTAATTTAAACAATTATTCTATGAGAAAACCTTTTATCACGCTTGCCCTGTTCCTACCGCTCTCGGTCATGGCACAGGTTTTCAACGTGCAGAACGTTGAGCAAGTGACATTGCCCAATGGCAGTGAAATGGTTGCCGACATCAGTCCTGACGGCAACAGCCTGTTATTGACCACAGGCAACAACCGAGGGCTGAAAAGTTTTAACCTTACTTCAGGCAACACCGTTGTACTGAGCGAGAACGAGGGTGCCGGCTATGGTGCCTGTTTCACGCCCAGTGGCGACGCCGTCTTGTTCCGTGAGACCTCTTACACACGTCAACATCTGCGCATGACATCGCTGCACAGCATCGACCTCAACACCCGAAAGAAGGTTGAGCTACAGGCTGCCACACGCAATCTGCAAGGCGTGCGCCTCACTGCCAACGGCGCTACCGTGATCAACAAAGGCAAGGTAAGAGCCAAGGCCATCAATGGCAAAAAGGCCAAGGCCCAGCCCGTGCTTAGCATTAACAACCAGCAGCTTATGCTCACCGCCAATGGCAAGACCAAGGTATTCTCGCCCAATGGCACCGAGTATAGCTACATTTGGCCCTCAATCTCTCCCGATGGACAGAAAGCCCTGTATTATGTTTGTGGCGTAGGCACCTTTGTGTGCGACCTTAACGGCCAAAATGTTAAGAGCTTAGGCATCTTGCGCGCACCCAAATGGTACGACAACAACACCGTGGTGGGCATGAACGATGAAGACGATGGCACCGTGGTAACCGCTTCGGCCATCATCGCCACCACCCTCGACGGCGCTACACAAACCCTTACCACCAACTCGGTGATAGCCCAATTCCCCAAGCCTGCCGCTCAGGCTGGCAAAATTGTCTTCACCACTCCCGAGGGCAAAGCTTATATTATTAACGTTTCTAAATAGTCATGACCATGAAAAGATTGTTACTTCTCGGTGCGGCCATGGCTGCAACCTTTATGTCGGTAGGCAATGTTCAGGCTCAAAGCAAAAAAACTGCCGACCAACTGCGTATTTATATCAACCCGGGTCACGGCTCATGGGGGCCTAACGACCGCCCCTGTGCCACCATCCCTTACCCCGCTCTTGAGACGGGGCGCCCCGATACGTTGGGCTTCTACGAGACGAACACCAACCTCTGGAAGTGTCTCGAGCTGGGTAGCACCCTTGAGCGTATGGGCGTGAAAGGCGAAAACATCATGTTCTCGCGCCGTAAGAATGGTCCGTATCCTTATGTAAAGGGCGCTGCTGACGAGGATAAATATAACCGCTCGCTATCAGAGATTTGCGAAGAGGTCGATGTTAACAACATGGATATGTTTATCTCTATCCACTCTAACGCAGCCTCTGAAGGCTCTAACACCAACTATCCCGTCTACATCTATCGTGGCACCGATACTGAAGACTATGCTCCTGGTAGCAAAGCGATGGCCACAACCAACTGGAAACATCACTGGGAAAGTGTGCTCGACCCACAGAGCTACTACGGTATAGACAAACCCAACATACGTGGCGACATATCGTTCTACGGTAGTTCAAGCACACGCCACGGCACCAAAGGCGACTATACGGGCTATCTGGGCGTATTGAAACATGGCGTACCGGGCTTCTTGCTCGAGGGTTACTTCCACACCTATCAGCCATCGCGCCACCGTGCACTCAACCAAGACTGGTGCCGACAAGAAGGCATACGCGTGGCACGTGGCGTATGCGAGTATTTCGGCCTCAAGCCCGAAACCAAAGGCTACATCATGGGCACCGTGAAAGATCTGCACGAAAAAATTGTGCATAGCCTCTACCACTACGTTCCCAAGACCGACGACCAGTGGCTACCCATCAATGGCGCCAAGGTAAACCTGTTGAAAGATGGCACCGTAGTGAAAACCTATCAGGTAGATAACAACTATAACGGCATCTTCGTCTTCAACGACCTTCAGCCTGGCAAGTACACCTTCCAGGTAGAGAAAGAGGGCTACAAGCCCTTGTTTGGCGACGACGACATCACCGTTGAGGTAAAGGCCAACGAAACATCGTATGCACAGTTGCACGTCGAGGCTACCAACTATGAGCCTCCTGTGGTGCTCTACCACAACTACGACGAGCCCGCCATCGATGGCATGACGCTGGCTCCCACACAGCTCGAGTTTGCACAAGAATCGGCCACCCTCACCCTTGAGGGCACCGTGAAGCGTATGCTGGTGCGTGGCGACTCTACCGTTGTGCTGACCAACGATGCTAAAACACCACACCTCTATCTTATTAATAACAAGACACGTGCCATTGAGAAAGAGCTGTCTGTGGAAGGACTGGTTGAAGGCAGTGCCGACGACCTTGGCTTCTACTCAAGCCTCAACGACATCGCCTTCACGGCCGATGGCAAGCTGGTGGGCATCAACAGCGTGCGTACACAGTTTGACGACACAAAGGTTGAAGATGGCTACAAGCGCGGACAGCTGAACGTGTATATCTGGAACTCGTTTGACGAGGCACCCAAGACATGGTTCACCACACAGCACTCGTGCAACTTCTACCGTGCCGATATGGGTCAAGGTCTGACCGTGAATGGTGCTTCTGACGATTGCCAAGTGGTTACCACAGGCGTAACATCAGGCTCAAGCAAGGCACTGCGCTTCCTCATCATGACCGTGGCTGAAGGCAAACTCTCTACCACCAGTTTCCGTGGCTCATCTAAGGGCCAAACCTTTGGAGAGAAATGCCAAGGCGCCGATATGCAACTGATGGTATCGCCCCGCACCGACGACAACTTTGTTATCGATGGCGAGGTAGGCCTCCCCTTAGAGTTTACCATGACCGAGGGCGCTGCCGCTTCTGATGCCGAGGTCGTGAGCAAGTGTGGCGACGCTGTAGATGCAGCAGCACACGGCATACAGTTCTTCAAGTATGCTAAACACCAGTTTATGGTAACACCGTTCTTGCAAGACGAGAAGGTGGGTGGCGTGCATCTGTTCGATATTACCGAGGGCCTGAACAAGGCCACACTGGTGAAGAGCGAAACCACCACACTGGCCGATGCCGATGCCACCACAACCATGGCGGCTGGCGCTAATGCCACCACTAAGGGCATAAACCTCTACCTGTTGCACGGCAACACCTTCACCACCTTCACCACCGAAGGCGTTACACAGCCCGTTGTAAAGAACATCTATGCTTACGATCTGCGCAGCGTGCGCGAGAGCGATGGCTCTTACACCCTGACCTTCAAGGCCAATGATAATGCTACCGATGCTGCCATCATCTTTACCGATGCCGAGGGCAACGAAAAGGGCAGCAAGACCATCGACGTGAAAGAGGGCGAAAACAAGTTTAGCATCTCTCAAGACGAGCTGCCTGGCACCGTAGGCACAACGCTCAACTGGGCTGTACGTTTACGTGGCGAAGCCATAACAAAGATAACTAAGGTATATGCTGACAAAGATGCATACAGCGGCTTCTTAAGCGGAAACGCTGTCATTACAACACCCGAGTCGCCTTACTTTGGATACATCTACGTCAACAACCGCGTAGGCTATGGCAATGCCGCCAACGGCATCTATGCTTACGACCAGACCTTCAACCGCGTAAACAATGCGCCCTACCGTGGCTACGACGCACCGTCAAGCAACTATCGTATGGCTGCCGACCCCGAGGGTAAGGTTTGGATGACCGAATGGTCTGACGGACCATCAGGCGTTTACATTGCCGATCCCGCCAAGATGGCCGACGAGGGCTACCAGTATCAGCAGTTCTTCGTAGGCACACGCCAGAAAAGCGGCTTGTTCACCAACGATGGTGCCAACGTAGGTTCTTCAACTGTGGGCATCGCCTTCGGCGGAACAGGTGCCGACACCAAGGTATATATTGCCAACGAAGACTGGACTCCTGAAAACGAGGTTTGTGTTTACAACATCGGTCAGGAAGACGGCACACTGCTGAACGAGTGGAACAAGGCACCTTCTTACACCTTAGGCATTGGCAACTACATGCTTAATGGCAACATGAACATCGTGGCTGGTCGCGACGGTGGCGCATGGGCATCGCAAATACGTGGTAGCGGTAACAACAGCAAGGGCGTGCCCTCACTGGTATATGTTACACGCGAAGGCAAGATTACCTTCAACAGTGGCGAAGGCGACAACATCGACCTGTTCGATGCTACTGGTGGTGCTGGCTTTGCGGTAAGCAACGACGGCAAGACACTGGTTATTAACGACTCGAAGGGTGTGCTGCAGTTCTTCGACGTGACATGGGAGACCGAAACACAGCCCGTGCTCAAGCACCGTGGCTCGTTCAAGTCGGGCGTAGCCAACACCAATAACTACATCTATCAGATGCACTTCGACTATGCTGGCAACCTCATCTGCACGGGCAACCGCCTCGGCGTGTTTGCTATCCCCACCGAGAACAACGAAACCATCACACCTGCTGCCGCAGCACTCACCATCGTCAAGGATATCGAGACAGGCATTGGCGGTGTTGATGCCGACGAAGCCGACGCACTGCAAGTGCGCTTCGAGGGCAACAGCCTGATTATTGAGGCTCCCGAGGCCGTTACCGACGTGAAGGTGTTTGCGGTAAATGGCACGCTCGTTGCTCGCGGACATACCGACGTTGTGGATGCCTCACAGCTGGGTCGTGGCGTTTACCTCGTAAAGGTAAACCAGCTGCCTGGTAAGAAGGTTGTGAAGCAATAAGCACTGACGCTTGCCGTCGCCAACGGCGGCGAATGAACATAACCGTAGGTGACAGAACGAAGTGAAGGAACCTACGGTCTACATGAAACAAACATAAGCGTCCTCGAAGAGGGCGACACATCATCAAAATGATTTTTTGACGAGTGTGTTCGCCCTCTTCGAGGACGCTTTCTTTATTTGTTATTATTTAAAAAATATTAACGCATCAAACCTATATAATCAAAATATAATCAGTATCTTTGTGCAATCATAATGACATCAAAATTTATATTTAGATACAAACAATATTAACAAATTAACTAACTTAAACTTATGAAGAAAATTTTACTTCTTTCAGCCATCATGGCTGGTGCAATGTCAGTAAATGCTCAGAGCGATTTCAAAGTAAAAGAAATTGCAAAACTGCCCGTAAAGAACATTACTAACTACGACAAGACTGTAATGCGTTCAGGCTATGGCTTCGGCGACAAGTTCTACATGACCGACCGTGGCGCACAGCAGCTGCGCGTGTTTGACCTTGGTACAGGCGAAGAGATTGCTCAGAAAGAGATTGGTGCAAACCAGGCGCTCGGCCACGACGAGGCTGGCAACGCTATCATTGCTAACTGGGGATTTGCTGGCAGCAACCCTGTAGGAAGCGAAACAACATTCACCCTCATCAGCGCCGACCTCAAAGAAATGCGTACAACCGAGAAAGTAGGCAGCATCCAGGGCCGTGGCGACTACTTGGGCAAGGCTAAAGGCAACGTGTTTGGTAAAGAAGGCGCTACACTGCTGGCAAGTGGTGCAGCTCAAGACCTCGAAAACAAAGGTATCGTTTGCTATACTTTCACCCCATCAGGTGGCGACACTCCTCTCGTGCAATATTCAAACGTATATGATGCCGACCAGAAGATTGGCGCTGGCACATGGGCTACTTACAACTATTATAAAGATGTAGATGGCACTGACCGTTTCGTATATGTAAACCGTCAAGCTCCGCTTACCGACATCACATTCGAGGAAGGCGAAGTGCTTGGCGACCAAACACGCTCTTACAGCCCCGAGGATCGTCTCCCCAACAAGGGCGTTTGCAACGGTGGCGAAATCTTCGTGTTGGGCAGCCGCAAGTTTATTGTTTATGGCAACGTGTCAACCCCCACCTATCTTGATGGCATCACCATCGCTGAGATTGGTGCCGACAACAAGACACTGACCACTGTTTACACCAAAGAGGCTGAAGAAAAAAATAGAGAGATGACCACACAGGGCAACTGGCTGAACGTAGAGGTTCTCAACGACAAGCAGGCTAAGCTCTATCAGTATTTCCTCGGTGGCTACGTTGCTGAGTATGGTATCGCTATCGGCGATGCTGACACTCCTGCAACCAGCGGCGTTAAGGGCATTGAGAACGCTCCCGCACAGGTTGTTTCTACCACCTACTACACAGCTGCTGGCGTAGCAAGCAAGACTGCTGTTAAGGGTCTGAACATCGTTGTTACAAAGTATGCTGACGGTTCACAGAAGGTTGTGAAGGTTATCAAGTAATAAAACCACTAACGCCCACACACAGCGTGTGGTAGCGAGATAGATACAAAGGAGGTAAATTCCAGCAATGGGGTTTACCTCCTTTTTTGTACAGAAGCCCCTCCCCCAAGCAGGAGCCCCTCCCCAAGCAGTAGCCCCTCCCCCGCGCCACGCTGGCGCGCGGCTTTCCCCTCCCCTTATGGAGGGGAGTGAATAGCCTTGCGAGCTATAGATTACAGCAACAGGAGCCCCACCCCCGCGCCGCTCACGCGGCTTTCCCCTCCCCTTATGGAGGGGAGTAAATGGCCTTGCTAACAATAGATTCATCACAACATTGCGAACTATGGATTAATAACTGCATTGCAAACTATAGTAGGACGAGGGCCTCCGTGCCCCGTCCTCCATGACATAACCAGATTCATTTGCTGGTGGTTGGGTGGTTGTTGTTGGCTCCTACTTGGATGGGTGCTGGAGGACGGGGCACGGAGACCACCGTCCTACTTTGATATGCCTTACTTGAATAGGTTCGTTGTCCACCAAGCAGAAGCCCCTCCCCAGCGCAAGCGGCGCGAGGGAGGGGCTTTTGTTATCAACCCATAATTAGCAAAGCCATTCACTCCCCTCTCCAACGGGGAGGGGGAAGCCGCGTAAGCGGCGCGGGGGAGGGGCCCTGTTTAATTAGCAAAGCCATTCACTCCCCTCCATAAGGGGAGGGGAAAGCCGCGCAAGCGGCGCGGGGGAGGGGCTTTTACTCATCATCTTCTTTAGCAGCCGGGAACTTCATGATAGCGAAGCCGCTCTCAGTACGTCCTACATACAGCCACAGCACGCTGTCATTACCGTCGGCATCTTTCTCGATGAAGTAGTTGGTGTTGATACCCGGCGAGCTGATGCCGCTGCCGCCTACGAGGAAGCGGTAAGCAGCCTCATGGCTCTCAGCATCGTTAAACAGCTGGAACGACTCCTGTGTGTTTGTGCCCTTGGTCAGGTCGTAAACATACATGCCTGGAGTAGCGGTACTTGAGCTACCGAAGGCGATGGGAGCGGTAAGCAGGTAACGAGCGCCGTTGAAGGTAAAGAGGCGAGCGTCGTCACTCTCAGCAGCCACCGTGTTGGTGTTCAGACGAATCTTCGAGTTCAGGCCCTCGTCGCAGAGCGACAAGTTCATACCGCTAAGCTTGCCAGTGCTACCCAAAAGGTTTACACGAGCGCCGCTGAGGATGTAGTCGTCAGTGCCCTCAATGCGGTTGATGTGCATACACATACCAGCCTTGTTGTCAGCCTGCAGCTCGATAGAGGTAGGTGTGCCCACATTCTTAAAGTTAGAAATGGGGATACGCAATGCCTCAGAATAGTCGTTTGCAGGGAAGAACACGAAGCCGTTGCCATCCTTGTCAAGGTTCATCGACATTACGTCGCCGTGACGGTTGGCAGCACCCACAATCTCACTTACATTAATATCGGCAATGCACTCAGGTGTCGACTCAGGTGTCTCATAATAGTAAATCTTGAGCGGAGAGGCAGGAGCGCCTGAGAGGCTTGCTAGATAGATATGTCCACCAGCCAAAGCACCAGCGTTGTAGGGGAAGGTACCACCGCTCACGCCATCGAGCGAGAGGCTGATAGGATTAACGATGCCCTGCTCCAGATCAGACACCTTCAGCACGTGAGCGCCAGGTGCAGTAGGATCATCGGCAGTGGGGTTACGGTAGCAAATGAGCACATACTTGCCATCAAAAGCAGTGCAACGTGTCTGAGCGCTGGCAATATACTTGTACATGCTTGTTCCAGTAAAGTTGCAAATCTCGGTGCCCTTCTCAAAGTTAGCGCCAAACACGGGCACGCGCTTACGCACGGTCATAAAGTAGTCTTTATAACGGTTGTGGTTCTTCACGCGAATGGTTTTTGTTACCTGTGTGGTAGCGTCGTCCATGGTGAAGTCGAGCACATTGGTTTCAGGTTCGAGGTGTGCACCGTCAGACAGCGTAGCGCTGATTTGCAGGCCACTGAAGTTTGACTCTTTATCAAGTTTGGGGAACTTAATGGTCTTGGCATCCTCGTCGATGGTACCTTCCACCTCAATGTTACCCTCGGGTCCAGCATTCAAAATCTTGATGCTTAACAGGTCGTTGGCATAGGGGTTCTCCTTAGCCGATGGATAGTCGTCGGAGCAGCCAGCGAGCATGAAGCCGGCGGCCAAGGCCGACATCATGAATAAATGATGTATCTTCAACATAATTTTATTCTTTATAAATGTTTGCATGTTGTTATCATGCTTTCAGTTTTACAAGTAGACAAGTGACGGATGCAGCCCTAAAGCCTAAACCAAAGAAACCTAAAAGACTTAATTCCTAAAAGACTTTATATCTAAAAGGCAAATCTCCTGATCACTCGTCACTCGTCAACTCGTCAACTAAAAAAATTAATTATTAGATGATGGCCAACCCGGAGTCTGGGTCAGTGTGTAACCATGTATCTGGTAGTCGTTAATCTGGTTGGTACCAATCGGACAGAGATAGGGGTTCACATTGGTCATATTCAAGAACGGCTGACGTGGCTCGGTTGTTTCGGCCTGGAACCAACCCTTCACCTGGCGGTTGTTGTTGCCATCATACACCACATACTCATTCTTCGTTTCGTTGTACACACGCAGCTTGCCCACATAGTTTTTCATGTCGCCCAGCATGCTGTTCTTGCCTCTGCGGCTGAGGTCGACGTATGCGCCGAAGAGCAAGTCGGGGTTCTCAGTGGTGTCCATATAGTTGAGCTTGTGCCAACGGCGCAGGTCGATGATACGTCCTTGCTCGAAAGCAAACTCCATACGGCGCTCACGACGAATTTCCCACAGCAGCTGCGGAACGTCGGCATCGCGGTCGGGGTCGTCAGCCAAATCGGTGAGCTGCATGGCAGCCGTCTTCTTCACGCCCAGGGCCTCCTGTCCAGCGTCGAGCGGACGGTTGCGGATGGCGTTGATAGAAATGTCGATATCGTCTTGTGTAACGGCAGGGCCACCCAGTGTTTCGAGTTCAGCCTTAGCCTCAATCCAGTTGAGCAGCACCTCTGAGTAGCGCAGCACGGGGAAGCCCGTGGTATTGTTTGTACCTGTCCACTCGGTAGCAGGTGTGCCACCCTTTTCAGACAGATAGCTGAGGGCAGAACGGGGGATAAACTTCACCACATACAGCAAGCTGGCGCGTGAGTTGTTAGAAAGCGAGTCGTAGAAGGTAGCCTCGAAGCGGGGATCGCGCGTCTGGATAAGCTTCTCGAGACGGAAGTCGGTGGCGCTGGCCACGGTCGACTCTTTGTAGCTCTTACCGTCAACACAGTTGAAAGCCTTAATCAGGTCGGCGGTGGCGCCTTGTGCCAAAGCCTCGTTCACGTTACAATAAGAAGCCACGCAGTGGGTCTTGCCCAGCGAACTGTCATACTTACGATACAGCAGCACGTCTTTAGCTGAGGTAAGGTCGGTAGAGCAGAAGAGGTCGCGGAACGGGGTAACGATAGCATACTTGCCACTGTTGATAACGATGTCGCCAGCGGTCTTAGCCAGTTCGAAGAACTTCTTGGCACGCTCGTTGTCGTTATAGTAGTATTTCTGCCAGCTGCCCTCATACAGTGCATAGCGGCTGATCAGGCCTGCGGCGATGTAGCGGTTTACGTAGCCAGCACCATCGTTCTTGCGCAGGTTGTCAAGGGCAAAGATAAAGTCGTCATACACCTTATCCATCACCTCGTTGCGGGGTGTGCGGTCTTTGTACACCTCGTCGCGGTCGAGGTTTGAAAGCTCGTGCTCATAGTAGGGCACGTCGCCAAACACGTTCACTAGGCGAGCATACTCGATACCGTGGAACAGACGGGCAAAGCCCATCCAGTGGTTGTAAGCCTCGGTGCTGAGCTTGTTCTTCATCTTGTCTTCCATACGGTCGCGCATGATGTTGATCTTACGCAGGAAGGCAAAGTTCCAGGTCGGACCCTGATACTCGCTCTGATAGTTTTGGGTAGTAGCGTACATGCTACCCTTTGCGAGGGGCACCTGACGGGTAAAGTTGGTCTGTGACGAGTTGCTGAGCACGTCGTCGCTGAAGCCTGTATTGTTTATACCGGGGGCATAATATACGGTCCATCCTGTGCCGTAGCCTGGGAAGTAATAGTCGTAGAACCCGTTGGCATAGAGGCGCAGTTTGGCTTCGCTGTCCCAATAGTTGTCATCCTCCTTCGTTGTCTTAGAAGGACGATCAAGGATGTCGTCGCAGCTGGTAAAGACCATGAGGCTTGTCAGGGCGACCACTATGATAGAAAATATATTTCGTTTCATGATTACTAATCTTGATTAGAATGAAAGTTGTAAACCGAATGATAGCGACTTGAAGACAGGTGTACCTGTACCTGTGCGACCGAGGTTGTAGTTATTGCTATCAGTGAACATTGAGTAGCCTGAGATGGCCTCGGGGTCGATAGGCAGACCGCGCAGATGGTCGAAGGTGAAGAAGTTTTCAAGCGACATATACACACGCAGGTTGTTGATGTAAGCCTTGTTCATCCACTTCTGTGGGAAGGTGTAACCCAGGTTGATGTTCTTCACACGCAGGTAGGCCATGTTCAACAGATATTTGCTCTGCTTCTGCATGGTGTAGCCAGTGTTGCTGCCACCCAGGTCCCAAGCACGGGGATAGAAGGCGTCGGTATTGTCTTCTCTCCAGTAGTCTTTACAGAAGGTTTCAGGCATAGCGCCTTCTTTAGCGTTCCAGCCAGGGATAGCGAGCTGACCGGCACCCCAGATCTTACGCTTGCCAATGCCTTGGCAGTAGATAGAGATATCGAAGCCCTTATAGTCGGCACCAATGCGGAAGCTATACTCGTAGCGCGGTGTAGAGTTACCAATAACCTTGAGGTCGCCGTGATCGCCATTGGTGTTATTACCATTGTCGATATATCCGTCGCCGTTCAGGTCAACAAACTTCACGTCGCCAGGAGCGCACATCAGCTTGTTGTTATCCTCGAAGGCCACCTGGTAAACGGGGTACGGTGTGTTCTGCACGTGTGTGGTGCGAGCGGTACCCTTATAGATAACGGTGGTTTGCTTGATCTTGCCATCCTCGCCATACACGAAGTCGCTCTTCTGATACAGGCGGTCGGTAACATAACCGTAGATGTCGCCGTAACGACGACCAGTTGAGAAGGTAGTGCTCAGTGAGCGGTCTTTCCACGGTGTGAGGTAGTCGGCACCACGAACGGTCTTGGTGGTAGCGTCTGAGATCTGGAAGTTGGCGTTGATGCCCAATCCGTTAGAGAAACGATGACGGTAGTCGATAGAGAACTCCCATCCGCGGGTCTCCAGCTCACCATAGTTGCCTTTGGGCACGTCGGCGCCAAGGGTTCCTGGCATGCTCTCGCCCGGGATAATCATGTCTTTGGTGCGACGGTTGTACCAGTCGAACGATGCACCCAGCTCGTTGTTGAGGAAGCGGAGGTCGACACCCAAGTTGAGGGTTTCGATGCGCTGCCAACCGATGTTGGCGTCAACGAGTGACGGTGTACCAAAGTAGGTTCGCAGCTTGCCGTCGGCACCAATCCAGTTGGTCTGGCCGCTGCCGAGGGTCGACTTGTAGAGGCTGTTGCTTACCGACTGGTCGCCGATAGAACCCCATGATGCACGCAGCTTACCGAAGCTGAGCACCTTCTCTACAGGTTTCATAAACTTCTCGCCAGTGAACACCCATCCTGCTGAGAATGAGGGGAACCATGTCCAGCGCAGGTCCTTCGGGAACTTAGAAGAACCGTCGCGACGCATATTGGCCTCAAACAGATACTTGTCCATGAAGGCGTAGTTTAAACGTCCGAAGAAGCCTAACTGGCTATCCCAGTTTTTACCAGCACTGATAAACTGGTCGCCCGATGCCAGTGCAAACTGGGGGTTGGTGGGGTCAATCAGGTTGGTCTTCTTGCCTGTGTACGAGCTCCAGTCGTTGGTAACAAGGTTCATACCCAGCATAAACTTGAAGGCATGTTCCTTTTCCTGACCGAGGCGCAGACGGTAGGTGGTATAGGCGTTAAGGGTGTTCTGGTTGCCCTTGTAGCTATAGTTAGAAACCGAGCTGATGGTGTTGTTTGAGAAATAGTTTTGAACAGGGAAGCGATAGCCAGGCATAGCACCCTCAGCGTCGGCGGCTACGGGGTTACCATTGGCATCTACATACACCTGCTGGCCTGTCTCGTCTACCCATGCGGTAGGCGCATACCATGTTTGTCCACCGCTATATTCGATTACCGAATTGTTTCTATCGGTGGTCTGGTGGTCGTAGATATAGTCAACCTGCACATCCCAATCCTTTGTAATGTTAAAGGTGGCACCCAGGTTTACATTGAAATATTTGTTCTGTAAGTTGTCGGTATTGCTCTGTGCTACCTCTGATACGGGCTCGCGCAGGTCATTGCCAAACTGGTCTTGAACGCCCTCGGGCATCAAGCGGCTCCAGCGGTAAAGATAGAGCCAGGGGTCGGCTACGGTGGTACCTACACCGGGGTAACGTTTGTTACGGTCAGAGTAGAGGGCACCAGCACGCAGGGTGACATACTTGTTGATTTCTGATGAAACGTTTACCTTGGCATTGTAACGGCGGAAGTCGTCGTGCTTAGCGGCACGCATCATACCATCCTGGTTCAGCAAACCGAGACCAATGTTATAAGAGGTCTTGCCGCTCTTGCCGTTGACAGAGAGGTTGTGCTGTGATGAGGGAGCCCAGTCGCGCACCATGGCCTTCACACCGTCGTAGATACGATAGCCAAACTTGTTGGTGCCATCATAGTACCAGTCGCGACCGTAAACAACGGGGTCGTTATACTTCACCGAGCCACCATACTTCTTCTGCCACTCTACGGCTTTGGCGTAGCTGTCTTCGTCGATACGCCAGAAACCACCAGCGGGCATAGCGCCACCACGGTTAATCTGTGCGTCGAGGGTGTAACGCAATCCGTCGATGCCAGCCATGTCGATATCGTTGGCAAGATGCTGGAACGAGAAGTTGTTGGTGTAGCTCACCTCAAACTTATCGGTCTTAGCGCCCTTCTTCGAGGTGATAAGCACTACACCGAAGGCAGCCTTGGCACCGTAGATTGATGACGCAGCGGCATCTTTCAATACTGAGATCGACTCGATGTCGTTGGGGTTCACCATCTGGATGCTGGGGATTTCTACGTTGTCGAGCAAGATGAGCGGATTGTTGTTACCACTGATAGAGGCTACCTGGCCACGAATCTTAATCAGAGGGTCAGAACCTACCTCACCAGTAGGAACAACAACGTTCATACCAGGAACAACACCTTGCAAGCCACGACCAGCGTCGGCAATAGGACGGCTTGAAAGGTTCTTGTTAACGTCTACCGAGGTAACGGCGCCAGTAAGGTTGGCTTTCTTCTGCGTACCGTAACCTACTACCACCACTTCGTTGAGTTCTTTACCATCCTCAACCATCTTGATGGCCATGTTGGGCTTGGCTTGTACCGTTGTGGCTACGAAGCCAATGTAGCTCAGTTCCAATTGTGCTTTGGCATGTACCGAGATAGTGAATACACCATCAATATCGGTAATAACCGTGTTCTTTGTTCCTTTCTCGGTAACAGTCACACCAACGAGGGGATCGCCGTTGGAATCGGTAACAGTACCTTTCACAGTACGGGTCGACTGCTGAACAACATTTGTAGCATACACTGTACTGGCGGCGCTGCTGACTGTATTGCCATCGGCAGCCATCACATGGGCTGAAGACAGCAAACCTAACATCAGGCATGCGCAAGCTGTTTTCCGAATAGTCAGACATTGGGCTGTAGACCCATGTTCTCTTCGGCTAACGAAATAAGTAACTATACTCATGTTAGTTTGGTTAAGAGGTTAATATTAAAAATATTTGAGTTATATATGTTTACACTGATTATATTATACTGATTGTAATATACTGGTTATATGATACTTTGGGTATGACACTTTGGGTATGACACTTAGAGTATGATATGGTTTGTACGATTTACAACGTTAGTAATAATATGTCACATTGTTATTGTTCTTAAACAAGGTTATTGTTCTTAAAACTGATGTCATTTGAGTTGTTTGAATTTTACTGATCTTGTTCGGGTCTACGCCTTACTGTTTAGTGAGCGGTTAGCCGATACGGTTAGAAGGGGTGATACCAAATGTCGGGATGTGGAACAAAGGTTTTTACACCTACTATATGGAAAATATATGGCAAAGTTAAACATTTTTTATGAAAGCAGTGCTAAAAGCATAGTCTTTTTTTGAAAAAAGGCTGAAAACGTGTTAAAAACACAAGATATTAATAGTTATGACAAGCCCCCACCCCACCCTTTCCCCCTCTTTTGTGTAAGAGAGAGGGAGGAGAGAAGGGACAAGTGAGCAGCCCCTCCCCCGCGCCGCGCCAACGCGGCTTTCCCCTCCCCTTCTTGCTCTGGCAAGCGACCAAAGGTCGAGCGATGGAGGGGAGTGAATGGCCTTGCTAACTATGTGCCACTCCCCTTTCCAGCGGGGAGAAGAGGGTGGGGCTTCCGTTTTGTATATTTATGCAATATCGGAAGCGTTTTCTAAAACCCATCAAATTACAGTCTGAAAGCCTTGGTTTTAGGCTGCGAAACCAAGGGTTTCAGGACCTAAAACCAAGGGTTTTGCAAATGAAAGGTATCAACTTTGAAAAGTGTAAGCAATCAAAGCATGTTTACTTACAGATTGTAAGAATATTAACAAATGTTGTGTGAAGAAATGTAAAAACATAGTATTGTATATTTATGCATTTTGGTTCACGATTTTGCATAAATATTCATTTTCAGAGAATAATGAGGCATGAAAGAGCGAATATGAGAAATAGGATCTTGCCGTCGCCGAAGGCGGCGAAGGTTCATAACCGCTGGCGAAGCAGCCAAAGGCTGTGAGCCTGCGGACAATGAAAAGAGAAGAAGCGTCCTCGAAGAGGGCGAACATCAAAAAAATAGCTAATACAAAGTAGGTTCGCCCTCTTCGAGGACGCATTGTTTGCTTTCGATGAGCCGTAGGTTCCCTCACTTCGTTCGGTCACCCACGGTTATGAACCTTCGCCGCCTTCGGCGACGCTGACATCAACTTGTCAACTCGTCAACTAAACCAACAAAGCAAACAGCTCGTCTACTCGTCCGCTCGGCTTTGCCGCTTGCCAGAGCAAGAACTTGTCTACTCGTCAACTCGAAAAGCAAATCTCCTCGTCAACTTGTCAACTTGTCAACTCGTCAACTAAGACGGTTAAATCATGTTAAACTATCCTAATTATCAGCCCCTTACCCACCCCCATTCTTGGCCCAATAAAAGATAATGTGTAATTTTGCAGACCGATTATTTCGGGGATACACTTAGAGTCCCCAGTATACGAGTGTTAATAGTGTTGCCCTTGGCCGAGCTGCACGGTTAGTGAATCGCGTGTACACAAAGAGAAATAACAATTGTTTTTTAGTAGTAAAATTTAAATTTTAAAATGAACACTTTAAGTTACAAGACTATTTCCGTAAACAAGGAAACAGCTAAGAAAGAGTGGGTCGTAGTTGACGCCAGCGACCAGGTTGTAGGCCGCCTCTGCTCAAAAGTAGCCAAGCTGCTCCGCGGAAAGTACAAACCCAGTTTCACTCCCCACGTTGACTGTGGAGACAATGTCATCATCATCAATGCCGCTAAGGTGGTTTTCACTGGCAAGAAAGAGACTGACAAGGTTTACACACGTTATACTGGTTATCCTGGTGGCCAGCGCTTCAACACACCCGCTGAGCTGCGCAAGCGCGAAGATGGCATGGACAAGATCATCCGTCACGCTGTAAAGGGCATGCTCCCCAAGGGCCCGCTCGGTCGTCGTCTCCTCGACAACCTCTATGTATATAACGGTACAGAGCACAAGCACGAGGCACAGAGCCCCAAGGCAATTGATATTAACCAGTATAAATAATAAGGTATAAAGATGGAAATCATTAACGCAATCGGTCGCCGCAAGAGCGCTGTAGCTCGTGTATATGTAACAGAAGGTACCGGCAAAATCATCATAAACAAAAAAGAACTTACTGAGTATTTCCCCTCTGCAATTCTGCAGTACGTGGTAAAGCAGCCCCTGCTCACACTTGAGGCTACTGAGAAATACGACATCAAGGCCAACCTCGATGGTGGTGGCTTCACAGGCCAGAGCCAGGCTCTGCGTCTCGCTATCGCTCGCGCACTCGTTAAGATCGACGCCGAGGACAAGAAGGCATTGAAGGATCAGGGCTTCCTCACACGCGACTCACGTGCTGTTGAACGTAAAAAGCCCGGTCAGCCCAAGGCTCGTCGTCGCTTCCAGTTCAGCAAGCGTTAATATCTGGATTGGCTGGCCTCCTATGGAAAGCCGCCAGGCAGTTTAGCATCCAAACCGGCGCGACCCCGCATCAACAAATCATTTATCACAACAACAACATTGATACGGGTTACCCGCAGGTTGGTTCGAGAAAAACTAAAAGGAAAGTAAACACATTAAAAGAAAAAAGAAAATGTCAAGAACAAATTTTGACCAGTTACTCGAGGCAGGTTGCCACTTCGGTCACCTCCGTCGCAAATGGAACCCCGCCATGGCACCCTATATCTTCATGGAGCGCAATGGCATCCACATCATCGATCTGAACAAAACCGTAGCCAAGATTGACGAGGCTGCAGAGGCTTTGAAGCAGATTGCCAAGCAGGGCAAGAAGATCCTGTTCGTCGCTACTAAAAAACAAGCTAAGGACGTTGTTGCTGAGAAGGCAGCAAGCGTAAATATGCCTTACGTTATCGAGCGTTGGCCCGGCGGTATGCTTACCAACTTCCCCACCATTCGCAAGGCTGTGAAGAAAATGACGAACATCGACAAGCTGATGAACGACGGTACATTCTCAAACCTGTCTAAGCGCGAGCTCCTTCAGATCACTCGCCAGCGTGCTAAGCTCGAGAAGAACCTCGGCTCTATCGCTGACCTGAGCCGTCTGCCGAGCGCTCTCTTCGTTGTAGACGTAATGAAAGAGCACATCGCTGTGAAGGAAGCTAACCGTCTGGGCATCCCCGTGTTCGCTATCGTTGACACCAACTCTAACCCCAAGAATATCGACTACGTTATCCCCGCTAACGACGACGCTAAGGACTCTATCGACGTAGTATTGGGCGCTTGCTGCGCAGCTATCGCTGAGGGCGTTGAAGAGCGCAAGGTAGAGAAGGCCGACGAGAAGGCTGCTGCCGAGCAGAACGAGGCTGCTGCCGAGGGCAAGAAGCGCGTGCGCAAGGCTCGCAAGGAAGAGCCCGCTAAGGCTGAAGAGGCTGCTGAGGCTCCCGCTGCTGAGTAATCATCATTTTTTTACATAACAATTTGAACAATAAACACTATTATGGCTGTTTCAATTGAAGACATCAAGAAACTTCGTGCCATGACAGGTGCCGGACTGGCTGACGTCAAGAAGGCCCTCACAGAGGCAGAAGGTGATTTCGATAAGGCTAAGGACCTGCTCCGCGAGCGCGGACTGGCTATCGCCGCTAAGCGTTCTGACCGCGAGACCTCTAACGGTTGCGTGCTCGTTAAGAACGTAAACGGTTTTGCCGCTATCATCGCTCTTAAGTGCGAGACCGACTTCGTAGCTAACGGTGCCGACTTCATCAAACTGACAAGCGACATCCTCGACGCTGCTATCGCTGCTAAGGCTCAGAACCTCGACGAGGTGAAAGCCCTGATGCTGGGCAACCAGACCGTAGAGGCTGCTGTTACACAGCGCTCTGGTATCACTGGCGAGAAGATGGAGCTCGACGGCTACAACGTGCTCGAAGGCGAGAACATCGAGGTTTACGACCACATGGGCAAGCACACACTGTGCACCATGGTTCAGCTGAACGAGAACAACGCCGAGGCTGGTCACAAGATCGCTATGCAGGTAGCTGCTATGAAGCCCATCGCTCTCGACGAGACTTCTATCCCCGCCGAGGTTGTTGAAAACGAGTACAAGGTTGCCGTTGAGAAGACCAAGGAAGAGCAGATTGAGAAGGCTGTTGAGGTAGCAGTAAAGAAGGCTGGCTTGAACCCCAACCACTTCGACTCTGAGGATCACATCGAGTCGAACCAGGGTAAGGGCTGGATTACCGCTGAAGACGTTGCTAAGTTCCGTGAGATCAAGGCTACCGTTTCAGCTGAGAAGGCTGCCAACCTGAACGAGAACATGATTCAGAACATCGCCAAGGGTCGCGTAAACAAGTTCTTGAAAGAGAACTGCCTCGTTGACCAGGAGTTCCAGTTTGGTGATGGCGACAAGGAGACTGTTGCTCAGTATATGAAGAAGCAGAGCAAGGATATGAAGATCGTTGCTTACAAGCGCTTCACACTGGTTGCCGACTAATAAAAGGCTCCTTGGAACACAAGAGATAACAAAAGGGTTGTAGAGGGCCAATGCCTCCTACAACCCTTTTTCGTTTAAAGCCCCATAAAGACAAGAACATGAAAATATTTGCAGCAGCAATGAACTACCCCCAACACAATAAAGAGTTGGATGGCACGTTATATAAACCAGAGGCACCCATCATCTTCACCAAGGCCGACTCGGCCCTACTGAAAGATGGCAAGCCCTTCTTCATCCCCGACTTCATGGGGCGCATCGACTACGAAACAGAAGTGGTGGTGCGCATCTGCCGACTGGGAAAATCTATCCCCGAACGCTTCGCACACCGCTATTACGACGCCCTCACCGTGGGCATCGACTTCACCGCCCGCGACCTGCAAGAACAGCTGCGCAAGAACGGACAGCCGTGGGACCTGTGCAAAGGTTTCGACGGATCGGCAGTCATCGGACAATGGGTTGACAAAGAAAAGTTCTTAAACATCAACACCTTGCCCTTCCACCTCGACATCAACGGCCACACCGTGCAAGAGGGCTGCACCGCCGATATGCTCTACACCATTGACAGCCTTGTCGCCTACATCAGCCAGTATTTCACGCTGAAGACGGGCGACATACTGTTTACTGGAACGCCCGTAGGCGTAGGCCCCGTACACATTGACGACCACCTGGAGGGCTATCTTGCTGACCGCAAGGTGCTTGAATTTAATTGTAAGTAATAGAACTTCTTGTAAGTTCAGAAGCGAATTAATATGGCAAACCACATACACATCATCCACACCCGCACCCTTCTTGCGAGCCTCGTGGCCATCATCGTCATGACAATGATGGGCACCAACGCACAGGCACAATCGTCCACACAAGAACAGGCGCAGATGCAACGCTTCTATAACCTGTCGGCCAGCGATGTAGCCATTACCGACCGCCTACCACAGTTTGCCATCTCGGTGCCATTGCCCGAGCAATATGCCGACTCTATATACACGGCCACGCTACTGTACCCCGAATTTATTGATATGTCTGACACCGACATACAAGCCTACCACCACCTTGCACCAGGCGGCACGCTACCCGCCATGCCCACCCTCGACACCCACATGGTGTTCGACCGCAAACGCGCACAGCTCGAAACATCATTCTGCCCACTGGTGTATCGCGATGGCAAATATCGCATCTTGGTAAGCTTCATGCTGAAGGTGCAAAGCAAGGTACGACACGCGCAAAGCGCTAAAAGCCAGCATAAAGGCAGCGCAAAAAACGACAAAACACAGCTGAAAGCAAGCACCACACCTGCCGAACGCTACGCCACCCACTCGGTATTGGCCGAAGGGCGCTGGGCAAAGATACGTGTGGCCGAAACGGGCGTATACCAAATCAGCGACGCCCTCATCCGTCAGGCGGGCTTCACCGACCTGTCAAAGGTGAAGCTCTACGGCTATGGCGGAAACCTCATCAACGAACAACTGGTGGGCAGCGAGCTTATCGCACAAGACGACCTGAAGGAGGTGCCCACCTGTAACATTGCGGGCCGACGCCTGTTCTTTGCCAAAGGCCCCGTGTCGTGGGACAGCAAAGACAGCAAACGCCGCACCCGTAACCCTTACTCTGACTACGGCTACTACTTTCTCACGCAAGACAATGCGTCGGAACCTGCCACCGTCGACTCTACCACCTTCGTAAATTCGTTCTACCCCTCCGACACGTGGTTCAGCCACTCGCTGCACGAGGTCGACGCCTACGCATGGTATGAGGGCGGACGCAACCTGTTCGACAGACGGGCCATCACCAAGAGCAACCCGTACACGGTAACACTGGCCACCAACGCTAACGCCACACAGGCCCAGGTAACGGTAAACGTATCGGCTGGCTCACACGCGGAGGTGCAGCTGTCGTTCAACGGCGAAGACAAGGGCTCCATCACCGTCAACATAGGCAACGAGGGTGGCCAATCGACCTACAACAAGGGCAACGAGGCAGCAAAAACCTTCACGGTGAGCAACCTCAGCACCGAGAAAAACCAGCTTACCATCACCACCACATCGGGCGGATCCGTGCGCCTCGACTTCATCGACATTCAGTGGGATAAGCCCCTGCCCCTGCCTTCGCTCACCACAGGCGTGCCCACACCCCAATATGTTTACAACATCACGAACCAAGACCACCATGCCGACCCACAAGCCGACATGGTAATCATCATACCCACATCGCAAAAACTGCGCAAACAGGCCGAACGCCTAAAGGCTTTCCGCGAAGAGAACGACGGGCTGCGCGTAAACTTGGTGCCTGCCGACGAGCTGTATAACGAGTTTGCAAGCGGCACACCCGACGCCAGCGCCTATCGCCGATACCTGAAAATGCTGTACGACCGCGCACAGAACGATGCCGACCTGCCACGCTATCTGCTGCTCTTCGGCGACTGCGTGTGGGACAACCGTCTGCTCACCTCGGCCTGCAAATCGCTCAACGCCGACGACCTGCTGCTGTGCCACGAGAGCGAAAACTCGTTCAGCCAGACCACCTGTTACGTTGACGATGGCTTCTTTGCTCTGCTCGACGATGGCGAAGGACTGGACCCCGCCTCGCACGACAAACTGGACATGGCGGTGGGACGCTTCCCCGTGTATAACGAGACCGATGCCAAAGCTATGGTTGACAAAACCATTGCCTACGGCACCAACACAAATGGTGGCGCCTGGCAAAACACGCTGGTGTTTATGGGCGACGATGGCAACAACAACCTGCATATGCGCGACGAAGACGAAACGGCCGAGATGATTAGCGCGCTGCACCCTGGCTTCATCATTAAAAAGGTGATGTGGGATGCCTACAAGCGCGAAACATCGGCCACAGGCAACTCCTACCCCGACGTAACGCGCACGCTGAAGCAGCTGCAGCAGCAGGGCGCACTGATTATGGACTATGCGGGCCACGGCAAGGCCACACAGATATCGCATGAGAATGCGCTGCGATTGAACGACTTTAACAACTTTACAAACGCCAATCTGCCACTGTGGATAACGGCATCGTGCGACATCATGGCCTTCGACGGTACTGAAGAAAACATTGGCGAACAGGCGGTGCGCAACGCGAAGGGGGGCGCCGTGGCGTTCTTTGGCACCACACGCACAGTGTTTACAAATTATAATAAGGTGATAAACCAAGCCTACCTGAAGCATGTGCTGAGCACCGAGAACGGCGAAACTATCAGCATAGGCGAGGCACAACGTAGGGCCAAGAACCAGATGATAGAAGATGGCGCCGACCGCACGGTAAACAAGCTGCAATACTCATTGCTGGGCGACCCCGCGCTGAAGTTGGCACTGCCCTCACGCACCATGGTGGTTGACGAGATTAACGGTGTGGCACCCTCGGCCAGCGAGCTCCAAGTGCTGAAGGCGGGCAGCATAGCCAACATAAAAGGACATATTGAGGGCGATGAGGGCTTTAACGGCATTGCCAACATCACGGTGCGCGACGCACGCGAACTGGTGACCTGCCGTATGAACGATGCCAACGAGCCTGAAGGTGCCAAATCGGCCTTCACCTTCTACGACAGAAGCAAGACCATCTATACGGGCAACGACAGTATTCGGGCAGGACAGTTTGCCTTCACCTTTGCCGTGCCTAAAGACATTAGCTACAGCGATGCCACAGGCCTCATCAACCTGCACGCTATCAGCACCGACCGCAAGACGTCGGCCAACGGATGGTGCGACCGTTTTGTGGCTAACGGCTCCGACATTAACGATAACGACTCTATCGGCCCATCCATCTACTGCTATCTCAACGCGCCCTCGTTCTCTAACGGCGACCGCGTAAACCCCACACCCTATTTCGTGGCACGCATCACCGACCAGAATGGCATCAACGCAGCAGGATCGGGCATCGGACACGACTTGCAGCTCATCATCGATGGCGATATGCAGCACACCTATAATCTGAACGAAAACTTCAGTTACGACTTCGGCTCATACACCTCGGGCTCTACCTTCTATGCGTTGCCCGAATTGGCACCCGGACAGCACCGCCTGCTGTTCCGCGCATGGGACGTGTATAACAACCCATCAACCACCGAACTGACATTTACGGTGGTGAAGGGGCTGAAGCCTAACCTGTTCAGCATCAGTTGCACAAACAATCCCGCGCACACCTCTACCACCTTCATCGTGAACCACGACCGCATGGGCAGCAACGTAAACGTGGCCATCGACGTGTTTGACATGAGCGGACGACACCTGTGGACACACAGCGAGAACGGCGTGAGCGAGAGTAGCGCCTATACCGTAAATTGGAACCTGACGCTGGACAATGGCGCCGCACTGCAAACAGGTGTGTACCTCTACCGCGTGCGCATAGGCTCTGACGGCAGCAGCATGACATCGAAAGCAAAGAAGTTGGTAGTGGTTAGGCAATAAAACGCACCACATAGCGTTATCTATAAAGCAAATTGAAGCAGAATGAAAGCATACATCAAACACATTATGATGCTGATGCTGGCAGCTATCGCGCTGCCCGCCATGGCACAGAAAGATAATTTTTTTAATCCCGTCACAACATCGGTGACCTCGCAAAGCATCGCACCTGACGCACGATCGGCAGGTATGGGCGACGTGGGCGCCGCTACCGACCCCGACGTGGTGTCGCAATACTGGAACCCCGCCAAGTATCCGTTTAACATCTCGCGTGCTGGCGTAGCTATCAACTATACACCGTGGCTGAGACAGCTGGTAAGCGACATCGACCTGGCTTATGTGGCTGGCTACTACCGCATAGGCGACTACTCGGCAGTGTCGGCATCGTTGCGCTACTTCTCGTTGGGCGAGGTGCAGATGTCTGACGACGAGAACCTCACCATCAACCCTTATGAAATGTCGTTTGATGTGGCCTACTCGCTGATGCTGAGCGAACACTTCTCGCTGGGCGCCGCCGTGCGTTGGATTTACTCTGACCTGACCTACGACTTCACCTCTGATACAGCGCCTGGCTCAGCCTTCGCCGCCGACCTGTCGTGCTACTATCAAAACTATTTGAACATCGGAGAGCGCGAATGTCAGTTGGGATTGGGCTTGAACATTTCAAACATTGGTAGCAAGATTTCGTTTGGTGGCGATAACAACTCTGAATTTATCCCCACCAATATGCGTCTGGGAGCATCGCTCATGGTGCCCATCGACGAATACAACCGCTTTACCATTGCTGCCGATGCTAACAAGCTGCTGGTGCCCACCTACCCCAAACAAAACGAGGGCGAAAGCACCGAAGCTTACCAAGAGCGTGTGCAGAAAGATTATTATGACGTATCGTCAATCAGCGGCATCTTTAAGAGCTTTGGCGATGCCCCTGGCGGCTTTAAAGAAGAGCTGCAGGAGATACAGTGGAGCGTGGGTGCTGAATATATCTACCACGATAAGTTTGCGCTACGTGCCGGATATCATCATGAGTCGGAGAATAAAGGTAACCGCAAATACTTTACCGTGGGTGCAGGCTTTAAGATGAGCGTGTTCTCGCTCGATGCTGGCTACGTCATTGCCACGGCCAAGAGTAACCCGCTGGACCAAACGCTGCGCTTCTCGCTCAGCTTTGATATGGACGGCATTAAAGATTTGTTTAGAAGAAGATAAGGACGGCATTATAGATCTGTATCGAAAAAGATAAGGACGGCATTTAAGAATTGTTTAAAAGGAAATAAAAAAGCCCCTCATTATGAAAATACGTACCGGACTGGGATATGACGTACACCGACTGGTGGAAGGAAGAGACTTGTGGTTGGGCGGCATCAAGATACCGCACACCTTAGGATTATTAGGCCATAGCGACGCCGACGTGCTCATTCACGCCATTTGCGATGCTCTATTGGGCGCCGCCAACATGCGCGACATAGGCTACCACTTTCCCGACACATCAGCCGACACTCTCGACATTGACAGCAAGATATTGCTGAAAAAAACCGTTGACCTCATCGCCACAAAGGGCTACAAAATAGGCAACATCGACGCTACCATCTGCGCCGAACGCCCCAAGATAAACCCACACGTACCCGACATGAAGGCTTGCTTGGCACAGGTGATGGGCATCGACGAAGACGACATCTCAATAAAAGCCACTACCACCGAGCGACTCGGCTTCACTGGCCGCGAAGAAGGTATCTCGGCCTATGCCGTAGTGCTTATCGAAAAATAAAGGATGAAAAGATAGAAAAGACAAATAGCAAACAATTGTTAAATACTGATTAATAGTGCGTTATAACATTGACGTACATCAATATTAATGCATAAAGATGAAGATTTTATGAAAATTGTTTGCGCAAACAGTCAAATGTGCGTATCTTTGCATCGTCAAAAGGTTAATAGATTGTTTAGGTTAGTAGTAATAGATT
>USAI01000026.1 GCA_900552675.1 uncultured Prevotella sp.
ATACAAATAATGGGGGGGGGGGAAAAAAATGACGTAGTGTGGAAACCGCAGACTGTGCTGAAATATGTAAAAGACAGTGAATCTAGCAGTTGGGGAACACCAGAATCCACAACCTACACTTACGACCAGTATGGCTATGTAACATCTGTAGACAATGGCAGAAAGACTACATACACTTACGACCCTGCCGTGCCTGGTTATCTGATTGACACACGTTTGCCGAGTTTGTGGGGAAGCGAAGAGTGGGACGACAACGACTACTATCATGAAGAAGTTACCCGTGATGCCAATAACCGTGTCATTTCTGCAAAGTATGTCTTTGATCAGAGTGGTTCAATGTATGGCACGCTGGACGTGGTGTATGACGAGACAACAGGCAAGGCTAAAAAGATGACCGTGAAACTCGGTGATGCCTATACTCGAGAGTTTGACAACATTGTATGGGCTGCTTTCGATGGAACCCGCCTAAAGGTAGATCCATATATTGTAACAGATCCTGGCTATATTGAGCAGTTACTGACAGGACCTAATCGTATAAAATCAGCAAATAATTTTAATGTAGAGTATACTGCTGACGGAGGATATAAGACAGAGTATGGCGGCTACACATTTATAAAAACCATTACTGATGCTAACGGCAGTTATGTAAATGAAAAGAATCGGTATCGTTCCGATAAAATTTACATGGGCAAGAAAACTATAGTAACGCTTGATGACCACGGCAACGTGGTAAAGAAAGAAAGCTTGAGTTGTGAGGAAAACGGCATATACGAAGGCGAGACTCCATTGACTTGTGAATACACCTACAACAAAGATTATGGTTATCCGGAAATGAGAATTGGAGACGACATGGATGAAGGTGTGCGTGCGGACGGAATTATAAAACTCGAATACCGCGACTATCTGAGTTTTACAACTTCTGGAATCTATAATGTGCCAACAGACAATTCAGTCTGTTCCGACGGCATATATAATTTGAACGGCGTAAAGATGCCTTCAGAAAATTCCCTGCCAAAAGGTATCTACTTGAAACGCATGAACGGCAGAACTATAAAGATATTGAAATAGCAACATTCGTTTTATTTCCTGACTTAGTCACTCAAAAATGAGGAGTCTGCAGCCCATCTGCTGTAGGCTCCTTTTTTTAGCATCAAACCCCTCACGTCTCACCAAAGCAGCGGTTAATAATTCAAATAAAGCGGTTAATGACCGTTTATCCCCAATAAATCTATAGATTAACTCCGAAAGTTGTTCCTACGGCAAGTGTATTCATCCATTCTCCGCTTTGTTTGCTGTGAGAAGGCTGGAGATTGTAATCAAGGAAGAAACGGATGCCATAGTTTTCCTTTGCTTTGTAGGAGAAGGAGATACCACTTCCGAAACAGACGCCAGAATTCTTGGGAACAACAGTGCCTCCTGACAAAGAGAGCTTTGGATAGGCGACATATCCGCCCAATAGCTTGCTTCCAACATTCCATCTTGATGTAATGGGGTAAGAAAAGTAAGGTCCAGCCATTGCCATGACGGCATCGAAGGTTTCACGTTCCGCTATTTCGCCATTCGACTTATTATAATCCATTGCTGACTGCTGAGAACTTGAACCGCTCTTCTCGCTCGTTATGATATGCGTATTGGAAACCGTAAATCTACCGCCGATACCAAGATAGGGATTCAGAAACAGGGCACCTTCCACACCTGCCGAACTTCCAGATGAAGTTCTGAACACCTGATTCTCTGAAATATCATAGTGGCTCAAAGGAATGTTTACACCAAGATATAATCCTATGAACGTTGGTTTGTCATATTTGTTGAAAGATTCGTCTTGCGAGAAATGTCTGATGCCTTTATCTTTAAAGAGAAGATCGGCAATATAATAGCCAAACTCGGTTGAAAGGATTCCGATGCCAGCACCAGTCAACACATCACTCAGCCAATGCTTGTTATTCGCCATTCGCATCAAGCCTGTACCGGATGCAATAGTATAAGATCCGATTCCTATCCACGGACTGATATGTCCATACTCCTTGGTAAGCATCGTGGCGGTCATAAAAGCCGTGGCGGTATGACCAGATGGGAAAGAATGGTCGTTGCTACCGTCTGGTCGCGTAACATGAGTGGTGTATTTCATCGTGTTGACTACAGTTCCCATAATAGCAGCCGAGAAAGCATCAGATGCCAACATTCTGCCCCATGAACTACGGCTGTCTACACCTGCTGTCTTCAAGCCAAGCATAACCGCACCTGGAAGAAACTGAGTATAATCGTCAAAGGGGCGATGAAATGATTTCATGTAATCGTTACGCAAGCTTCGAAAATGCGTATCTTCTCCCTTCATAATCATACCTGTTAATATCAGAGGAGCACCCACAAACGCCATCTGATAGAACTTGGAATCCGTGAAGTTGCGCTTTTCTAATTCAGAAGGTTTCTGCTTCTTGAAATCTACTTGCTTCATATTATCTTCAAAACTCTTTTCAATGCAAAAATCTACCTGCTTATAGAAAGCTGTTGTATCCTGGCCTGAAGCATTAAGCACTCCTAACACATATACAAAACTACACAATACAATTATTTTTTTCTTCATATCCATAAAATGTACCTGTCAAACCTTAAAGAGGCGCATTTATCTTGCTTTTTCTAAATTACTGTACCCACAGAACTATGCAATTACGTTTCTTTTCAACATATCATGAGATTTGATCTTAAGCAACAAATACAGCTCCATAGTAAAACTCCTATAATGATAATGAACGACTATTGTGGGTATTTATTGCATCGTATCTTAATTTAAATTTGTAATTTTAATAAATGTTACATCGCATGTTTCTGTAACGACATGGACGAAGCGGTGCTGTTAGATTGGGCGCTAACGGTGCTTCTTGTTAGATGCTGGGTAAGAGGAACATAAGGCCCCCCAAAAAGCACGCTCGATGGTCGTCATTCGTTATGAGACGGCTATCGAGCGTGCCTTTTTTGGTTTATGGGTTGCTTGTTTTATGAAGCAAAGGGCATGCTTTATGCTCTTTAATGCTTAGAGCTTCCTTAATGCTTAGAGCTCTTTAATGCTTAGAGCTTCCTTAATGCTTAGAGCTCTTTAATGCTTAAAGCTCATTTAATGCTTAAAACTCTTTTAATGCTTAGAGCTCTTTTAATGCCCTTAAAGCTTCTTAAAGCGGCTTGATCTTATTTGATGAGGTAGTTGAGCACCTGCTGCATCATCAGGTTGCGCTGTGCCTCGCCCTTCACACTTTCGAAGGGGAAACCGAGCACTACGGTGCGCCACTTGTCGGTTTCGTTACCACCGAAGACCACGCCAGCGGGCAGGTTGTTCTCTGAATAACGGAAGCAAGTGTAGGCAGCAGGGTCGGCAGGCACGATGGCGTCGGGCGACTCTACCACATACGACTCTTCGTTCGGCTTATTATAGTAGCTATACTGTGTGCGCTCGGCAGTGAGGGGCGACACCACGCTCTTGATGCCACCCTCGCAGGCAGCCTTGTCGTCGCGCCACTCATACTTCAGTATCTCGCGCGCAAACTTTTTGTCGGCATCTTCAGCCTTCACCAGCGGATGCTGGAAGAGGTCGGTAGCCACATACGAACCGCTTACAAACACACGGCCACCCGCCTTGCAGTAGTCGGTCAATATCTGCTGCATCTCAGGGGTAAAGGTTTTGAAGTCGAAGCCCTTGATGGCGCCTATGCGTCCCATCTTGCTCTGCTTCTGCTTGCCCAAGATAACGTCGATAGCGCAGTAGGCATCGGGTGAAACGGCAGCATCGGCCAGGGCAGCACTGCTTGTCGACACGAAGCTGTAACCCGCCTTCATGATGGCGCGACCGTGCAATGCAGGATAGTCGAAGGTGTTGCCCGCGATGGTCAGCTTTTCATAGTTGCCATAGCTGTCGCCATAGCCAGCGGCATCGTCGTCGGTCCAAGGAATGGCACGACGAAACTCTTTCATCTTGCCCACGTAGCTAATCATCTCTTGATAAGGCACGCCGTTGTCGTCGTCGGCCAAGAAGCCAGCCTGCTCGTCATCGTTTGAGCGGAAGTCGTCAGGAGCGCCCACACGGTTGAAGCCGTTTACCACCAGCACAGGCTTGGCGTTAGCCTTCGAACTGAAGCCTACCGACAGCACCTCAGAGGGAAAACTCTCGCCTCCCTTGTTCAGGGCAGCCACCTTGAAGCTTACCACCTCGTCAGTAGGAACCTCGCACAGATATTGGTTTTTCTTCACGATGGTGCCGTTGTCGAAGTCGCCATTGCCAATGCGTTTATACACGATATAGCGTTCGGCCTTAGCTGTAGGCTCCAGCGGGTCGTCAACAGGTTGCCATGTCAACTTCACCTTACCCTTTTCGCCCAGCACAGCAGCAAAGCGCTCAACGGGCAGTGGCTGTACAACATAGTCGTAGCCATACTCGTCAGACAAGAAGCGCAAGATGCCCTTGTAGACAGAGCGGCTCACGGTGAAGTGGAAACGTGGGTCGAGGCCGTAGCGCATATCGGCAAAGTTTTCATGCGACAGCAACTCAAGCAGCATGGCAGGCACGCGGGGCGACCAAGCCTCAAAGTAGCGCGAATCCCACATACCGCGACGTGTCCACTTGGGCTCGTACAGGGTGCGAATGTCGTTGCAGATGCTTGACAGCACGTTGTCGCACAAGTCGTGGTTAGCAGCACGTGAAGAGCCATCGGCAAACACGCCATCATACTGGTGCGAGTCGTAAATGCCCAGTGTGCCAATGATTGAGTCGCCATACACGGTGCCAGCATCGCTATGGAAAGCAAACGACAGGTCGATAGGAATGTTCAAGCCAGGGCAGTCGGGCACCGCCTTTGTGCCACCCGCCAGCCAGTTTACCCATATACCGCGGTTCTTATAGTCGTCAGAATATTCGTTCATGCCATGCGAGGGCGAGTAGATGCTATCAGGCACGCCAGCCCACTGCATATAATAGCGTGCGCCTTCCAGGTAGCGGGGATATCCGCTGGTTTCAAGCGGAACGTTCAGCGCGGGCTGATATTCGTTACGTGCCTTCGGGTCGGTGGCACGATCTTTCTTCGAGTTGGGCCAAATCAAATTGCCATCAGCCGTGCGGGCAATGTTGCCCATACCGCCACCAAAGCGCACGGCATCGGCTGTTACCACCGCGTTCTTGTCTTTAGAAAGGTTGCTCAGCACCACCTTACCCTTGGTGCCCTTGTCGAAGGCAAAGGTGCCCAGGTATATCCATGTGCCGCCACCCATCTTCTGGTTTACAGCAAACTCGGTTTTGCCATCTTTATGATAGATGGTGTAACGAGCGTCAGAGGCGCTGTTAGGCAATGTTTTGTAAGATACATACACAGCATATTTGCGGTCGACGGGCATATCGGGAGTCCAACTGATGGTGCTCTCTTGCGCCTTCTTGCCCACTACGTCGGCCATGCGGAAGGTGCCCTCTGCAAATGGGTTCTCAAAGTCTTTATATTCGGCACGCAGATAGGCAAAGCCCTTTCCATCGCCCTTCAGCCATGCCTTGGCGCCATTGCTCTCGGCATAGATAGAGTGGTCTTTTGTTACGGTGCCGTCGGCCTGACGTACAGGCATATTGGCATCGTTATCCACCACCACCTCATAGGGGTTGGTGTCGCGCTCGCGCGGTGTCATCACAATGGCGCCCGCGTTTTGCAGCATAGGTATCACGTAGGGCAGCACATAGCTCTGCGTATATTTGTCTTCTACGCTCTGGAACATACGTCCGCGCTGCCACTCCCAGCGAGCCAGACCCTGCTGATAATACAGTCCGTGGCTCTGCCACATGGCAATGTGCTTACCATCAAGACCATGCGACGGTGTGTAGGGGCGGTCGAGGTTGCGCACCAGTGGTGTGGTGGCAGGGTTTGTAAAGGCGGGGCGGCGGTTTTTGCCGCTCTGCATATCGCGCGGTATGAGGGTGCTCACATCCTTCTTATCGGCCATGATGGCGATGGTTTTATGTGCACAGTCGGTGGGCAACACCTTTTTGATGTCGGCCATGATCTGTGCCAAGTTATCTTGACGGATAGGGAGATACGTGAGGTTACGTGAAGCGAAGAATTTTACCGAGTCGGCAGTAACGGCCATCGAGTCGACCTTGATGGTTCCTGTCTGCACACCCACGGCATGCTGGTTCAGCACCTTAGCCACGGCAGCGCGCGTGTCGGCATTGGCCTCTTGTGCCATAACGGCCACTGGCAGGCCCAACATAGCAATGATGCTTGATGTCAAAAGTTTGTTCATATATTAATAAGTTTATTTTACAAATCAGTGCGTTCCAGCACTTCAAGGTTCCATTTCCATTTATCAAAGTAAAGGTTTCCGCCTTGCCATTCAACCTCGCCACGCTGGAAGTCGACCGTCTCGCTGCGCGGATACTGCTTAGCGGGATAGAGCGGACAACCAAAGTCGTTGTTCACAACCATTCGGAACGAGTCGATGCCGCCCAAGAAGAAGAAGGTTTCTTTCTCGTTTTGGGCGTAGGCAGGTATGCCAAACGACATATCAACGGGCACCCATCCCAGGTCTTGGATATAAATCTCGCCCCAGTCGTGCAGGTTCTCATCGCCTGGGTGCAGCATAAAGCCACTCTGGAAGTGGGCGGGTATGCCTACCGAGCGACAGAGGGTGAGGAAGAGCAGCGTTACCTGTCCGCAGTCGCCATGGTTATTGGCCAACACATATTCAGGAATATTGTCGATGGTAGAATATTCGCGTGCTGATGCCCAAGGGAAGTTTTCGTCAATCCATTTAAAAATGCGGCGAGCCTTGGCCAGCGGCGTGGTAGCCCCAGCAGTAAGACGCTCGGCCAGCGCACGTATCTGCGGCGTAAAGACGATGTGGCGGTCGCGCTCAGAGGTATAGGTTTTATACAGCTGGGTGGTGGTGTCGTAGGGCTTTACGCTGGCGGTGTCGAGGTCGAACCATGCGCCGTAGGCATCAAAGGCAAACTCTTCAGAGAAGACGGTAGGCTTGCCTGCCTCGGCCTTCTTTTCCATGTAAACCGTTGAGTGGGCATAGGTCATGGGCGAGCGCACATAGTCGGGCTGACTGGTGCTGAGCAGCTCAACATTTTGCTGACGCATAATGTCAGTGCGAGGCATGGGCAGCCAGCAACGCACCGTCTCGCCAGCGGGCACCACGTCGGGTTTCACCGTGACGGTGTAGCGTATGCGAAAGTGCTTGGGGTCGCCCAGTCGGCCTCTCATTCGGCTGGCCTGCTTCATGATGGCACGGGTATTGTCAGCGCGCACCTGCTGGTCGCCATCGCGTCCCGGGGTGTCGCGCTTCGCCTTCAGCGCAGCACAGTGTTTATTAATGCGAAACAGATTTGGCGCTGCATTATGAAAGTAGCGTTTCTCGCCATCAATAACGCGGCACTCCAGTTCGCCCGTTTTCTCCCATGCATCCATCTGCTGGTCAGTAACATTGGGTATATATTTACGTATATACGCCTTCACCTCATCGCGAGTTTTCGAGAAGTCGTCAAGCAAGCGATGGTGCAAGTCGGCCTCCCACGAATATTGCTTATCAGTGGGCTGCATGATATACGGCCCTTGCGCCATGGCCGAAGTGGCCGACGCTAACAGCAAGAAAGCTGAAACAATCGTTTTTCTGTTCATCATGTTTTTATTAGTTGACAAGTAGACAAGTTGACGAGTTGACAAGTTGATACCTTTGTTTATTAGTGACGAGTAGACAAGTTATTAGCTTTGTTTGTCAATAGTTGTTATGACGAGTTTAAGCCGTCAAGCAAATAGCTTGTCAACTTGTCTACTCGTCTACTTGTCAACTTTATTTAATAATAGCCCCCGCCACAGCATTGGCCACATACGAACGCAGGGCAATGCAAGAGCCCGAGTTGTCGGGGTGAACCGAGTTGGTAAGGAGGATGATGCTGATATCGTTTACGGGGTCGATGACGATGCTGGTGCCTGTGAAGCCAGTGTGTCCGTAAGCCTCGGGCGAGAGCAGGTCGCCCACATTGTTAGCATAGGGCGAGAACACATCCCATCCTAAGGCGCGACCAAACTCGGCACGAGCGCGGGGCACGGTGCGCATAGCCTTTACCGTGGCAGGGCCTAAGATGCGGTGACCGTTCCACTCGCCACCGTTCTGCAGTGCGGCACATAAGATGGCAACGTCGTCGGCGGTGGTAAACACGCCAGCGTTGCCCGAAATGCCACCGTTCATGATGCCAGCCAAGGGGTCGTGAACGTAGCCCAGCAAACACTTGCCGTTAGGCTGCTTCTCGGTGGGAGCGCAGCGCTTAGCCATCTCTTTAGAGGGGTTATAGTCGGTGTTCTTCATGCCCAGCACGTCAAACACATGCTTGTGGGCATAGGTGCGCAGGTCGTCGCCCGATACGGTTTCGATAATGCGTTGCAAGGTAATGAAGTTGAGGCAACTATACGTCATATCAGTGCCAGGCTTAAAGTTGCGTTTGCAGTGAGCAATATAGTCGATCAAGCCGTCGCGGTTAGGAGCGCCATACTTTTCTTTCAGCATATTGGCGTCGGCATAGGCGGGCAGACCCGAAGTATGGGTCATCAGGTCGATGATGCGAATGGCTGTCTTATTACCCTTCTCATCAGTCCATCCCTCATAGCCAGGAATATAGTCGTTCACGCGGTCTTGCAAACGAATTTTGCCTTGCTCAATAAGCGTCATGGCGCACACTGCTGTCGACATTGCCTTCGAGCACGATGCCATATCAAACACTGTTTCAATGGTCATAGGCTCGTTCTTAGGGTCGACTCGCTTGTTGCCATAAGCCTTAATGTATGCCATCTTGCCATGGCGCACCACGGCCAGCACAGCACCCGGTATATTCTTTTTCTGTATGGCCTGCTCAATGGCGGCATCGGCATTAGCAAGACGCTGAGCATCCATACCTACACTTTCAGGAGAAACGCGCTCAAGAGTTTGTGCCGACATGGTAAGCACGGCACAAACGAGCGAAAGAAGAACAAAAATTCTTTTCATAGGGATCATATATTTTTAAGTCGAAGTATGTTGTTTACTGTCTACTGTTACTGTCTACTGTTATTACGCCTGCTTCTTACGTATAAGCAGACACAGACCAATGAAAGTGAAGAGGCCGTTGAAGATAAGCAGCTCGTAGCTAAACTTATATCCGTTGAACCAAGCCTCCGAGTTGGTTTGCAAAATGTAGCACAGCACCGGAGCCACAATAGCAGCGACGGGCACAAAGCGGTCGCGCACAGGCTTTTTAATAAAGATGCCGAAGGCAAACATACCCAAGATGGGGCCATAGGTGTAGCTGGCCAGCACATACACAGCATTGATAACGCTGGTGTTATTCAGCTCGCCAATAACAAAAATCACCACAGCCATCAGCAGAGCCATAGCCACATGCACCTTCTTGCGGGTGGCGGTAAGGTGGTCGGCACCCTTATCGGCCTTCTTATCGGCCTGCAAGATATCGAGGGTGAACGAGGTGGTGAGGGCGGTAAGGGCCGAGCCAGCAGCCGAATAAGCCGAAGCAAAAAGGCCCACAATGAACAAGATGCCTACCACAAGGGGCACAGCGGTGCTGGTGGCTATAGCTGGGAACAGGTTGTCGCCACGCTCGGTAATGCCCACCTTCTGTGCAAACATATACAGCAACACACCCAGCATCAAGAACAACAGGTTGATGAAGAACTGGCAGATGATGCTCACCACCATATTCTTCTGCGAGTCGCGATAGTTTTGGCAGTTTAGGTTACGCTGCATCATATCTTGGTCAAGACCTGTGGTAGCAATCATGGTAAACACACCTGCCAAGAACTGTTTGAAGAAGAAACGGCCATCGTTCACATCGTCGAAGAAGAATATTTGGCTGTGCTCGTTAGAGAAAATGGTGCCAACGATAGAGCCAAAGCCAAGGTCAAGATACTTGGCAATAAACACGATGCAGAGAACTACTGAAGAGATGAGGCAGAGCGACTTGAGCACGTCGGTCCAGATAACGCTCTTCACGCCACCACGGAAGGTGAACAGATATACCACCAGCACCGTAAGGGCCACGTTCAGAGCGAAGGGCAAGCCAGCGGGTTCAAACACCAGCAGCTGCAGGGTGAGGCACACCAAGAACAGACGTACCGAGGCACCCAACATCTTCGAGATGAAGAAGAACCATGCACCCGTCTTGTACGACTTCACGCCAAAGCGATCTTCCAGATACTGATATACCGACACCAAATTCATTCTATAAAAGAGGGGCACCAGGACAAAGGCTATAATCATCTGTCCCACCACAAAACCCATCACCATCTGAAGGTATGAGAAGCCTTTCTCGTCGACCATACCAGGCACCGACACAAAGGTAACACCCGAGATGAACGAACCCATCGTAGCAATAGATACGATATACCAGGGCGACTTGCGGCCACCGAAGAAGCCACTACTATCAGACTTTCGACCGGCCAAATAAGATACGGTGAATAGTAACAGAAAATACGCCAACACGGTGGCGGAAATGGTTATTGGACTCATTTTGGTAAAATGTTGTGTAATGTGTAAAAAGTTATAATAATAGTTAGAATGTAGCAAGACATAGCCCCATCGCTTACTCAAGCGAAGTGTATGGGCAGTGCAGAATTAGATTGCCAAATGGCATTGGGGTGCTATTAATTACTTGCAAAGATACGGTGTTTTCAACAAAACGACAAGAAAAATATATTAAAAATGTACGCGAGCACGACGAAACAAAAAAAACAGATAAAAGCAATGGCTATTGTGCCCTTTTTTAGTAAATTTGCAAACAAATCAGAAATCATCTATAAAACAGCATTGCTGTATTTAATAACAAAATCTATAACCCATATTCACACTTATAAAAAATAATCATCATTAATCATTTATAACAAAAACAGTAAGATGCAAAAATTTAAAACCTATCTCATTGCTGTCGTAGCCTTCTTGTTGGCCATGCCCGTAGGCGCTGCGACAAAGACCCAAAAAGTAATTACTGGTGCCGAGCAAACAAAAGCTTACCTGAAACAGCTGAAAGGCAAACGCGTGGCGCTGTTCTCAAACCAAACAGGCGTGGTGGGCAACAAGCACCTGCTCGACGTGCTGCTTGAAAACAAGGTAAACGTGGTAACCATCTTCTCGCCCGAACATGGCTTTCGTGGTAAGGCCGACGCAGGCGAAAAGGTGAGCAGTTCGATTGACGAGCAGACAGGTGTGCCCATCTACTCGCTGTATGGCGTTAAGGGCGGCGCCCCCGACGATGCCGAGATGCAGAAGTTTGACGTGCTGCTGAGCGATATTCAAGACGTAGGTCTGCGTTTCTACACCTACTATATCACCATGCAACGCCTCATGGATCGTTGCGCCGAGTTTGGCAAGAAGATGATTGTGCTTGACCGCCCTAACCCCAACGGCATGTATGTTGACGGCCCCATCCTGGATATGAAATATAAGTCGGGCGTAGGCTCGCTGCCCATCCCCGTGGTACACGGCCTCACCCTGGGCGAGCTGGCGCTGATGATTAACGGCGAAGGCTGGCTGAAAGAAGGTCGCAAGTGCAACCTCACCGTGGTGCCTTGCAAGGGATACACACACCAGACACGCTACAAGCTGCCTGTCATCCCCTCGCCCAACCTGCCCAACATGACCTCAATCTACCTCTACCCCTCACTGTGCTACTTTGAGGCTACAAACGTGAGCCTGGGCCGTGGCACCGATAAGCCCTTCCAGCAGTTTGGTCATCCTAACATGAAGGGTTACGACTATTCATTTACCCCCGAAAGCCGCGAGGGAGCCAAGAACCCGCCCCAGCTGGGCAACAAATGCTTTGGCCGCGACCTGTCGGGCATGAGCGACGACGAAATCATTGCTAAGCAGCTCGACCTCAGCTATCTTATCGAGGCTTATCGCAGCGTGAACGAAGGCGACAAGTTCTTCACCTCGTTCTTCGAAAAGCTGATAGGTGTTGACTGGGTGCGCACCATGATTGAAGAAGGTAAGAGCGCCGAGGAGATAAGCCAGCGCTGGAAACCCGATGTAGAGAAGTTTAAGCAGCAAAGCCGCAAGTATTTGCTGTATAAATAAAAAATAAATATATGCGCAAAAGGGCGTACGGACGAGAGAAAAGCTCTCACCGTACGCCCTTTTTGCGTATACTGTAATTACTACGTTTTATCAAATATTATGCAGCAATAAGCATAAAAACATTAAAGAAATTCACACATTTTATTTCGTATAAAAAGACATCGAAGAAATGCTTCTTTTCCTAAAACATAGGCAAGTTGATGAATAATTTGCCTAAAACATAGGCAAGCGAATGAATAATTTGCCTAAGACATAGGCAAGCAGAAAAAGATATTGCCTAACGCATAGGCAAGAAGATATAAAATAAGGGCTCGTTCTATGCTTGAGTGATATTGCATCAAACATAGTCGAACCCTTGAGCAATTATTGAGTTATGTTACCGATTATAATCAGGTTATAATCAGGCATTGACGTTTTTACTTTTCGTTTTCTTCACGATAAGCGTCAACAGCCTTCTTTACCGAACCGTAAGCCAATAGCAGGCGGTTAGCGTGGTCGTAGTCGAGGCCCAGCTCGTCGACGATCATGCGTGTACCACGGTCGATCAATTTCTTGTTAGTGAGCTGCATATTCACCATGCGGTTACCCTTCACACGACCCATCTGAATCATGACAGAGGTAGAGATCATGTTCAGCACCATCTTCTGTGCGGTGCCCGACTTCATACGTGAACTACCCGTAACAAACTCGGGGCCTACGATGGTCTCGATAGCCACATCGCTTTCGGCTGCCATGGGCGAGTCGGGGTTAGAGGTGATGCAACCTGTGAGGATGCCGTGCTCGCGAGCCTCGTGCAGCGCGCCAATAACATACGGAGTGGTGCCCGAAGCAGCGATACCAATCACAGTATCTTTATCATTAATATTGAAGGCCTGCAGCTCCTCCCAGCCCTTCTTAACATCGTCTTCAGCGTTCTCAACGGCGTTGCGCAGCGCATAGTCGCCACCAGCAATAAGGCCGTAAACGTATGTTGAGGGCACGCCGAATGTGGGAGGCAACTCAGAAGCGTCGAGCACACCCAGACGTCCGCTGGTGCCAGCACCCATATAGAACACACGTCCGCCCTTCTTCATGCGGGGAACAATCTGTGTAACCAGTTTCTCAATAGCCGGGATGGTCTTCTCTACTGCCAAGGCCACCTTCTTATCTTCAGTGTTCAAGTCGACGAGCAACTCGTGCACACTCTTATTTTCGAGATCGTCGTACAACGACGGCTGCTCACTAATTTTAACAAATGCCATATTTATTATTATGTTTTATTTTTATTGTATTAGTTGACAAGTAAATAAGAACAACATTACTTGTGATATTCAATCAAGCCTGGCATAGGAGCCTGGATGATGCGACCCAGGTTCATGCCTTCAGCCTGCAGAGCCTTCTCGAGCTGCGGGCGGAAGTAGTAAGCGATAGAACCATTGAAGCCTACAGGCAGTGTCTGCCAGCCCTCATACAGCTTCACGTTGCGCACGAGGAAGCGGCGGAAGTTTTCAATAACAAAGTTCTCTACGCTCTCGTCGGCAATATTCTCTGCCAAGAAAGGCACGAGCGAAGCCAAGAAGCGGTTAGGCATCTTCTGGCGATATACGCGCTCAATGATGTCAGAGGGTTTCAGCTGAAACTTCTCTTCAAAGCGCTGACGAATGTGCTCGGGCAACTGACACTTCAAAATGTCGCCCACCAGGTTCTTACCCAGCACAGCACCACTACCCTCGTCGCCGAGGATGAAGCCCAGCGGCGACACGTTCTTTACCAGTTTCTCGCCATCATACAAGCACGAGTTGCTACCAGTGCCCAAGATGCAAGCGATGCCAGGCTCGTGTCCGCAGATGCTACGGGCAGCAGCCAGCATATCAGAAGCCACCTCCAGACGGCCCTTTACATTCAAATGACGGCGCAAAGCCTTCTCTAAGACGGGCAGTTTCTCGGCGGTGCATCCAGCACCGTAGAAGAACACATCGTCGATTTCGGCCGAGGGCAGCTCGGGCAAGAGCGAAGCCTCAATTTCGGCAGCAATCTCGTCTTCAGTTTGGAAGAAGGGGTTTGTGCCACGTGTCTTTATGCTTTTTACTGCTTTACCGTTTTCTGCCAAACACCAGTCGGTCTTGGTAGAACCACTATCTGCTAAAAGTATCATATCAGTTATGTTTTATTAGTTATAAATTAGGTAATTAATTATAGTTTAATGTAAATTTTCTTCTTGAAGAGGTAGAGACCGAAGGCCCAGTTTATCAACACATAGGTTATCGAGTAGAGCAGCGATGCAAACTGGTCGGGGAAGATGCTGCAATACAGTGTGTCGTAGATAAAGTGGTGGATAGAGGTGTCGCCCAGCAACTTATAGATGCCGAAGGGGATGAGCAACAGGTCAGACCAGACGAAGATGGCCAAGGGATTGCAGCCAAACACCTGGAAGAAGCGGGTAGCAAAGCCTTGCTTGCCCTTCTTGTCAACCAGCCATGTGAGCAGCGCCAGCACTACCGAACCCATACCACAGGTTACCATTGCAAAGGTGGGTGTCCACAGTTTCTTGCTGAGGGGGCAGCCATAGCTGAGCAGCCAGCCACCGATAGCCAGCACAGCGCCAATAACGAAGAGGCGCTCAATTTTGTCGTTAATATCGTGCAGTTCCATCACAATCTTGCCTACGCAGAAGCCAATGAGCACGTGTGCCAAAGCCGGAAGTGTGCTCAGCAAGCCCTCAGGATCGGGGCTTTCCCAACGATACACGTGGTTAGCGCCCAGGATGGCGTTGTCAACAATAGCGATAATATTCGTTTCGTCGTGGGCATAACCGTTCATGGTTACCAGCAAAATCCAGTAGCCTACAAAGATGAAGGCGATGAGCCAAGGAATAAACTTATGTTTAATGGTAACGCCAATGAGTGCTGCTAAGCCGTAGCAGATACCCAGACGGGGGAACACGCCCAAGATGCGCAAATGTCCCAATGGATCTTCGGTGCCGCGGCAGAGCATGAACAGCAGCGACAGGGCGAGACCGATAATCCAGAGCAGCGAGGCGCGCTTCAATATTTTCAAGCCGCAAGCTGCCGACCACTCAAACTTAAACTTCTTCAATGACAGATAGGTGGTGATACCCATGATAAACATGAAGAAGGGGAAGATGAGGTCGGTAGGTGTAAGACCTAACCATTCGGCGTGCTGCAACGGAGCATAGGTCTCCTCCTCGGGGCCGCCGGGGTTGTTCACAAGAATCATGCCAGCGATGGTTACGCCGCGCAAAATGTCAATCGATGTGATACGTTGACTCTTCGTCTTTACTTTATCCATATATTTAATTCGTCGTTAAATTAGGTTTTCAGTGAGCAGAAGCAGGAAGCCCTTTCCTCCTTCTGCTCCTGTAATATTATAAGGACAGTTAATGATGCAGTAAGTGAGAAACAAACAAGCCCCTTGCCTAAGCAAGAGCTTGTTTACGACAAACTATTTGTATAGCCAATATTTCTTTGCCAACTTCTTAAAGTTTTCGGCATCCTTATCCCAGTAGGGCTGAACATCTTCCCACATATGGCGCTTCATAAACAGTTGGCGTATTTGTTTTGAGCCACACACCTTGTCGAACATAGCGTGGCGTTTGGTGCACTGTGCCAGCACGTCGTGGTCGGGATACAGCTTATACAGCTCTTGCAGCACAACAAACTGGATGTTTGTCAGGCGAGCCTTCTTATAGTCGGAGAGATACACCTGAACACCTTGCAGCTCCTGGCCCTTACCAAAGGCATAGAAGGGTGTGTAATACATGGGGCGGAACATAACGCCCGGCAGGTTCAGCGCGTTCAAGCGGTTGGCCAGTTCGGGAGCCTTAATCCAGGGAGCGCCAAACATCTGGAAGGGCATGGTGTAGCCCACACCGATAGAGATGCTGTCAAGCTCGCCCACGATGCCCGACATTGAATAGTAGGGGGCTGACGAAGCGTGGGGAATGTGGGGTGAAGGCAATACCCACTGCAAGCCAGTGTCTTCATAGGTCATGCGGCGCTTCCAGCCTTTCATCTTAATAACCTCAAGGTCGCACTTCTTGCCCAACATATTTTCGCCGTTTAGCAGCAACGCCACCTCGCCGGGTGTAAGACCGTAAACATACGGTATCTTAAACTGTGAAACAAACGAGATGCAGTCGTCTTCAGTAAGGCAGCCTTCTACCTTCTCGCCACCTAAGGGGTTGGGGCGGTCAAGCACCATCACCTTGATGCCATTTTCAGCAGCAGCCTTCATCACATTACCTAAGGTGCTGATATAGGTAAACGAACGACAGCCAATGTCTTGAATGTCATATACCAGCACATCAATGCCCTTCAACATCTCTTTCGAGGGGGTGCGGTTCTTACCATAGAGCGAGAACACGGGCACACCCGTTGTGGGGTCGGCGGCGGAATTGTTTACGTGGTCGCCGGCATGAGCGCTACCACGCACACCGTGCTCAGGACCGAAGAGGGCCACCAGCTGCACGTTCTTTGCTTCGTGCAGAATGTCGATGTCCGACTTCATAAAGTTGTCAACGCCCGTAGGGTTGGTAATCAATCCCACACGTTTTCCCTCTAATTGTTTGAAATTGTTGGCTTTCAATACTTCGATTCCAGTACTAACTTTCTGTGCAGAAACGGTTAACGCGGCGGCAGCAAGAGCCAAAACGCATGCTGCTCGACGGATTATAGGTTGTAAATTCATGATGATAATTACTTAGTATATTTGCTACAAAGATAGGCAAATTAAATTATTCGGCCCATGAAAGACAACAAAAAAGCTCTCCACACGATGAAAACCCTTAAGTTTTGCAAAGTGTAGAGAGCAATATATAGATAGTTATTAGCGGTAGATGTTATTGGTAACGGTAAACCATTTATTTATATTGCGTTGTTTTCTATCGTTATATCTATCCTTCTATCAATGTTTTTTCGGGGCTATCATGCCTTACCTTGTGGTTTATCGATAGGTATCATACTCGGCGTCGGTAGCGCAATCCCACCATACAGGATAGCTCCAGATGTCGGTATCCTCGGCGTGCTTATTGGCGGCCAAAGCCTGTGTTTCGTTGTACGAAAGCTCAAGGGTATCGGGCAGACGCCAGCGACGTGGCCAATACTTAGGATCATCTTTCGAGGTGCCTTTCAGCTTATCAGTACCTGTGAAGAGCACGCTACGGTCCATACCAGGATACACTACGCCAAAGTCGGCAATGTTTCCAGCGCTATAGTTAAAGCGGCGCATGTCGTTCCAGTTTTCAATGCTGCAACCCATGGCCACATACTTCTGCAGCATAATGTCGCGCATGGTAAGGTCGGCAGCGCTCTGGCATACAGCATCGCTGGCCATGTAAGCCGAAATCTTTGCGTCGTCCATCGGCATCATATCGGGGTTATTGTAGCCCTGTCCCTGCCAGTAGGTCAGTTTCTTCTGCATATAGTCGATGTGCGCCTTGATGCCTTCTTTATAGGCGGCCAATGCCTCGGCCTTCTTGCCCTGGCGGAAAAGCACCTCGGCCTTGATGAAGCAAGCCTCGTGGTAGGTCATAATCTCGAAGTCGCTGACGGGGCGAAGCTGGAACGAGCCAGTGGAACCCACGGCGCCAGCGTTCAGTGCATCGGTGGTAGAGAAGTACCAGTTTACATCGGTCTCTTCCTTATCCTTGTTTCCAGTCAGTTTCGAGTTGCTACGCAACGACACGTAGGCGGTATCGCCAGCATAGGCATAGTTAGCACTGTTTACATATACCGAGCCAGCCTGATATTTCACCTTCACCACCTTGTTGCCCTTGTCATCGGTTTCTTCGGTAGCCTCGTGCACCTTCTTCATGTCGGCCAAGAAGGCGGCCCGCTTAGCATCGTCGCTGATGGCATAGCTGATGGTTTTATCCGTTGCAGCCCATGTGGGTGCTACAATGCTGTTCCATCCTACAGCCTTCAGGCGTTCGCAGTCGCCGTGACAGTCGACACCCTTCGAGCGGTTCCACTTATACGAGTTTACCTTTCCGTTCACCAGTTTTATATTGCTCATAACAGCAGGCACAATCTTGGTGTATCGAGGGTCTTCCACGCCAGCGCCGCGCATGTTGGTCAGCAGGTCGGTGTAATATTTGGTGATACGCTGCGTGGTACCATAGCCCACACAGTTCCAGTTGCCATTGGTCATGATGGGGTCGCCGAGCAGATAGTCGGTCACGTCCTGTCCGCTGTTATAGCACGGTATCACCGAGTTGTCGTCAATGCTCTGCGGGCCCTTCTGCAAACAAGCCAAAATTTCATCGGGCTTATACAGGTCGGCCTTCTTCGACAGCTTCAGCAGGTAGCGAGCCTTCAGTCCGTAGCACAATTTCAGCCATTTCTGCACATCTCCACCGTTCATCACGTCGCCCTTGCTCAGCGGTGTAGCCTTAGCATCCTGCGTCTTACTAAACAGCTCGATAGCCTCATCCAGTTTTGCAATACAGCCATTAAAGATGGTCTTTCCATCGTCGTAGGCAGGCACAGGCGAGTTGCCTAATGCCTCGGTGTAAGGTATCTCACCATACACGTCGAGCATCTGCATGAAGCCCATGGCATGAAACACGTCGGCCACCGCCATATAGTGGTAAGCGTTTTCTGCCTTTGCCTTATTGTACAGGTCGTTAAGGTTCGACGCACACTCTACAAAGAAGGTCTGGTAGGTGGTGGTAGAGGTAGCATTGGCAAAGTTCCATGTCGTGGCAGCGGGGCCTTGGGAGCCACTGGTTGAATACAGCACACCCGCAATCATCGACGTGCGATAGTTGGTAACACCTGCCGAGTACATATACATACGTTCTATCCAAGGCACGCGGTTATCTACCTCGGCGGTAGTATTGTTTGGCTTGTCGGGGTCAACGTTCACGTCAAGAAAATCGTCGCACGAGGTAAGACCGAGCGAGAGCAGACATCCGGCTGCCAGCATATATTTTAAACTTTTCATATAGAAATATCGTTTTATTGATGTTTAAACTATGTTTTATTTCACACGCAGCGAGCGACGTTAAAACGTGATGTTCACGCCGAAGGTCACGGTGCGCACTGAGGGTACGCTGCAATAGTCGATGCCAGTAGCACCTGAACCACCCGTACCACCAGCGGTACAAACCTCAGGATCCATACCTTTATAGTTAGTCCAGGTAAGGAGGTTCTGTCCTGTGATGTTAGCCGAGAGGCGCTTGATGATGTTGTGGCTGGGCAGCAAGCTGGTAAAGTCGTAGCTCAACGAGAGCGAGCGCAGCTTCAGCCAGTTGACGCTCTGAATGAAGTTGTAAGAGTTGTCGGCATAGTTGCTCCAGTATTTCTGGATCATTGCCTCGCCCGAGTAGGTTGTCTTTCCGAAGGTGTAGGTCTTTCCTGCCTCGTAGGTAGCGCTGTAAGGCTCTCCTGTTGTGGCGTTAATGCCCTCCACGGTTACGCTCTGACGGTTGTTGAGCGTTGTGAGCTTGCTCAGACCGTTGTTCACCATAAACTGCTCCGTTCCGTTGAACACGTCGCCACCAATGCGGAAGTCGAGCAAGAACGAGAGCGACAGGTTCTTATAGGTGAAGGTGTTGTTCCATCCACCTATGAGCTTCGGTTCGCGGTTGCCCACCACGTCGTTGGAGCCGCTGTGTATCTTGTAAAGACCGGTTGTCGGGTCGATGAGATACTTGCCGCCCTTTATCTCGTTTCCGTCGGCATCGTGTTCTGTCTCAAAGCGTGTGCCCACGAGCGCCATGAACTTGCCACCGTTAGGTACTGAGGCCGACTTCACTGTTCCAAACTGTGCGTCGGTGGGGTAGAACATGCCTACGCCATCGAGGAAGTCGCCCAGACGGCCCTTGTTGTAAGAGAAGTTGAGTGTCGACTCCCACTTGAAGTCCTTGCCGTCGAACGGTTTACCCGTGAGGCTCACCTCCATACCTTCGTTGATAACCGATCCCGAGTTGATTGACATCATAATATATCCGCCAGCATTTGACAAACGGGGTGATGCAATCTGGTTCTTGGTAGAGCTGTGATAGTAGGTCCAATCCAGTCCCAATCGGCCGTTCAAGAAGCGCAGCTCAGTACCAATTTCCCATGCTGTCTGGATCTCTGGCTTGAGGATAGAGTTGCCCTTTGTGTAGACGTTGCCCACACCTGTGTAGCCGCCATAGTTGATAGGCTTCTCCAGGTATGTCAGCGTAGCATAAGCGTCGGCATCCTTACCTACCTGTGCCCAGCTGGCGCGCACCTTACCGAACGATAGGATGTCGTTCTTAGGCAGCAGCTCGGTGAACACAAGAGCGCCGCTCACTGATGAGTAGAAATAAGAACGGTTGTCGAGCGGAAGCGTTGATGACCAGTCGTTACGACCCGTAAAGGTGAGGTAAGCCAGGTTCTTGTAGGCTGCGCGTGCCTCGCCATACACACCTACGAGTCGCTTCTTTGTTGTGCCGTCGTTGAAGAACTGGTCGCCCGCAGCGATGTTGGTGAAGCTTATAGTTCCCGGTGTCGTGAAGTTGTAACCCCAATGTGTCTGGTTCAGGCGCTCGGTGCTCTCAGCTGTTGTACCTAACATGAGGCCGAGGTCGAAGTCGCCGAAGGTTTTGTGCAGGTTTGTCATCACGTTCGATGACCAATACTCGTAGCGGTAGTCGCTCTTCGAGAGACGTCCGTTCTGGTAGAGCTCACTCACCACAGATCCCGGTGCTATGTAGGTGTAGGCGTCGGTGGTGTAGTTGTCATAGCCGAAACGGGCGGTAACATCCCACCAGTCGGTAAGTTTATAGTTGCCCGACAAGGCTCCCGTAAAGCGGTGTGTCTTGTCATACATTTTATCTTTATTGATAATCCAGTAGGGATTTTCCTTATCGTCGGCCAGTTCCCATACGCCATCAAACAAACGATACTTGGTGCCATCGTCGTTCAGATAGTGCGACATATTTTCCTGCAAAGGCCAGCCATACAGCGCTGTCATGGTACCTGTACCACCGCTGTTCCACAGTCCGCTGGAAGTAAGGGTTTTGTCGGTCTTTGATATTGAGTAAGTTACGTTTGCGCTCACGGTCAACTTGCCATACTTCTGCTCGCCATTAAAGCGCACGGTGGTTTTGTCGTAGCCCGTCTTGCGCACAATGCCCTGCTGATCAAAATTAGAGAGCGAGAGGAAGAAGCTCTGGTTCTTTGAGCCACCCGAAATGCTTACGTTGTTATCAAACACGGCTCCTGTGCGGAAGAAGTTGCCTATGTTATCATACAGTGTTTCGCTGCCATCATAGGCTTTGCCCCACGAGTTGTAGGTCAGGTCGTTAAACACGCCGTTGTCTGAGTAAGCTCCGCGTCCAAACTGCTTCTGTGCCTCAGGCAACTTGGTAGCGAACGAAGCGCTCACCTTGCCTGAATAGTCTACCTTCACGCTACCCTCAGCACCCTTCTTGGTGGTGATGATGATGGCACCGTCGGCAGCACGCGAACCATACAGAGCGGCGGCGGCAGCACCCTTCAGCACTGATATATCAGCAATATCTTCGGGGTTGATATCCATCACACGGTTTGAGAAGGTGGTGGCGTTACGGGTCATACCATCGGTGCCCGAGTTGCCCACCACGCTGGTAGAGTTATCATAAATAATACCATCAACCACAAAGAGCGGCTGGTTTGAACGTCCCTCAGCCGTTGAGTTGGCGCCACGAATAACGATGTTGGCACCTGCACCAGCGGCACCACTGCTCTGCGTGATGTTTACACCTGGCACCTTGCCAGCCAACGAGTTAATGACGTTGGTATTTTTATTCTTCATCAGTTCGTCGGCCTTCATGTCGGTTACCGAATAGCCCAGCGCTTTACGCTCTTTCTTAATACCCATGGCCGTTACCACCACGTCGCCCAGCGAGCGCGAGTCTTCATTCAGCATCACGCTCACCTTGCCCGAAGCGGGCACCTTGATAGTTTTCTTTTCAAAGCCTATGCAGCTCACCTCAAGGGTGGTACCTTGTGGAGCCGAAAGGGTAAAGTAGCCATCGGCATCGCTCACCGTGCCTCGGCTGGTACCTTTTACCACAATGCTGGCGCCAATGATGGGTTCGCCAGCAGCATCGGTAACAGTACCTGCAACAGTGGTTTTCTGTTGTTGCACGGCTGTGGGTGTAATAAAGTTGTCTACTGGAACGGCCGATGCCTTAAGCGAATGTGCACTTAAGGCCAGCGTAGCCATTGCTGTGGCAGCAAAGATGAGCTTCACGTTCACCGCCTTCTTTCGGTAGTTTTCATTCATCATAGTTGTTTTTAATAAAAAAATTACGCATCGCTATAGTGAAGCAAGCCTTCACCACACAAGCACCATCAAGCATATAACTGAAAACCTGCGCCGTCTCAGCGCCGCAATCTATCATTATGTCATACTATCAAGCATATAGCGATATTTTCTGACTGCAAAATTAAAAGAAAAGCGTCAAAGCGTAAAGCAGCAGGCAATAAATATTATTTTTGCAATGTCGAAGTTACAATTCGATACTTTTTAAGGCTTTTTCACAAAAGAACATTACTATTTATAATTTAGGGCGCGCAAAATATTACAAAGTGTAAATATGAGAAAATAAATAAAAACTTTTTGATAGAATATTTAAACGTTTTTCTTGCAAAAAGTGCACATAAATAGTGTATAAAATAGCAAATGGCAAGCACAAGAGCCATTTTAAAGCCCCGCACTTGCCATTCTTATCATTACTTACTCACACTATTATCGTATCATTATCTTAGCCGTTTGCTGTTGGGCGCCCGCACACACCTTAATAATATATATACCGCGCGCGTTCGAGGGCAAGGACACCTGTTGCTTTCCAGCCGCTACCGTTTGTTGCATAGCCAGTAGGCCCGTAGAATTATAAACCGCAACAGTGCCGTTAGTGGGCATTGATAGCGTCAACAGTTTGTTTTCTACATCTTTGTCAATGCCTATCTTGTCTTGGCCTACATGATCGGCCACGGCCCCAATGCCCGATGCTATCTGGTCGCTATACAGCAGCTGCCACTCGCTCAGTTGCAGCATGCTGTCGCCATTGTTGCCATCCATCACCATACGGTAGTGGGCATAGGCATGCTTATTATTGAAAGCAAAGAACAGTGTGGTTTTGCGATTAGGAAAGGCTATTTGCGTTTGCTGGTCAAGCGTCACCCAGGAGGTGCCATCGTCTGAACCCATCAATGTCCATGCCTTTGGGTCGCGTCCTACATTGTCATTGGCCGACGACACGCTATAGAGATTGGCCACCACTGGGGTGTCGAAGTTATAATTTAGCCAAGAGCCCATAAAAAATGGATAGCAATATTTGGTGTCGATATTGTTGTCGGCCACCTTGTCGCCCGTTTCATTAGCGTTGTCAACAGGCACTAAGGCCGTGGCCGTGGCGCCCGAAGCGTTCAGAGCATCGGTGGTAACACACTGTCCGTTCAGTTGCCAGTCGTCAATCACCACCTCATCGGCATCGGCCTTCGATACAGCCGTTATGTTTAGGCGAATATATTTCCATTCGGCATTGCTGCTCAGCGTGTTGGTCACCACCGTTGCGCGTTTGTTAAACGCCTTGCTCAGCTCGGTGCGTAAGACAGTCCACTTAGTGCCATCTTTCGACACTTCCACCTTCCAATTCTTCGGGTTGGCCTGTGTCTCGCCCTGAGCGCTACCAGCACACAGCGCATACGATTTCACCTTAAAAGGCCACGGGCTCTCATACACCACCTGTGCCTGTCCGTTGGTCAGCGGTATACGCACTGAGGTTGACGGGTCGGAATCGGCAATTGCTTTTAACGAAGCGGTAGAAGAGGCTGCCGTGAAGGTGCCACCATTGCTGAAGATGCCAGGATAGAAGGTAGCGGTGGGCATTAACTGAGCAAAGACGGTGTAGGTTTGCGCGGTGCCCTCGCCCTCGGTTTGCAGACGAAACTGGCTGTAGCCCTTCTGAGCCGAAGCGGTATAGAAGGCAGTGGCGGCGGCACAAGCAAACGATTGGTGCGAGCGATGGTCAATGTCGTCCCACGTCTTGCCATCGGTCGATCCTTGCAGTGTCCAGCCAGTGGGCGCTTGCTGCCCTGTGGTGGCGGGGGCTGTTACGGCATAGCGGGTGGGCTTATACAAGCCATCGGCCGTGCACACCTCGGTGCCCTGAGCGGTAAATCCCAAGTTGGTGTTAAGGGTACCCACCAGTTGCCAGTCAGCCACGGCCGTATTCTCTCCACCATGATTATCTGTGATGTTCAGGCGAAAGCGGGTGTAGAGCGCATCGGTGTTCAGCGTGTGGCGTTGAGTGGAGGCACGGTCGGCAAACTGGGCATTGTCTTGGCGGTCGAGTTCTATCCATGTTTCGCCATCGTTTGAGGCTAACAGTGTCCACGTTTTGGGGTCGTTAGCGCTCGGTTCGGTTCCTACCGACACGCTATACTGCAGAGGGCGCACGGCCACTTCTGACTGATAACTGAGCGACAACTGGTGCCCTGCTACCGAGGCCGACGTGGTAGGGTCGGCATCAATGGCCAGCGCTGCCTGATCAGAGGCGGGACTGAGGGTGAGCACACCACCATTCTTTGTCACGTCGCTCATCAGCGGCGTGGCGGTGGTGAGAAAGGTGAAACTGTCGAAACTAAACGCGCTGTTGCTCGAGGTGACCTTTGTCTTAAAGCGCATATACACATCGTGGCGGCCTGCCACAGGAGCAATGTCGGCGGTAAGGGTAGCCCAACTGTCGGTGGTAGGAGCATTGATGGTGGCAATGGGCTTGGCCGAGGGGCTGTCGAGGCACACTTCTACGCTGCCACCCACTGCTTTGTTCGCTACTTTAGAGAGGGTGAGTTGCACCTGTCGTGCAGGGGTCGACCCGAAGTCGACATTGCGATAACAGGTGTACAGCCCTTTTTTGATGTTAGTGACCACAGTGCGGCCATCAATCTGGTCGGTGTAAACACCTTGGGCATAATCGAAGTCTTCGGCCTGAAACACTTGCCACGCCTCTTTCACAATGCCCGATGTGGGAACAAACGCGTTAAACGCTGCCGACACAGCGGTAGAGCAGCCAAAGGGCTGATTGTCGTAACGCTTGTCGCCATAGGTGCCATCTTCGGCCGCCTTGGTGAGCCATGCCGACGAGGTGATACCCTTTGAGTTGCGGTTGCAGTAGGCATGCAGAGCGTTGCGCTGTATCCAGGTCATGATGCTGGGCACATTAAAGCGGGTGGCATACTGGCGCATATAGCGCATAAGGATGCCTTTGAAGCCACAGAGGTCGCCCTCAACGGTTTGGCACACGTTGATAATGCCATCACTGTTGCACAGGTGATTCAGCGAATAATCTACAATCGTCTTGGCATCTTGCAGATAGAAGCTGTCGCCATAATGATTATATAATAAGGTGGCAGCGCCTAACATGGTGCCTTGATTGTAGGTTGACGACCAATAGCTGTAACCACCCGGCATATTGGTCTCGGCGTTCCAGGTAAAACAGTCGTACACGGCACCTGACTCGGCATTGAACAGGTAGCGGCGTTGCTTGTCGTACAGGGCGCGTGCCTTTTCATAATAGCTCTCGTCGCCCAAGCCCATGGCTATATAGCAGGCAGCCACCTCGGCCGGACCATTGATACACGAGTTGGTACCGTTCTTGCCTCCACTCTGCTCGGCCCAGCGCAGCATGCCCCACTGGTTGTAGGCGCGCTGCCAGATGCCATCAAAGGCTCGCTTGGCATCGTTGATATATACTTTTTGGCCAGTAAGCTGATAGGCACGAGCGGCAGCAATAATCATCCACATCACGTCGTCGTTAAAATCGTGTCCATACCATTTATAGGCATCTTCATACACCAGGTGCAGCCAATCGGTGCCCACCTTTTTCTTAAAGTAATTGTATACCGAGGTGAAGGCATCGAGATATTGCTTTTGGCCCGTGGTTTCGTAGGCGTCGAGCATGGTTTCAAGGATCTCGGGTTCGCCCCATCCGCCCTTGGTAAAGGTTTTGCCACCACTCACGGTTTGAAGGAACGAAGCGAGGTAGCGCTCGCCCATCTCATCGCGCAAAGCGTGGGTAAAGGTGGTGATAGGAGTTTCTTCAACAAAGGTCCACGATTGCTGTGCAGCATCGTCGCCCGTTTTCTTAACGCCCAATGCCAGTTGGGTGCCATCACTTGTATTAACGGCACCGAGGTAACGCAACTGTGTACCTATGGTTTGGGCCACACGATAGGTGTTTGTGCTGGCATCAATGGGCTCAAGGGTCCATTGTGCCGATGTGGCAGTGGCCTTATCCGACTGCTGGGCTACCGTTGAAGCGATGGTGAGATACTTGCCCGTATATACGTTGCGCAGCACCCACTTTTCGCCTTGACGCTCGGCATACCACTGTTGAGATGGGGCTGGCGTTTGGGTCCAGAGCACTACTTTCTTGCCGTTGTCGAAGGCTGAGTTTTCTACAAACACAGCCTTACCCTTGTCGGTAGCGGGCACCAGACGGTAGGCTTTACCAGCTTCAACATCGGCCCACAGCCCTTGTACAACAGCGATGCAGGCTACTGTAAGGATGAGTTTTTTCATACGAATTATTATGTTTTTAAATTGTTTTGGTCTATTGCAATATATTATAATAACAGGTATAGGTGCTATTTTTGCACCACAGTAGCGTTTTTTAACACACTAAAGCCCCACCCCCAACCCCTCCCCGTTGGAGAGGGGAGTAAATACCCTCACTTCTTGCTGGAGGACAGGGCACAGAGACCCTGTTCTACTATGATTGGCCTTGCAAATCTCAGTAGGACGGTGGTCTCCGTGCCCCGTCCTCCC
>USAI01000027.1 GCA_900552675.1 uncultured Prevotella sp.
TTTTGTCGCTTTGCAAGCAAAATCCCACTAAACCCTATAGGTTGCGGATTTGAGGTTAACAACAACATCATTATGAAACGATTAGGAAAATATATTCTGGCAGCTATCGTCACCGCTTCTTGTGGGGCTGCCTCAGCACAGACCTTCAATTCGGCCTACTTCACCGACGACTTTAAGTTCCGCCACACCCTGAACCCCGCGTTTGGCAATGAGCAGAACTATTTCTCGTTGCCCGCACTGGGCAACATTAGTGCAAACATACACGGCAACTTCGGCGTGGGCGACGTTATCTTAGACAACCCCATGTACGGACAGGGCAGCACGAAGAAGAAAACCACGTTTATGAACCCCTACATCTCGACCAGCGAGGCGCTAAAAGGCTTCAGCACAGGCAATAACCGCCTGGCAGGAGATGTCGACATCACCTTGCTCTCGGCAGGTTTCAAGGGTTTTGGTGGTTACAACACCTTCGAGGTGGGCGTGCGCTCTACCTTTGGCATGGTGCTTCCCTACGAGCTGTTCGAGTTTGCTAAGAACACAGGCAACCAGACCTACAACATAGGCGACATCTCGGCCAACGCTATGGCCTATGCCGAGGTGGCTTTCGGCCACTCGCGCCAGCTGAACGACCATCTGCGCATTGGTGCTAAGGTGAAGTTGCTGTTCGGTGCCGGACGTGCCGACCTGAAACTGAAGAACCTGAAAGCCGACCTGGCACAAGACAACCAGTGGACTGTGAGCGGCGAGGGCGTGGCCAACGTATCGCTCAAGGGCTTCAGCTATATTGAAAGCGAGGAAGAGTATAACGACCCCAACAAGGGCACCTATAAAAAGGTTGACGATGTTGACGTTGATGGTGCAGGGCTGGGTGGCTTTGGTATGGCCTTCGACCTGGGCGCCGTGTATAAGATTAACGACGACTGGACCGTGAGCGCTGCCGTTACCGACCTGGGTTTCATCAACTGGACCAACAACGTGCAGGCTGCCAACCGCTCAAAGAGCTTCACCTTCAAGGGTTTCCGCGATACATCGGTAAAGGATGAGGGTGGCAACACCGTTGACGACCAGATGGATAAGTATGGCGACCAAATAGCCGACTTTGCCAATCTGAAAGACGAGGGCGACCAGGGCAAACGCACCACAGGCATAGGCGCTACCATCAACCTGGGCGGCGAATATACCTTGCCCGTTTACCGCAAACTGAAGTTTGGTGCCCTCAGCTCTACCCACCTCTATGGCAAATATAGCTGGACTGAAGGACGTATCAGCGCCAACGTGGCTCCGCTGAAGTGGATTGATGGCGGCATCAACTTTGCCGTAAACAGTTTTACAACAAGCATGGGATGGATTGTTAACTTCCACCCCAAAGGCATGAACTTCTTCGTAGGCATGGACCACCTGCTGGGCAAACAGAGCAAAGAGGGCATACCTCTCAGCTCAAACGCCAGCATAAACGTGGGCTTTAACGTGGCTTGGTAATTAGCTCATAGATAAACAACGCTGAACAACAAGGGAACAACACTGAACAACCTGTACGACACTTTATGTGTAACACAACGTTGTTCTGTATTGTTCCTTTGTTGTTTTTTGTTGTTTTCAACTTGTCTTTAGTTTGTTTTCAACTTGTTTCTAAGTTATTTACACCTTATATTGAAATAGTCTGCGGCACACTTTTTCACCTATACATTGCCTATTTCATCAAAAATCAGTATCTTTGCATCCACACACCCTTCACACATCATAAGAGAGATTAACAAAACAATAATAAAAAAGAAAATGAGAACGGTATACGAATTCTCGGTAAAAGAAAGAAAAGGCGGCACCATCTCGCTGAAAGAGTTTGCTAACGAAGTGCTGCTCATCGTAAACACAGCCACAAAGTGTGGTTTCACTCCCCAGTATGAAGAACTGGAAAAACTGTATGAAAAATATCATGCACAAGGCTTCGAGGTGCTCGACTTCCCTTGCAACCAGTTTGGCCAGCAAGCACCTGGCACCGACGAGTCGATACACAACTTTTGCAAACTCAACTATGGCACCGAGTTTGCACGCTTCAAGAAAGTGAAAGTAAACGGCCCCGATGCCGACCCGCTCTTCCTCTTCTTGCAAGAACAAAAGGGCTTTGAGGGTTTTAATCCTGATCACAAACTCACCCCCGTGCTGGAAAAGATGCTGAGCGAGGCCGATGCCGACTATGCTCAGAAGGCCGACATAAAATGGAACTTCACCAAATTTCTTATCAACAAGAAAGGACAGGTAGTGGCACGCTTTGAGCCCACCACCAGCTTCGACACCATTGACAAGGCCGTAGAAGAGCTGCTGAAAGCCTAACCGCACGCAGCACCAAACGTGCCATTATTGATTATGACATAACACACCCCCAACAACTATCCTATGGACAACAAAGAACACATTCGCTGCCTCATCATTGGTAGCGGCCCCGCGGGATACACCGCCGCCATATATGCCGGACGCGCAAACATGAACCCCGTGCTTTACTGTGGCATGCAGATGGGCGGACAGCTCACACAGACCACCATCGTTGAAAACTTTCCTGGATACCCCGAAGGCGTTGACGGAAACCAAATGATGATGGACCTGCAAGAGCAGGCCACCAAGTTTGGATGTGACATTCGCGGTGGCATGATTACAGCCGTCGACTTTTCAAAAGCACCCTACACCATCACTACCGACGATGGCGTGCTGGAGGCCGACACCGTGATTATTGCCACAGGAGCCTCGGCCAAATACTTGGGCCTTGACGACGAGCGCAAATATAACGGACGCGGCGTGAGCGCCTGTGCCACCTGCGACGGCTTTTTCTATCGCAAGAAAACCGTGGCCGTAGTGGGCGGTGGTGACACGGCTTGCGAAGAGGCTACCTACCTTGCTGGCCTCTGCCAAAAGGTGTATATGATTGTTCGCAAGCCCTATCTGCGCGCCTCTGACGTGATGCGACGTCGCGTTGAAGAGAACGAGAAGATAGAGATATTGTACGAGCACAACGCCACAGGCCTCTTCGGCGAAGAGAAGGTTGAAGGCGTACACCTGGTGAAACGCAAAGGCGAGGCCGACGAGCAACACTACGATGTGGCTATCGACGGTTTCTTCTTGGCCATTGGCCATAAGCCTAACACCGACGTGTTCAAGCCCTGGATAGAGATGGACGAAACAGGATATATCAAAACGCAAGGCCAGTCGCCTTGCACCAATATTCCGGGTGTGTTTGCCGCTGGCGACTGTGCCGACCCCACCTACCGCCAAGCCATTGTGGCAGCGGGCAGCGGATGCAAGGCAGCGCTTGAGGCAGAACGTTATCTGAATAAGTAATTTAACAAGTTGACGAGTTGACGAGTGACGAGTTGACTAGGAGATTGGTGACGAGGAGACTGGTGATGAGGAGATTACGCTTGCTTAAATATGAGATAAAAAGGAAAAAGTAAATTACATGAACGAGAACTTGGCTGATAAGAAAATTGCCGTGCTGCTTTCGGGCGGTGTCGACAGTTCGGTCGTGGTATACGAGATGGCACAAATGGGGCTGCACCCCGACTGCTTCTATATAAAGATAGGCCCCGAGGAACAGGAAGAATGGGACTGCTCGTCGGAAGAAGACCTTGAAATGGCTACGGCCGTGGCTAAACGCTATGGCTGCAACCTGCAGGTTATCGACTGCCACCAAGAATACTGGAACGAGGTGACACGATACACCATGGACAAGGTGCGCGCGGGCTTTACCCCAAACCCCGACGTGATGTGCAACCGCCTCATCAAGTTTGGTGCCTTCAACGAGAAGATGGGACACAACTACGACCTTATTGCCACTGGCCACTATGCGCAAACCGAGATCATTGATGGCAAGAAATGGCTCGTCACCAGTCCTGACCCTGTGAAAGATCAAACCGACTTCTTGGCGCAGATATACGACTGGCAGCTGCGCAAAGCCATCTTCCCCATAGGTCATTATATGAAAGACGAGGTGCGCGCCATTGCTGAACGCGAACATCTTATCAACGCCCGACGCAAAGACTCGCAAGGCATCTGCTTCCTGGGAAAAATAAATTATAACGACTACATTCGCCGATACTTGGGCGAACGCCCTGGCGACGTGCTGGAACTGGAGACAGGACGCAAGATAGGACAGCACCGCGGACTGTGGTTCCACACCATTGGGCAACGTCATGGTTTGGGCTTCGGCGGTGGGCCGTGGTATGCCGTGAAGAAAGATATGGAGCGCAATATCTTGTATGTAAGCAAGGGCTTCGAACCTCGCACCGCCTATAAGAAAGACTTCCCCATTCACGACTTCCACTTCCTTACCGAGAACCCGTGGGAGGGACAAGATACCGTGCGCGTGCGCTTCAAGATACGCCACACGCCCGAATATCATCCCGCCACCCTTGAACGCACAGGCGATGCCTCGTTCATCGTACATGCTGAAGAGCTGATACAGGGCGTAGCACCCGGACAGTTCTGCGTGGTGTATGACGAAGACCATCACCGCTGCTTCGGCTCGGCAGAGATTACGATTTAAGGAAAAAAAGATAACCGTCGCCGCATTTGGCTTTGCTTTTTAAACAAATGGCAAAATCAAAATGCAGCGACTTTTTTTTAGGAACATCTCTCTATAACCTACCTGTTACTCTACCCCCTACTTTTTCTTTCCCTTAGGCATTTTATTGAATTTATAGCTTACGTGCAGCATGCCGTAGCTGGGTATGGTGTTGTGCCACACCTCGGTGCGCCCTTGCGCGTTCACGGTATAGGTGGTGTTCGACAGTTGGTGTAAGAGGTCGAACACATCGGCCTTCAGCACCCATTTGCCCTTGGCAAACGAGAGAGAGAGCGAGACGTTCCACACCAGATCGTCGGTATTGATTGAGTGCTCGCCATAGCCACGACGGCTATATTGTCGCAGGTCGGTGGCAAGGGTGATGTCGAGAGGCATACGACACGACAGCGTGACGCCATAGTCGAAGTCGTAGGTGTTCAGCGTTTCAAAGTTGGCACGGTTGCTGGTGCTGTGTCGCCACGACAGGTTTCCGCTGCACGAGGCGTTAAAGTTGTCCTTCTGATAGTTGAACATCAGTTTCTCGCCCAGCACCGATGTGTTTACCCTACTGAGCTGTGTAGCCGCCTCGTCGTAAGCAATGTCAAAGTCGGTGCTTCGGCTATAGTTGTACGACAGGCGCTGGTCGATGGTAAGATGTTGCGCCTTATCAAGGGTTCGTGTAAAACCACTCCATGTATTTACCGACCAGTTTCCACCCTTCACATTATCATTCATATAGGTGTAGGCACCCGTGGCACGGTTGTAGGTGGTGCGCGTGCCCATATTGTTGCGCGTAGTGTTTATGCCCAAGCCCAGCGACACATTCTGCTGATGACGTTTACGGCGGAAGCTGATGTCGGCAGAGATATTGTTCGACACCGAGCGTTTAAGATTAGGATTGCTGATGCGCACGGCCAGAGGGTTGAGGTCGTTGCTAACAGGCATGAGGGCCGTAAACTGTGGCAGCGACGAGGTGAGAAAATAAGAGGCGCTATACATAAGTTTCTCGCCATTGTAGAACATGCTGACGCCAGGGTTGAACAGCATATTATGGCGCGAGGCCACCGTATCGAGCGCAGCCTGTTGATAGCAAAGCGTCTCGTTTTGCCATTTCAGCGGCAGTATCATTGAGAAGAACAGCGTGTTATCATTATTATTAAAATTGATAACAGCCTGCGTGTTATATGTGCGCTTTAGGTTTACGTAGTGGCTACTGTTGTCGGCATCAAGCGCCCGAAGCAGCGAGTCGCGCGTCGACGGCAATTCGTGGCACATGCTGGCAGCAATGTCGGCCCAGCGTCCGCCCAAACGGTCAAGGCGATAGTTTAGGTTGTTGTTGGCCGAGCGGTTTTGTTGATAGCCAGCCGTTAACTTAAAGTAGAAGCCCATAGGCAGCGTAACCGAATAACTGAGGGCCGTCTTATACTGATAGCTGTTGGCATGGCGGTCGGCAAACACGTGTCGGGCATCGTCATCTTGCGTTTTCATATATTCGTTACGCGTCAGGCTATGACTGTCGTTAGGCTTCGACTGGCTGTAAGAGCCATCAAAGTTTAGTTCGATGCGGTCGCCCCACGGCAACTTATAAAAACCCCATAGCTGCTGATTGGCGCTGAACGAGCGGTAGCGGCTATACGACATGGCTTGCGAACGGTTGGCCAGCAAGCTGAGCAGTGGGTTAGCATTGGCAGCAAAGGTAGAGTCGAGCACGGCACGAATATCGCCATAGGCCGACGGGTCGGCATCGTAGGTGGCGCTACGACTGTGAGCCGAGTTGCGACCATTGCTATAATCGGCCGATGTCCACGAGGTCATACCCACTTGTCCTATGCGCAAGCGTAGGTTGTTTTGGAAGCTGGTTCTGAAGTCGCGCTGGCGGTCATAGTTGGTTGAGCGTCGAAAGATGTTGCCGCCAGTGGCAAACGACTCGCTGGCCAACCGCGTTTCGTCTACAGCGTCGGTCCAGGTGGCGGTGAGGTCAACATTATCGGTCACCACCTTGTTTTTATCTTCTGTGTCGAGGTGTAGGCCCACCAGTCGGGTGGTAGTTTGCCCCTGAGGCATATTTGAAGGTTGCCAGTCGCCCTCGGTTCCAGGCGTTTGCGTTTCGTTCACATTATTGGCATTGGCAAAGAGCGACAGGCGCGTGTGGTCGTCATAATACAGGCCGAAGAGTCGAGCCAGCCATCGGTCTTTCGTGCCACCAGCCACCCCAATGTTTCCCATCATACCGCGGTTATAATCACGTTTCAGGTTTACGTCCATCACATAATCCTTCTTCTCAACATTTTCGCCCAGCATCTCGCTCTTCTCGGTGGCTTTATGATACACCTTTAAGTCTTTTACCGTATAGTAAGGCAGGTTGTCGAGCATCACCTTATTGTTTCCCTTAAAAAAGTCTTTGCCGTTGAGCAAGAGGTAGTCGAGCTTCTGCCCATTGATGTAGATGTCGCCATTGCTCTTCAGTTCGGCACCAGGCATCTGTCGTATGAGGGCGTCGAGCATCGACCCATCAGGCAGGCTGAAGGCCGAAGCGTTATACACAATAGTATCGCCACGATAGGTCATCTTTATCTTGGTGCCCGTCACAACCACACCATCAAGGTTTACGTCTTTATAGATATCGTCGTCGGCCCGTTTCTTCAACAGCACGGGCGGCACCGTAAAGTTTCTGTTACGGGCAATGTTGCGTAGGGTGAAATCGAGATAGCCCGTTTCATACCCTTCGCTCTCGCCCTTGATGATAAGCTTGCCAGGCCGTGCGGGTATCTGAAGATACCAGCCTCCATCGCGATCCCACTGCCAGGCGGTGGTGGTATCGATTACGGCACTGTCGGCATCCATCACCGTGATGTGTGCCTTCAGCATCACCTTTGTAAACGAATCTTTCACTGTGCCTTGCAGGTATATCGTGCGCTGCTTCTTGTTCTGACTTTGAACAGGAAGAGCTATGCCAAGCATGGAAAACACAAGCACAAGGAGAACAGGAAAAAAAGTATATTTATTCATTTTTGAGAACCATTGAATGTGTTTTCAGGAAGAGACCAAAATACTTAGTGTAAGCAAAAAGCGTTGTCTTCAAGTAAATCGCAACTTTTCAGCCGATTTTACTTAAAACAACGCTTTTTGCATATTTATTCATATGGTTGCATCTATATGCAGTTTTAGGCATTGGCTGGCATCTTCGGATACTTGCGGAACCATCCGTCCCAGCGCAAGCGCATCACACCGAAGAAGGCCTCGCCAAAGATGCCGCCGCTCATCTTGCTGGTGCCCTCGCGACGGTTGACAAAAATAACGGGCACCTCTTTTATCTTAAAGCCTATCTTGTAGGCCGTAAACTTCATCTCTATCTGGAAGCCGTAACCCTTGAAGCGCACCTGGTCGAGGGGTATAGTTTCGAGCACGCGACGCTTGTAGCATTTAAAGCCTGCCGTGGTGTCGTGCACATTAAAGCCCGTTACCAAGCGAACATATTTTGAGGCGAAATAGCTCATCAACACACGGCCAATGGGCCAGTTTACCACGTTCACGCCACTGACATAGCGCGAGCCAATAGCCACATCGGCACCCTCGTCATGACAAGCAGCATAAAGGCGCGGCAGGTCGTTGGGGTCGTGACTAAAGTCGGCATCCATCTCAAAAATATAGTCGTAGCCATGCGCTAACGCCCACTTAAAGCCAGCTATATAAGCGGTGCCGAGACCTAATTTTCCGCTACGCTCAATGATGAACAGGCGGTCGGCAAACGTGTCGGCCATGAGCCCCTTCACGATAGCGGCCGTTCCGTCGGGCGAGCCATCGTCGATGACCAGTATGTTGAAAGCCTTCTCCAGCCCCATCACGGCGCGGATAATCTTCTCTATATTTTCCTTCTCGTTATACGTTGGTATGATAACGATGCTGTCGCTCTTGTTCATATCTTGTGTGATATATTATGATTGAATGTTAGTGTCGATAATTGATACATGCAAAAGTAAGACAAAAATATGACAGCATGAAATAAAACACGGCATATTTTAGATATATTTACGTAAATAATAACTTTGTTGCACAACTTTTTTGTAACTTAGTAGCCAAATTAAAAGCAGAAACATGTCAAATAGCATACTTCACACCTTGCGCGAGCAGAAAAACATGCGTATAAGGTTACTTGCGCGACACCTGTCTCACGGCTCAAGACGAGATGAAGCGGGTGCTCGATTATTTCAGAATTGAATATGAAAAATAAGCATATCGCAAACAGAAAAGAACAGGATATCACAAAGAAATGACGATTGAGCAAGCCCAAAACTTGCTATACAAAATAAAGAGAAGAAAGAAAAAAGATGGAATTAGAAGATATTAAAGAACGTCTGCGCCGTCACGACGGCCTTTCAAACACCCTCGGCATGAACTTTATCTCAACACCCGATCCTAACCAGTGTGTGGCCAGCATGAAGGTAGACGAGCGTAACAAGCAGCCCTTCGGTTTCTTGAGTGGTGGTGCCTCGCTGGCGCTGGCCGAGAATGTGGCTGGCGTGGGCTCGATGGTGCTGTGTCCAGGCAAGATTTGTGTAGGCATAAACGTGAGCGGCGAGCACGTAAAATCGGTGCTCGAAGGCGACACCGTAACGGCATACGGCCGACTGCTGCACCGTGGCAAGACGTTGCACGTATGGCATATAGAGATTAAAAACGAGAAGGGCGAGTTAGTTTCTTCTGTTCAGGTAACCAACTTTATCATGAAGGGCAAGGAGGAGAAATGAGTTGTTTCGCCCTTTACCGCCTGCCGCACGAGCACCAATACCACCGCTTAGTGCAACACGACGACAATGCACTGCAACTGCCTTCGGTGGCCGAGGTAGCGCAATGTCGAGGCTTTGTGCTTGCACCCTTTGAAGTGTCGGCACAACAACCTGTGGTGGTTATTCGCCCCGACGAAGAGACGGTGCACGAGGTGCCCGCCACTGCCGATGCAGGATGGGGCAATGTAACGGCACTGGATGCGGAAGAAGAACAGCAAAGATACGGCATCGACTTCCGTAATTTTCATGGTCAGCTATGCCAGGGCACGTTCAAAAAAATTGTGTTGGCACGCTGTTCTGAGATGGAGGCCGAACAGGAAGGCTCTATCGAAGCCCTCTTCATCAAGGCTTGTCACGCCTACCCTCGACTGTTTGTGGCGCTGGTGTCGGCTCCGCAATGCGGCACTTGGCTCATGGCCACGCCCGAAATTCTGTTGCAAGGCGATGGAAACGAGTGGCACACCATGGCACTGGCTGGCACCATGAAGCTATCAGGAGCCGCCACCGACTTTGACACACCGGGCGGACACACGCAAGCCACCGACATTGTATGGAGCGAGAAAAACCGCTTTGAGCAACGTTTCGTGGCCGACTATATTGAAGAGTGTATCGAACAGTTTACGCCTTCCTTCACTGTTACCGACCCCTACACCGTGCGCGCTGGCAACTTGGTGCATCTGCGCACCGATTTCCACTTCACCCTACCCCACGCTTCAAGCCTCGGCGGACTTATCAACGCCTTGCATCCCACGCCCGCTGTGTGTGGCATGCCCAAGGCCGACACCTTCAGGTTTATCAGCAACAACGAGAGCCAACCGCGACATTACTACAGTGGCTTTGCTGGAGTGATGAACGCCAATGGGCCTACCCACCTGTTTGTATCGCTGCGTTGTATGCGCATCGAGGGGCGCCACTTCTGGCTGTATGCGGGCGGTGGTCTGCTGCCCGACAGTAGAGAGGAGGACGAATGGAACGAGACAGAGGCTAAGATGGAAACCATGCGAGGCGTGTTTTGAAAAGGAAAAGGGAAAAGTGAAAAGTGAAAAATCCTATAGCTTTCTTCAAAAAAAACTATAGTCTTCTTCAAAAAAACTTATAGTCTTCTTCAAAAAAACTTATAGCCTTCTTCAAACAAACTTATAGCCTTCTTCAAAAATCCTATGACCTTCTTCAAAAAAAGAAGGCCATGTGAATAATAATAATAGGGAAAAGAAACAGATGTTTAGCAACAAAGAAAATATAAATATTCTTACAGCCCTGCTCATTAAAAAGGGAGTGACGCACGCCGTGGTATGCCCCGGAAGCCGCAATGCACCCATCGTGCACAATCTGAACGAGGCCGATGGCATTACGTGCCATCCCGTAACCGACGAGCGGTCGGCTGGCTTCTACGCCATCGGCTTGGCACAGGCTACAGACCAACCCGTGGTGGTGTGCGTAACATCAGGCTCGGCACTGCTGAACGTGGCGCCCGCCGTGGCCGAGGCTTTCTACCAGCATATACCCCTTATCGTGGTGTCGGCCGACCGTCCACAACAGTGGATAGGACAGCTTGACGGGCAGACATTGCCACAACCAGGCGCCTTCAGCACAATGGTGCGACGCACGGTGCAGCTGCCCGAACCGCACAATGACGAGGAACGCTGGCTGTGCCGCCGACTGATAAACGAGGCACTGCACCTATGTACCTGTCGGCAGGCAGCACCCGTACACATCAATGTGCCCATCACCGAGCCACTGTTCACCTTCAACGTAGATCAGTTGCCTCAGGTATCGCTATACCACACGCACAGCATCAACACCACAATATGCACCCATAACGGTGCCCTACAAGCCTTCTTTGCCGCCCAAAAGCCCATGATTGTGATGGGGCAAACAGCTAATGGCGTGGTGAGCGATGCCACACTGCGCGCACTATCAACACGCTTTGTGGTGCTGGCCGAGCCGCTATCAAACAGCGGATACACGGTAATACATGCCGACGAGGCAGCACGACTGCTGTCAGATGACAAGAATAATGTCGGTGCAATGATAGGTAATGAAGACGTAGGGGTGCCCGACTTTATGCCCGACTACGTGCTCTATCTGGGCGACACCCTCGTGAGCAAGGCGCTACGACTGCTGTTACGCCAGGCAAAAGCTCCCACCTGCCTCATCACCCCCGATGCCACTCAGGTGCCCGACCCACTGATGACGCTGACCGACATTGTTGAATGTCCGCTTGAAAAGACAGACGCCCTGCTGGCCTCGCTCGCTGGCAACGAGGCGATAACGCCTTCGGCCCACAACTTTCACGACCACTGGCAAACATTATTGGCACACTGCGCTGGCCGTGCCGAGAGCTATGAGCCACCCTACTCGCAAATGGCTACGGTACGATATTTTGAGAGTCAGCTTGACGACCTCGACATAAACCTGCACGTGCATTATGCAAACAGTTCGGCCGTGCGCCTGGCCAGCATCTATGCCGCCCACCGTGTGTGGTGCAACCGCGGCGTAAACGGCATCGAGGGGTCGCTATCAACGGCGGCAGGCTTCTCGCTCGGCACGCCCAACATGGTGGTGTGCGTTATCGGCGACCTCAGTTTCTTCTACGATCAAAACGCGCTGTGGAACAGCCAACTGCATGGCAACCTGCGCATCATCTTGCTGAACAATCACGGCGGTGGCATTTTTACTACGTTGCCGGGGCTGGAGGCCAGTGCAGCGGCCCACGATATGGTGGCAGCCACACACCATGCCGATGCCCGTGGCATCTGCACCCAGAACGATATTGGCTACCTAAAAGCCAGCAACATCGACGAGATGCAACTGGGCATCGTAACCTTACTAACGCAACAAGCTCAGCGCCCCATGCTGTTAGAAGTATTTACCAATGCCGACGAAGATGCACAAGCAATGAAACATTATTTAACCCAAGAATGATAAATTCGCACCCCACCCCATTATGAATTAAGAATTATGAATTAAACGATATGGCAACAAGAGAATGGAAAAAGATTAAGGATTTCGACTTTAAAGAAATTCTGTTTGAAGAATATAATGGCATTGCCAAGATAACTATTAACCGTCCGCATTATCGAAACGCCTTCACACCGCGCACCACCTGGGAGATGTCGCAGGCCTTTGCATGGTGTAGAGAGGCGCAACGCATAGGCGTAGTGATACTAACGGGCGCTGGCGACATGGCCTTCTGCTCGGGCGGCGACATGCACGTGAAAGGACGTGGCGGATATGTGGGCGACGACGGTGTGCCCCGCCTAAACGTGCTCGACGTGCAGAAGCAGATACGCTCGCTGCCGAAACCCGTTATCGCCATGGTGAACGGCTACGCCATTGGCGGCGGACATGTGCTGCACCTGATGTGCGACCTTACCATTGCCAGCGAGAACGCCATCTTCGGACAAACAGGCCCCAAGGTAGGATCGTTTGATGCAGGCTTTGGTGCCAGCTACTTGGCACGCATCGTGGGCCAGAAGAAGGCACGCGAGATATGGTTTATGTGCCGCCAATACAGCGCCATAGAGGCCGAACGCATGGGCATGGTGAACAAGGTGGTGCCCTTCGACCGCCTGGAAGACGAGTGTGTAGAATGGGCCGAAACCATGATGGAGCGCTCGCCCCTGGCGTTGCGCATGATAAAGGCGGGCCTCAACGCCGAGCTCGACGGGCAGGCGGGCATACAAGAGTTGGCGGGCGATGCCACCATGCTCTACTATATGCTTGACGAAGCACAAGAGGGTGGCCGCGCCTTCCTTGAAAAGCGAAAGCCCGACTTCAAAAAATATCCTAAGTTGCCATAATACTTTTGTCATATTGTGGCGTTGGCCATCATCAGCATTGGCCATAAACGAAAAGAACAACAATGACTTATCATGTAATGATTACGCCGCGCACGCTGCACTTTAAGCAGCCTGCCGGCACATCACGAGGGGTGTACACCACGCGCCAGTCGTGGTTCATCACCATCACATCGCCCGACGCCCCCGACCGCAAAGGCATGGGCGAATGTGCGCCACTGCCCGACCTGAGCTGCGACGCCATACCCGAATATGAACGCATACTGACCTCAATATGCAATATGTTTGCACTAACGGGCAAGCTGAACCACGATATGCTACGCCCCTATCCCTCGATGCTGTTCGGACTGGAAACGGCACTGCTAAGTTTTGAGCGCGGTGGCGACCAGCTGTTCGACACGCCCTTTGCACGTGGAGAAGAAGGAATTCCTATCAACGGGCTGGTGTGGATGGGCAACTATGACGAGATGCTGGCTCGGCTGGAAAGCAAGATGCAGGAAGGCTTTAGATGCGTAAAACTAAAGATTGGCGCCATCGACTTTGACAAAGAGCTCGACCTGATACGCCATATACGCTCGGCCTTTACAAAGGAACAGATAGAACTGCGCGTAGATGCCAACGGTGGTTTTACGCCCGACAATGCGATGAACCGTCTGGAACAGTTGGCAAAATACGACATACACTCTATCGAGCAGCCCATACGTCAGCATCAATGGCCCGACATGGCACAGCTATGCAAGAACACGCCGCTGCCCATCGCCCTTGACGAAGAGCTGATAGGCGTGAATATAGTGTCGATGAAAGAACATCTGCTCGACACCATTCGCCCACAATACATCATCCTAAAGCCGTCGTTGCATGGCGGCATGACGGGCTCAAGAGAATGGATACGTATGGCAAAAGAGCGCGGCATAGGCTCGTGGATAACCAGCGCCCTGGAAAGCAACGTGGGCTTAAACGCCATCGCACAGTTTGCCTCTGACGTGTATGGCCCCGCCATCACCATGCCCCAAGGTTTGGGCACAGGCATGCTCTTCACCGACAACATTCCCATGCCACTTGAGATCACGGGCGACCAGCTGTGGAGACAAAAATAATTATAATCGAAACAAAACGACATTGAACAACGGTTGAGAAAACAGACAACATAAGACAACAATTGTTGTTCAATGTGTTCAATTGTTGTCTGATGTTGTCCGTTTTCTTAATTATTGTCCTATGTTGACGTTCCTTTTTACAAATCAATACGCCTCACGATATTTATTTTCGTCTTTATCGTTAAGCATTGAAAGATAGCTTTGGTATCGGCTAGCAGCAATATAATGGTCTTCAACGGCCTTTATCACGGCGCAGCCAGGCTCATGTGTGTGGGTGCAATTATTGAAGCGGCAGTCTTTCGAGAAGCGGAATATCTCTTTGAAGAAGCCAGATATCTCTTCGGGCTCCATATTGAAGGTGCCGAAACCCTTAATGCCCGGCGTATCAATGATGTATCCGCCATTGGGCAACTGTAGCATCTCGCTGAAGGTAGTGGTGTGCATACCCGTGTTGTGCGAGTCGCTAATTTCGGCCGTGCGAAGGTTTACGCCTGGCAAGATGCAGTTGATGAGTGTCGACTTGCCCACGCCGCTGTTTCCGCTGAGCAGCGTAATCTTATCATGCAGCAGCGGCAACAAGGCATCTACGCCGTCGCCCTTTTCGGCCGAGATAGCCACACACTGGTAGCCCACGGTTTCGTACAGCGTCATCATCATGTCTTGATAGTGTCGCTCTTCCTCCGAGAGCAAGTCGGTTTTATTAAACACCAGTACCACGGGCACGCTGTAAGCCTCGGCCGAAGCCAAGAAGCGGTCGATGAAAGTGGTAGAGGTTTGAGGATAATTGACTGTAACAATGAGGAAAGCCTGGTCGACATTGGCCGCAATGATATGGCTCTGCTTACTCAAGTTTTGCGACTTGCGTATGATATAGTTGTGTCGGTCTTCGATAGCGCTGATGAAGGCGGTGCCCTCCTGGTTACGAATAATCTCAACGCGGTCGCCCACAGCCACGGGGTTTGTGCTGCGTATGCCCTTCAATCGGAAGTTGCCTTTTATTTTGCTTTCCACAATGTTGCCGTCGTCGGTCTTCACGGTGTACCAGCTTCCAGTGTTTTTTATTACGAGTCCCTTCATATATAAAGGTAAGAAAAATAAAAAAAGTAAAAAGGTAAAAAGCAGAAGACGCGCAAAATGTTCTTAGCACAATATGCCACGAAACCTTTACCGTTTATGCCTTTTTACCTTTTTACCTTAAATATATTATACGGTCATAATTTCTTTTGTCTTCTCGGCAAGCAAGTCGTCAACGCGCTTGATAAACTTGTCGTGAATTTTCTGCAATTCAGCCTCAGCGTCCTTCTCATTATCTTCAGAGAGGCCGTCTTTGATGGCTTTCTTCAGCTTTTCTTTAACGTCGCCACGCGCGTTACGAATTTCAACCTTGGTCTTCTCACCAATCTTGTTGCACTGTTTTACCAGCTCTTTACGGCGCTCCTCGGTAGGCTGCGGTATACCCAGGCGAATAATCTCGCCATTGTTTTCGGGTGTGATGCCTACGTCGCTATCCATAATGGCCTTTTCAATATCGCGGATGGCCTTCTTGTCCCAGGGACGGATGGCGATGGTGCGTGGGTCGGGCACCGACACGTTAGCCACCTGGTTCAGAGGAACCATTGAGCCATACGAGCTCACTCTTATTCCGTCGAGGATAGCCACATTGGCGCGTCCGGCACGGATGCGTGCCAACTGCTCTTCGAGATACATGGCTGCCATCTCCATGCGCTCAGTGGCACCTGTCAATGTTTCTTTTACGTCAATCATATATAAATTATCGTTATTGGTTTATATTGTCAAATCAAATGCACAAATTTAGTGATAATATCCGATATTCACAACTGTTTGTGCGTGTTTTTTCTTTTTACGCTATACGTGGTCTTTTTACGTTACCGCTTTGCCTGTTGTTAGCCTTCAGCGTGGGTAGTGGCGGGCGCAATGGCTTGCATCTCGGCCTCCACCATATTGGTGAGGGTAACAAACTCGGCCACCGAGAGCTGTTCAGGACGACGGGTCATGATGTCGTTTGTATAGAATTCGGGGCGAGCGGGGGTGCCTGAAAACACCTGTTTCAGGCTTACGCGCAACATTTTGCGGCGCTGGTTAAAGACAGCCTTAACGATGCGTTTGAAGAGCCGCTCGTCGCATCCCAGGTCAGTAACCTCGTTGCGTGTCATACGTATCACGGCGCTCTTCACCTTTGGTGGTGGGTTGAACACGTGCTCGTCTACGGTGAACAGATACTCTACATCATACCATGCCTGTATGAGCACCGACAAGATGCCGTAAGCCTTATTGCCAGGTGCCGATGCCATGCGCAAGGCCACCTCGCGCTGTATCATGCCTGTGCAGCAAGGAATGAGGTCTTTATAGTCGAGCATCTTAAAAAATATCTGCGACGAGATATCGTAGGGATAGTTGCCAGTGAGCACAAACTGTCGGCCTGCGAAAATATCGTTGAGGTTCATGCGCAGGAAGTCGTCGCCAATGATATTGTCGCGCAGCGATGGAAAGTGTTCGTGCAGATAGGCCACACTCTCGGTGTCAATCTCCACGGCCTTTACCTCGCGTGGTTTGGTAACGAGATACTGTGTGAGCACACCCATACCAGGCCCTATCTCGAGGACGGGAATATCTGGACAGGCATCAACCGTATCGGCGATGGCTTTGGCTATATTGAGGTCGGTCAGGAAATGCTGGCCGAGATTTTTCTTGGGTCTTACGCTTTTCATATCGCAAACTTACATATTTTTTTTCATATTTCAGATATTGAAGGGTCACAAAATAAAGCCACGGGCATAAAAAAGGGAGATGAGGCGTGTTATGGCTCCATCTCCCTTATGCTGTTTGCGTGTTGAGACGTAATTAGTTGTCTTTGTTCTCGCTGTCGATAGCTTTAATCTTCTGCTTCACCAGCTCCATATCGTCACGCAGCTTCTGCACCTTGCGGTTCATCTCGTCGATAAGGCTGTTGCCCTTCTTGCTGCTTACGTTAAGGAAGCCGAGGTTGTTTTCATAGGTCTGCACCTCTTGCTTCAGCTGCTCAAAGCGACGCATCAGTCGGCCACGCTCAGTATCGAGCGCATCTTCGCCACGCTTAGCCACATTCTTCAGGTTGTTCTTGAAGTTGTTCAAGCGGCGACGTGCCGAGCTGACGTTGAACTGTTTATAAATTTTGTCGAGCACGGCATGATATTCTTCATACACCTTATCTTTCTCTTTATAAGGCACGTGTCCTACGGCGTTATACTCTTCAACCAGCTGCTGCACCTGCTGCTGAGCATCGTCGGCAGCGGCCTCGAGCACAGCTTTCAGCTTCTCGATCACTGCCTTCTTCTTGTCGAGGTTGGCGCGCTCTTCGTTGTGTACGCCAGCGTTGGCAGCGTTACGTGCATCGAAGAACTTGTTGCAAGCGCCCAAGAACTCGGCCCACAGCTGGTCGCCCAAACGCTTGGGCACCTGACCTATGGTCTTCCACTCTTTCTGAAGGGCTATTAGCTTGTCGCTGGTCGACTTCCATTCAGTGCTATCTTGCAGTGCTTTAGCCTTTTCTACCAGCGCACGTTTCTTGTCGGCGTTCTCAGCCATCTGAGCCTTGACAGCCTTGAAGAACTGTGTTTTGCGGCCGAAGAAGTCGTCGCAAGCCAAGCGGAAGCGCTCAAAGATCTTCACGTTCATCTTCTGCGGAGCAAAGCCTATGGTCTTCCACTCGTTTTGCAGAGCGATGATTTGTTGTGTGTGTTTCTCCCAGTCAGAGGCGGTTTTGTTTTCTTCCTTTATCACGGCCTCAACCTGTTCGCACAGCGCTGTCTTGCGGGTAAGGTTTTCTTCCTCGCGGGCGCGCAGCTCTTCAAAATGCTGCTGGTGGCGCTTGTTGATAACGGTAGAGGCAGCCTTGAAGCGTGTCCAGATTTGTTCGCGAAGGTCTTTAGCCACGGGGCCTGTTTCGCGATACTGCTGGTGCAGCTCTTGCAACTGGTGGAAGGCGCTGATGATGTCGGTCTCGTCGGCCAACTTCTCGGCAGCCTCGCACAGGCGAGTCTTCGTTTCAAGGTTCTTCTTGAAGTCGTATTCGCGTGCCTCGCTGTTCAGCTTCAGCAGGTCGTAGAACTGCTCTACATACAGCTGATAGTTGCGCCACAGTTCGCTGGCCTTTTCAGCGGGCACAGCTTTAATGTCTTTCCACTGTTGCTGCAGCTCTTTAAATTCGGTATAATGGCTGTTGGCCTCATCGGGCGATGTGGCCATCTCTTTAATTTTCTCAATGATGTCGAGCTTTTTCTGCAGGTTGGCCTGCTTCTCTTCTTCCTGTTGCAAGAACAGTTTGGCTCTCTTTTCGCGAATGATGCCCATCTCGGCTTTAAACACCTCCTCGTCTTCGTCAGGCATCACCTGATAGGTTTCGGGGTCGCCACCGCCATCAAGATACGCTTTCATGCGTGCCTCGCGCTCGGCAATGTGTAGCTTATAGAACGTTGTCTTCAAATGGTCAATCTCGTCCTTCGTGGGCGTTTCGTCATTGGCGACAATCTCTTTCAGGCGGTCGATGACTTCTTTCTTGGTTTTGAAAGTTTTTGCAGGTTCAGCAGTAGCTGTTTCCTGGGCCTCTTGAGCCTCACTGTCAGCCGTCTGAGCGGGAGCTTCTGTGTTTACGTTTTCTACTTGAACGGCAGATTGCTCCACGTTCTTTTCATTTTCAAATGTACCCTGTTGCAGGGTGTTCTCTTGAGAGTCCATCATTTCACTGTTTTAGTTTATGACAAGGTAATCTATCACATATATGTCACGCCCCAGCATTGCGTGGCATGCATCAGCTTTCTTTATAACGAGCTGTGGCCTGCGAGGGCATGACAATTTCAGTATTTATAAAGTGCAAACTTAAATAAAAAAAATTGAATAGCAACGAAAAAACACATTTTTTTTCATTTTATCTCGTTATAAGGCTGTTGGCCAATGCTTACAGGCACCAATAAAGCCCCTTTTAGCATGGCATAAACCTGTTATGCGATGGCTAAAAGGGGCTTTACGCTATGCCAAACAAAAGGCTATAAAAGCGCGTGGGGGCTACATTAGTCGTTTGCGTCTGAGAATTACCCACGACACGGCCGACACCAGCACTGAGAGCACCATGGCAATGGCAAAGCCGTAAGGATAGTTTTCCATGCCATTGATAAGGTTCATGCCGAAGATTGACGATATGAGCGTGGGGAACATCATGATAATCGACACCGAGGTAAGGGTACGCATCACGGTGTTCATGTTGTTGTTAATGATGCTCGAATAGGTATCCATCGTCGACTCTAAGATGTCGGCATAGATATTGGTGGTTTCTCGTGCCTGCGACATCTCAATGTTTACGTCTTCAATAAGGTCGGCATCAAGCTCATCCACTTGCAACTTAAACTTCAGCTTAGCCAATAACGTCTCGTTACCACGAATTGAGGTGATAAAATAGGTAAGCGAGTCTTGCAAGCGGCTCAATCCTATCAGCGACTCGTTGTTCACACCATGGTCAAGGTTGTGCTTTGCCTTTTCAATGAGGGTATTGATTTGCTTCAAGCGCTTCAGATACCATACGGCCGACGACAAGAACAAGCGGAAAATCATGTCTACATAGTCGGTAAAGCCCTGACCACGTTTTTGCTGATAGCTCACAAAATCAATCATCATGTTTGTTTCATAATAGCAAACGGTGATGGTGACGTCGCGTTTATGAATGATACCCAGCGGAACAGTGGTATAAGGCGTGCGCGACCGTATTTCTTTTACATACGGTATACGTAAGATGATAAGCATCCAGCCATCATCATATTCGTAGCGAGCCCGTTCGTCGGTATCGCTAATGTCGGAAAGAAAATAGTCAGGGATATTAAATTTATCTTCCAGATACTGCTGATCTTCTTCTGTTGGACAAGTAACCTGTATCCAGCAGTTGGGTTGCCATTCGTTAATGGTCTTTAGTGAGGTGTTGATATTCCAATATGTTCTCATAAGGCAAAGTCTCCATGCGCTAACAAGATGGAGCCTTGCCTTATCCTACGGCAGACTCTATCTTGCTGAAATAATATTTTCCGCGTAATAGTCGTCCATAATGTTGTTAAAATTTCTATTTGCGCTGCAAAAGTACGAAAATAAAGTGAAACGGCCTATCTCTTCCCCATTTTTTTGTGTTAAGATGATGTTTCAGTGGCACGTTGTACCAATTTTGTGGCCAAGCGAAAGAAAAAAGTTCCATGGCTACTCAGTTCAAGGAGGAAATTATCCCTACTTCAATCTTACCTTTATACTAAATCAACCCCCTGTTCAGAACCAATACCGGCTGAACAATCAGGCGGCAGCCATGGAACAAAAGTATATATGCGGCAAACATCATAGCAACAAAATGGCACTATTCGTCCCTATATATAAAAGGGTATGAACGCCCATTAAGCCAGCATGAGCCGTATATGCTCTCAGCACAAACTTATATTTATAAAGTATGAATGAAATTGACAACAAAAACTTATCTGAAAAAGAATAGTTTCGTTTTTTTCAAAGTGATGATGTCAACAAAGTATGATAGTGGTTTTTATCTATCTGTTTATCGGTCAGTTACTTTACGATATAGGTCTCTCTAATTTGGTGCAAATATATGAAAAAAAATCAATACATACAATATTTTAAGTTTTTTTGAGCATAGAATTTACATAAAGGAGCGAAGCGTGAAGCATAATGAAAAGTGAAGAACCAAAAAAAGGAAGGTGAAGGGCCCCAAAAAGGAAGGTGAGGAACGAAGAAAAGGAAGGTGAAGGACGAAGCGTGAAGCGTGAAGAATTCAATGGCTTAGCAAGACAGAACAAGACTTATCGAAAGACAAAACAGCGCATAACAGAAAACCAATCGGGGCATATAATTGGGTAATAGCATTGAAATAATCGTGCAAAAGCAGTGAGAAAATCGGGCGAAAGCAGTGAAAAAATCGGGCGAAAGCAGTGAAAAAGTCATCTCACACCGACCGTTCTCCATGCTTACAACGGTCGATATAAACACGAGCAACGACCGTTCTCCATGTTCATAACGGTCGATGTGAGACAACTTGTTGCTGGGTTTTTGCCCAATTTATTGCTGGGTTTTGCCCAACTTATTGCCTAATTTCACCCGATTAACACATGGGTTTCGTACCATTAACGCAAAGCACGGAAGCGCCCGAAAGCGAATGAGAGAGGTTGAAACATAAACGGCAAAGCATAATGACAAAACAGAACAGCGAAGCACAACGGTAGCCACACATTTCATTTTTTCTTGTCCCAACATGGCACAATAAGCAAAAATCTTCGTATCTTTGCCCTTGGATTTGGCTTCGTGTCATCTCCAAGACATTTTAGTAAAACATAAAGCATTGACTATTATTGTGGTCTTCCAGAAAAAGCGTAGGAAACTTTCATTCTGAATATACAACCACACCAATAATGGTTGGCTTCATCTGTCGTAAGCATAGGTGACGCCCATCGTTCGATTATTAGAGCCAATGTTCATGCCCTATACGGGTGTGAACATTCTTATAATCGGACGGTGGTTCAGACATTCCTACGCTTGCCACGGAAGACCCATAAGAGTGGTTCACACCCTTTTCTTTTGTGTCTTTTTGCGTCTGCACGCACAAGCCTGGTGATAGTTGGATGCTACATCTAACTATTAGAATATATGGACGCATTGCACCTTTATCATGAGCTGGAACAGCTCCTGCGCATGAACAGCCGTTATTGTATGGACGACGGCACATTGTTGAAAAACAGAATCGTTGAAGATGCCCTCAGCCTCAATCCGCTTCTCATCAAATCGCTGCTTGGCAACGATAAGATAAAAGCTGTCTTCTTTCAAGAAGTTGAAGGAATGATGGTTTTCGACAAGGTAAAGTTTCAACGCTTCGTTTCCGACACCCAGTTCTTAGGTGGCAGCTACACCATGTTTAAGAATAAGATTGGATTGACCAACGAAAACGGACGCTTCATCAGCGAGAGCCGAGAGGTGGTGCTCTCTTGGCCTTACAAAGACTGTGTGCTTGAAGGCGGACAGACCAAAGAGGAGGCTAAGCGCAACGAGATATTCTGGAACGAAACTCTCGCACCCGACGAGGTGAACCGACTGACCGAGCCAAAGGTGTTCTCCCATTTCAAGCGTTACGACAAGGATGGCGAACACAAGGTGGAACATCTTACTAATACCGACAATTTTATCATCAAAGGAAACAACCTCTTGACCTTGCATTCTTTGAAGAAGAAGTATGCAGGGAAGGTGAGACTAATTTATATTGATCCGCCGTATTATTTTGTAGCCAATAAATCAGAAGATACCTTTAACTACAATTCTAATTTTAAATTATCCACTTGGTGTACTTTTATGAAGAATCGGTTAGAGATTGCTAGGGATTTGCTGTCAGATGATGGGGCCTTGTTTGTTCAGATAAGTGATGATGGTGTAGCGGAATTACATCTTATGTTAAAAGAAGTTTTTAATAAAAACGGAGAAAACAACTTTATAAATAAGATTACCATCAAAACAAAATCGCCTTCAGGTTTTGCGAGTGTAAACCCTGGTGTATTCGAAACAGCAGAATACATTTTGGCTTTTGCTAAGCATAAGAGACAATGGACATTTAAGCAGCAATTCGTAAAAACAGAATATGATGATAATTATGCGTTTTATATAACAAACTTTGACGATAATTATAAAAAATGGAATTTTGAAAGAATAGATGCGATTGTTGCAGAACAAGAAGGGTATAAGAATAAAAAAGAGGCGCTGAAAAACATAAAGAATGCTGTGTTTAAGCAACTTGTTGCAGACTTTGCTCTGGCAAACAAAGATAGAGTATTTCGCTTGACTGCGATAAATGATGATGCAGCAGAAGATGCAGTTAAACTTAGAGAGTTATCTAGAGAAAATAAAGATGCGATTTTTTGCTTAGAACGCTCGAACAACTCCCCATTGTATGTTACGAAAGGACAAGAGATAGCTTTCTATTCCAAAAAGGTTCGTAATATTGATGGCGAAGACGTTCCAAGTATTCAGTTATCTAACATTTGGATAGATACTCCTTATGAAGGAATAGCTAAAGAAGGTGGGGTGAAATTAAAAGGTGGAAAGAAGCCAGAAAAGTTGATTAGGCGAATTATAGACCTGGCTTCAAAGCCAAATGATATTGTCCTCGATTTTTTTGCAGGAAGTGGCACAACTGCAGCTGTTGCGTATAAGATGAAACGTAGGTTTATTACTTGCGACCAACTTGATGGGCAGATTGAAAAATCTTTAAAGAGGCTTACATGTGTATCTAAAGGCGAGCAGTCTGGCATCAGCAAGCTCGTTGGTTGGCAAGGTGGCGGCTCTTTCGTCTATTGTGAGCTTGCTAAAGCCAACGACAAGTATGCCGACGAGATAGAACAGGCCGAGACAAGCGAGCAGTTGAAAGACATTTGGGGGCGAATGAAGGCAACCGATTATCTGAACTATAAGGTAGACGTCAAAGAGATGGATGCCAATGCAGAAAGTTTCGACGGCTTAAGCCTTGAAGACCAGAAGCGTTTCCTCATAGAGTGTCTTGACAAGAATCTGCTTTATGTAGCCCTGTCAGATATAGACAGCAACGAGTATGACGTGACGGACGAGGATAGACGTCTGACACAAGAGTTTTACAGAAAAGAACGTTGATTATGGCAAAGCTTCAACAAATAATTGAACAGGAATTCGGCCGCCAGACCATCGCACGAACCCAGCTGCCTGATTATTTCGAGACAGGAATGACCCCAACCAAGCATCTGCGCCCATATCAGGCAGACTGTATGAGGTATTTCCTTACCTACATGAATCCTGAAAACGTGTTCGAAGGCAAGCCGTTCCGTCCTCATCTGCTTTTCCACATGGCCACTGGCTCGGGCAAGACGATGATAATGGCTCTCGCCATGCTCTACCTTTACGAGCAGGGCTACAGAAACTTCCTCTTCTTCGTGAGCAGCAACAACATCGTGGAGAAGACGCGCGACAACTTTCTGAACCCTTCCTCGCAGAAATATCTCTTTGCCCCTTCCATCGCCATCAATGGCAAGAAGGTAGAGGTGAGAGAGGTGACGAATTTTCAGGGGGCCGATCCTGACTGCATAAACCTTTGCCTCACCACCATCCAAGCGTTGCACACCGACCTGAATGTGGAGAAGGAGAACGCCGTGACGTATGAAGACTTCGCTACAGAGCCAATAGTGTTGATTGCAGACGAAGCCCATCATCTGAATGTGGAAACAAAGAAGAAACGCAGCAAGGAAGATGAGAAAAGCGTGGAAAACTGGGAGAGAACAATTAAGAACATCTTCCAGAGGGACAACGGCAAACGACCCAATGTGTTGCTGGAATTTACCGCCACGATGGATTTGGCAGACCTTGCCATAGCACAGAAATATGAAGAAAAAATAATCTTCGACTACACCTTGAAGCGCTTTCGGGAGGATGGCTACTCCAAGGAGGTGGAAACTTTCGTTACAGACCTCGATGCGCTCGACCGAGCGCTGCAGGCTGTCATTCTCAGTCAATACAAGCGCAAGGTGTTCGTGCAATTGGGACAGGACATCAAACCAGTTGTGTTGCTGAAGTCGGATACCATCCCGAAAAACAAAGTCAATTATGATGCTTTCAAAGAACGTATCGCCACACTCAACAATGCCGACTTCGTGCGCATCAAGACAAGGGCTAAAGACGACCTGAAAGCTGCATTCGATTACTTTCATTCACATGACATCACAGACGACAACCTGATATTGGAACTGCAGAACGATTTTTCGGAAGAGCGTCTGTTGCTCGTCGATGGCAACACGATTACAGCAGAAAAGCAACGGCTGCTCAACTCGCTTGAAGATTCGTCAAACGGCATAAGGGCAGTCTTTGCCGTTGACATGCTGAACGAGGGTTGGGACGTGCTCAACCTCTATGACATTGTGCGCCTTTACGACACCCGCGACACCAACGGGAGCAAGCCTGGCAAGACCACCATGCAGGAAGCACAGCTCATCGGTCGCGGTGCTCGCTATATGCCGTTTCGTGACCCAAACAACGAGGCATTGCCCACGGACAAACGCAAGTATGACGGCGATGCCTCCAACCTTTATCGGGTGGTGGAGAAACTTCATTATCACAGTGCGCATAACCCACGATACATACAAGAGCTGCGCACGGCTCTCGTACATACAGGCATCATCGAGGATAAGAGCGTACAGGTGGAGCTGTTCTTGAAAGCCGATTTCAAGAAGAGCCAACTATACAACAAAGGCCTCGTGTTTGTCAATGAACGAAAGACACTCGCCGAAGTGGAAGATGACGGCACCATAGGGGAAACTATCCTTAAACATGTGTTCACCGTTAAAATGCCGACGGGAAAGATGGCTACGGGGCTTATCTTCGGCGACAAGGCACCAGATGATGTGCTGACGAGCCAGACAATTCCACCGTTCAATTTTCTGAAAGTGGGCAAGCATGTTGTGCGTTCAGCCATGAACAGCTTTGCCACTTATAGCTATGCTTCTTTGCATGAGTTGTGCCCAAGCCTAAAATCGTGCGCCGAGTTTGTAGTATCCTACAATTATCTTGCCCAGTTGCAGGTGAAAGTGTGCGGCAAGTATGCCACGCTTCAAGAATATTCGCAAACCGACAGGCTGTATATTGCAAAAGAAGTGTTGCGACAGTTGGACCCCATGTTGAGAACACGCGGCAAAAGCTATCGCGGCACCAAGGAGTTTTCGCCGTATCCTTTCAAAAATAAGTTCAGGGAGAAGATTGTAATGAAAATAAACATTCCTGAAGGCAGTGAGAAAGAGGTGGGGCATTCGCAGAAAGAGCCCGCCAATCCCGACTATGCCCTTGACCTCTCTACCAAGAGTTGGTATGCCTACAATGATAACTTCGGCACATCCGAGGAGAAAGCTCTCGTCAAGTATATTGACAGCGTCATGCCCAAGCTGGAAGAAAAGTATGACGAGATAACGCTTGTGCGAAACGAGAAGGATGTGCGTATCTACAGTTTTGACGATGGGCGTGCCTTTGAGCCTGACTATGTGTTGTTTCTGCGCATCAAAGAGACAGACAACAAATATGACAATATTCAGATTTTCATAGAGCCCAAGGGCAACCAACTGCTCAAGACAGACAAATGGAAAGAAGATTTTCTGTTGCAGATTAAAAAAATTGGTGACGTGCAATGGCTAACTGCGGCTAATCGTTATGAGGTTTGGGGACTGCCTTTCTATAATGAGGAACGTGAGAACGATTTTAATGACAAATTCTCAGAGGGTTGCATGTTAAATGAGAGGCAAGAAGAAGCCAATGCTGTGGCTGCTCTCCATGACGCTATATCCTAAGCCTAACTGCGTGCAGTATTTTATAAAATCGAGTAGGAGGAAAACGAAGCAGTTTTCCTTCTACTTTCGTTTTCCGACCTCTCACACCACCGTACGTGCGGTTCCGCATACGGCG
>USAI01000028.1 GCA_900552675.1 uncultured Prevotella sp.
CCGTGCCCCGTCCTCCAGCACCCAACTGATAATACTGATGAAGCGAAATAGGTTAGCTCAGGGAGGACGGGGCGCGGAGGCCACCGTCCTACTATGATATCCCCTGCTTGAATAGACTTGTCCTACTATGATACCCCAGCTTGATTAGTCTTTTCCTACTTAGCTTACCCCACAATATGCAAATCTCCTCGTCAACTTGTCAACTCGTCCCTCGTCAACTGTATATATAATAAGGTGTAAAACTCATAACCTTTTCCTATATATAATTCCCATAAACAATTATCCCATTTATGTAATTTTTGTTAACCTACCTTGCCTTCAAACCACCCTCAAAATTGTTTTCTTAACAAATGTCAATGTCTTCATTTTATGCTATTTAGGCTACAAAGTTGTTATTTATGCGTTTTTTTTACTACCTATTTGTTAAAAAAATAGGCCCTTTTGTAACTTTATTGAACACATATTTGCCTATCTCAATAATAATTAGTACTTTTGCGGCCGTATTTTTATAAAAATTTTATATAGTCTTTAGGAGATTTTATGAAGAGAAGATTTCTATTGTTCTTGACCGTAATGCTCGTAAACGTTGTAGCAGCGTTCGGTCAAACGAAGATTTCCGGAACAGTAATCTTCCAGGATGATGGCGAGCCCGTTATCGGCGCCACGGTTCTTGTTGATGGTGGCAAGACCGGTACGGTAACTGACATCGACGGTAAGTTCACTCTGGAGGTTCCTGCAGGAAAAAAGATTCAGGTAAGCTACGTTGGTATGGAAACTCAGACACTGGTAGCTAAGCCCGGTATGAAAATTGCTTTGAAGTCGAATACGGTCATCGACGAGGTGGTCGTAACCGGTATGTCAAAGATGGACCGCCGTACCTTTACAGGTGCCACCGATAAGGTGGATGCAAAGGACGCTATCCTTAATGGTGTGGCCGACGTGAGCCGTTCACTGGAAGGACGTTCTGCTGGTGTGTCAGTACAGAACGTGTCAGGTACCTTTGGTACCGCACCTAAGATTCGTGTGCGTGGTGCCACCTCTATCTACGGTAGCTCTAAGCCGCTGTGGGTGGTTGACGGCGTTATTATGGAAGATGTGAGCGACGTGAGCGCCGACGACCTGTCGTCAGGTGACGCTGAAACGCTGGTATCTTCAGCTATTGCTGGTCTTAACTCTGACGATATCGAGAGTTTCCAAATTTTGAAAGACGGTTCTGCAACCTCTATCTATGGTGCTCGCGCCATGGCTGGTGTGATCGTTGTTACTACCAAGAAGGGTCGTAACGGTCAGGCTCACATCAACTACTCAGGCGAGTTTACCACCCGTCTGAAGCCCAGCTACAACAACTTCAACATCCTCAACTCGCAAGACCAGATGGATATCTATAAGGAAATGCGTGATAAGGGATGGTTGAACCTCACCGACGTGCTCAACGGTAGCAACTACGGTGTATATGGTAAGATGTATGAGCTGATCAACACTTACGATAGCAAGACCGGACAGTTTGCACTGCCCAACACCTTTGAGGCTCAGAACGCATATCTGCAGCAGGCCGAGATGCGTAACACCAACTGGTTTGACGTGTTGTTCCGCAACAACGTGATGCAGAACCACTCTGTAAGCTTGAGCGGTGGTACCGAGAAGTCAAACTACTATGCTTCAATGTCGGCAATGGTCGATCCGGGCTGGTACAAAGACAGCAAGGTAAACCGTTACACTGCCAACTTGAATGTTACACATCACATCATCGACCAGCTGTCGATGAACATCATTGCCAGCGCATCTTATCGTAAGCAGCAGGCTCCTGGTACACTGAGCCAGGACGTTAACGCCGCTTCTGGTGAGGTACGTCGCGACTTTGATATCAACCCCTATTCGTACGCTTTGAACTCATCGCGTGCCCTTGATCCCGATACTTATTATCTCTCTAACTATGCTGCGTTCAACATCTTGAACGAGCTTGAGAATAACCGTATCGACCTGAACGTGGTAGATACCAAGTTCCAGGCCGAGCTGAAGTATAAGCCCATTCGCGACCTCGAGCTTTCTGCCATTGGCGCATTGAAGTATGCTGCTACCTCGCAGGAGCACCGCATCACCGAGAACTCGAATCAGGCTAACGCTTACCGTGCTATGAAAAATACTACGGTGCGCGACAACAACAGCTTCCTGTATAAAGATCCCGATAACCCCTATGCACTGCCTATCAGCGTGCTGCCCCAGGGTGGTTTCTATAAGCGTACCGACAACCGTATGCTTAGCTACGACTTCCGCGCTACCGCTAACTATAACCACACCTTCAACCGCATACACATCGTAAACCTGTTTGGTGGTATGGAGGCTACAAACATTGAGCGTTCACGTTCATGGTTTAATGGTGTAGGTATGCAGTACAACCAGAGCGAGGTGCCCTTCTACTTCTACCAGTTCTTCAAGCGTGCGCAAGAGGCTGGTCACGACTACTATACACTGAGCCACAACTACTCACGTACAGCTGCCTTCTTTGCTAACGGTACCTATTCATACCAAGGCAAGTACAACTTGAACGGTACCATCCGTTACGAGGGTTCAAACATGTTGGGTCGCAGCCGCTCGGCTCGCTGGTTGCCCACCTGGAACATCTCTGGTTCTTGGAACATGCACGAGGAGAAATTCTTCGACATCTTCCGTCCCACATTGTCACACTTCACGCTGAAAGCATCTTATAGTTTGACGGCTGACCGTGGCCCTGCCTCGATCACCAACTCTACTTCTATCTTCTCAGCTTACAACCCCTATCGTCCGTTCTCTACTGATAAAGAGTCGGGTATCTCTCTGTATCAGACGGGTAATGACGAGCTGACCTATGAGAAGAAGCATGAATGGAACTTCGGCGTTGACGCTGGCTTCCTTAACAACCGCATCAACGTAACGTTAGACGTTTATCGTCGTAACAACTACGACCTGATTGGTGTTGTTAACACACAGGGTGTGAACCGTAGTGCTATGTCGTATGGTAACGTTGCTTCAATGAAGTCGCACGGCGAGGAGTTGAGCATCTCTACCACCAATATTAAGAATAAGGACTTCAGCTGGACTACCAACTTTATCTATTCACACGCTGTGAATGAGGTTACTGAGCTGATGTCGCGCGCTAACACCATGGACTATATCTCTGGTTCTGGTTTCGCCATGACAGGTTATCCTGTACGTGCCCTCTTCTCAATTCCTTTTGTAGGATTGAACGAGAATGGTTACCCCATGTTCATCAACGAGAAGGGTAACGTTACTTCCACCGAAATCAACTTCCAGGAGCGTGATAACAATAGCTATCTGAAGTATGAAGGTCCTACTGATCCTGTTTACACTGGTTCACTGGGTAACATCTTTACATACAAAGGCTTCCGTTTGAACATCTTCCTTACCTATTCGTTCGGAAATGTGGTACGTCTCGACCCTGTATTCAGTTACAAGTATAACGACTTGTCATCAATGACTAAGGAGTTTAAGAACCGCTGGATGATGCCTGGCGACGAGAAGATAACAAACGTTCCCGTCATCCTCAGCAAGCGTGAGTATAACGACAACTATGAGCTCGTTTACGGTTACAACGCTTACAACTATTCAACCGAGCGTGTGGCTAAGGGCGACTTCATCCGTATGAAGGAAATTTCATTCGGTTACGACTTCCCCTCAAAATGGTTCAAAGGAATGGCTCTGAACAGCCTCTCTGTGAAGCTGCAGGGTACCGACCTCTTCCTCATCTATGCTGACAAGAAGCTCAACGGACAAGATCCTGAGTTCTTCCGCGCTGGTGGTGTGTCGGCTCCTATGCCTAAGCAGTTTACGCTGACAGTAAAAGCTAGTTTCTAATCTATATGTATAGGTATCACACACTGGCTTTAAAACATTCAGTAAAGAAACAAATAACAATGAAAACAAAGAAATTATATATAGCATTGTCGATGTTGGCCGCTACTGTGGGCTTTAGCTCTTGCGATAGCTACCTTGACAAACTGCCCGATAACCGTATGGAGCTCAGCACTCCTGAGGATGTGAGCAAGTTGCTGGTGTCAGCTTATTCGAAGATCCATCCCGTATATATTCTTGAAATGTATTCGGACAACACTGACGAATATGACAACACTGCATGGACCGCTGAAAGCCGCATGCAGGATCAGGCTTATGCTTGGAAAGATATTACCGACCCCGGTTCATCAAACGAGTCGGTTGTTAATATTTGGGACGGCTACTATTCAGCCATTCGTACCTGTAACGAGGCTATTGCTTACATTAAAAAGCTTTCTCCCGCTGAGCAGGACGATTATAAGGCACAGTTAGGCGAGGCCCTCGTTGCTCGCGCCTATTCAGAGTTTATGCTCTCTACCGTGTTCTGCCGTGCTTACAACCCCGAGACTGCAGCTACCGATTTGGGCCTGCCTTATCCCACCGAGCCCAACTATTCATTGGTTGTAAACTATGAGCGTGGCACACTGGCCGAGCTTTATGCTAAGATTGATGCTGACCTGAAAGAAGGTCTGCCCTTGCTCACCAATACTTACGATCATCCTAAGTTCCACTTTACACCGGCTGCCGCTAACGCCTTTGCCGCTCGTTTCTATCTGTATTATCAGAAACCCGAGTTGGCCATCACTCACGCCAATGCAGTGTTAGGAACTGAGCCCGCTTCTAAGCTGCGTAACTGGGCTGCTTGGAACCAATTGAGCGCTAACGACCAAATTCAGCCGAACGCTTACGTTAACTCAAGCAACCCTGCTAACCTTCTCTTGCAGGTTGTTTACTCTGGATGGGGTTACTATGGTGGTCCTACGTTGCTGGGTAAGAAGTATGCACACGGCCGTATGATTTCTCAAACCGAGACCCTGCAGGCGCAAGGTCCTTGGGGTAAAACTGCCGACGTTTGCGGTTACAAAGTGTTCTCTAACGATGCGCTGTCAAACTATTTCTTGCGTACTATTCCTGGAATTCTGCAGTACACCGACGAGCAGCAAACCACTGGCTTTATCCAGAGCGAGCTGTCTTGCTTCAATACTGACGAAACCTTGATGGTTCGTGCTGAGGCTTATGCTATGCAGAAAGACTATGTAAACGCTTTGAAGGATATCAACGCCGAGCTGTCGGCCTTTGCTCCTGGTGCAAAACCCCTGACATTGGAGACCATCAAGGACTTCTACGATAACCTTGACTACTATACCCCTGAGAACCCCACTCCTAAGAAGGAACTGCACCCCAGCTTCGCCTTGGATATGGAAAATCAGGAGCCTATGTTGCAGTGCATCTTGCAGCTGCGTCGTCTGCTCACCATTCATCAAGGTCTGCGTATGCAAGATATCAAGCGTTACGGTATCACCATCTATCGTCGTCGCCTCACCGAGGGTAATGAGATTGAGCGTGTAACCGATAAGATGGAGAAGGACGATCCTCGTCTCGCCATTCAGCTGCCCTCAGAGGTTCTTAGCGCTGGTATGCAAGCTAACCCCCGCAACACCACGAACAAATAAATAAGATACAGAGATGAAAAAAAATATATATGCTATTTTGCTGGCCTTCGTAGCAAGCTTCGCTTTGATGTCTTGCTCTGACGATGAACCCAGCTCAGAGAGCATCTTCCCCACCACCTCGCCCAAGCGCGACGCGTTTGACAAGTGGTTGCTCGAAAACTATACCTTCCCCTACAATGTAGAGATGAAGTATAAGATGGAAGATATCGAGAGCGACATGAAATACCACTTGGTACCTGCCGACTCGGCAAAGACCGCCAAGCTGTCTATTATCATGAAGTATCTCTGGTTCGACGCTTATAACGAGTTGGTAGGCCCCGACTTCATCAAGGAGAATATGCCACGTACCATCCACTTCATTGGTTCGCCCGCTTATAACAGCGAGGGCACCATGGTGCTGGGTACTGCCGAGGGTGGCTTGAAGATTACACTGTATATGGTTAACTCGCTCGATGACAAGACACTGAAGGATTATGATACGATGAACAAGTATTATTTCCACACCTTGCATCACGAGTTTACCCACATCTTGAACCAGAAAATTCCTTACGATCAGAGCTTTAAGCTGATTACGGAGAGTGGTTATGTAAGTGGCGACTGGTACACTATTTCTGATAAGACCGCTCATCAGGCTGGCTTCGTCACTCCCTATGCTATGGTTGAGCCTCTTGAAGACTTTGCTGAGATGCTGTCAGGCTATGTAACAATGTCGCAGAGCGAGTGGAACGCTATCTTGGCCGACGCTGGCACCACCGGTGCTGCAAGCATCTCGGCTAAACTCGACATCGTGCGTAATTATATGCAGGAGTCATGGAATGTTGACATCGACCAGTTGCGTGCCGCTGTATTGCGTCGCGCCAGCACGCTTAGCGCTGTTGACCTGAAGCATCTTAACTAATGCCTCGCTTAGGTCTAACATTGATGTAATATCAGTTATATTTTAAAAAGTAAACAACAATGAAAAAGATATTATTAGGTTCAGCCGTTGCCCTTGCAACTCTCAGCCTCCAGTCGTGCTTGACTGACGACAAGGAACTGTTTGACGAGTCTGCTGCCAATCGTATCGAAGCTGTCGTAGAGGCTGACAAGCAACTGCTCGAGTCGGCTACCAACGGATGGCAGCTTCACTACTACACTGGCAAAGAATATACGGGCGGTGGCTACACCATGTTTGTGAAATTTAAGGACGGAAAGGCTTATGCCTCTTCTGATATAGCTCCCGCCGACTCGGTGGCTACCTCAAGCTATGATGTAATTAAAGACAAGGGTCCTGTTATTACCTTTAACACACATAATGGCATCATGCACTTCTTGGCACAGCCTTATCAGAGTGATGTTGATGGCGAGCAAGGCGACTATGAGTTTGTGATCATGCGTACCACTAACGACTCTATCTTTGTACAGGGTAAGAAGTGGGGCAACGAAATGGTGTTCACTCGTGTTGCAGATGATGTTAACTGGGAAGACCAGATTAACAAGATGCACAAAGTGTTCTACTCGATGAAGTGGCTCTACACTGTAGATGGCGCTGAGAACGAACAGGTATCGTTTGATCCTTCTGCACGCCGTATGTATGTAGGCGACAATGACGATGCTGGCGTGCCCTTCTATGTAACCACTGATGGTATCGCTTTCCGCGAGGCTGTTAAGATCAATGGTAAAGAGCTGACATCGCTGCATTACGATGCCACCACTAAGATGCTTAGCTCTACTGAGGCCGCTCTGAATATGACGGCTCATTTTCCAGAGGGTTATCATGATATTGATGACTTCGTTCAGTCATGGAAATTGAAGTACTATGATAACCAAAATCAAAAGTACACCACCACTTCTTTGAATATTCAGGGAGTATCAGACTTGATTAAGCAGAAGTCGCTTACCAGTTTGCATTGCACGTTGGCTTCAAGCTTTTCTACTGATTATTCTTATAGCTTCTTTGCCCAGTACTCTCCCATCAAGGGTGTGGCTACCATTCCTGCTCAGTATGTTCAGGATCCGACTGATACTTTCCCTATGCTGTTGATGTTGGGTGTTAATAGTAATTCTGGTTCAATTGCTTATACTGATTGGCAGATTGCTCAAGATCCTGAAACGAAGAAGTGGCAGTTTGTAGATCCTACGGGTCAATCAGACAGTATTCTTCTTTTGGGTGTAACTAATCAAGGTGCTCCGCTTTATGTCAAGAGTGATAAATCTTTCACCGAAGATCCTGATGATCCCGATATCACGCAGATTGCTGTATTAGACATCTTCTATATGGTTTCAACCTTAACCAGCAACTAAGCATCCTTAAATATTATTCAACAAGAAAAAGAATGTGAACGCCCGCAAGGGCTTCACATCTTTACATACATTTCACGAATATGAAAAAGATATTTGGATTTTTAACCCTCGCGCTGGCTACTACCGCGTTGTTCTCTTGTAGCGACGACGATAACAATTCAACCACCACTGTTGATGGTGTGCAGATTGTAACCCGCCCTTCTGAGATTGCACCTGCTGGCGGCGAGTCGGCCATTGAGGTAAACAAACCCGTGGCCAGTGTATATGCCACAAACGCATGGCTAAATGTTACAGCCGATGGCAATACCGTGAAACTGTCGGCCGATGCTAACAGCTCGGTTGAGTCGCGTCACTCAAACGTTGTAATCAAGGCTTCTGAAAACGACTCTACCGTTATCAGTGTGTCGCAGCTCGGATTGGTCTTCCACTATGAAGATGGCAACGTTTCAATGGGTAACGCTGGTGGTAAGTTTGCTAAATTTGTAAAGCACAACGAGCCCATGGAGATTGAACGTATGCCCGAGTGGGCCAGTGCTACCGTAGATGGCGACAGTATTCGTGTTGACGTTTCGGCTAACACTTCTGGCAACGCTCGTGGTGGTTATGTAGTGTTCAAGTCGAGCGCTATGAAAGACTCTATCCTTATCAGCCAGGCCGACTTTAGCCAGCTGAAGGGCGACTACTACTTCGGTGGTTATGATCTTACAACAGGTCAGGAAGGCTATACCGATGCTAAGCTTTATACAAAGAACAGAATGTATTATGTTCAGTTGACTAATCTTAAGTGGAGCTTCGACTGCCTCTATGATGACAAGAACATGACCCTGACCACTTATAATGCTACATGGGTTGGTACATTGAATAATCAGTATTATATTGCCTCAATGTTGCTGAGCGACCAAGGTACGATTAGTCCTGATGATAAGATTACGGGCCAGTTTACCTTTAACGTTTTCGATGACGGCACTATCATCGCAGTGCTCGGTGGTCAGTATGATGAAGATTCGAAAGTTGCTGGTATGGCCTTCGCTGCTTGTACAAAGCAGAACCTTTCTACCTACCAGGGCATTTCAGCAGGCTTCTCTCCTTGCTTGCTGCTCCGTCTGCCCCCCGACGCTGATGTAGAAACTCAGGCCAAAGCAAAGGCAAGAGCTTCGAAAATAATGAAACGTATGGGTGCTAATAAGAACCCCATGTATCAGATGCCTTCAGTATTGAAGTGGAAATAAGCGATAGAAATCTCTTATAAGATATATTTATAAAATGAAAAATCCCGACATTGCGAAATGTCGGGATTTTTTTATCACCTTTAGTTGTGTACCAATGTGCCAATGGGCTCGCCATTCATTACCTTCTTCAGGTTTCCTACAACGTCCATATTAAACACGTAGATGGGCAAGTTGTTCTCTTTGCACATGGTGGTGGCTGTGAGGTCCATTACCTTCAAACCACGCGTGTAAATCTCGTCGTAGGTAATGTCGCTAAACTTGGTGGCGGTGGGGTCTTTCTCGGGGTCGGCGGTGTAGATGCCGTCAACGCGGGTGCCCTTCAGCATCACGTCGGCTTCAATCTCAATGCCGCGCAGCGACGAACCCGTGTCGGTAGTGAAGTAGGGCGAACCTGTGCCTGCCGAGAAGATGCATACGTAGCCTGCCTCCATGGCTTCGATGGCTTTCCATTTGCTGTAGAATTCGCCAATAGGCTCCATGCGTATGGCGGTAAGCACCTTGGTCTTCACGCCTACAGCTTCAAGTGCCGAGCTCAGTGCCAGCGAGTTGATAACGGTTGCGCACATACCCATCTGGTCGCCCTTCACACGGTCGAAACCTTTTGAGGCACCACTCAGTCCGCGGAAGATGTTTCCGCCACCTATCACGATGCCTATCTGTACGCCCATCTGGCTCACTTCTTTAATTTGTTCAGCATACTGGCCCAAACGTTCGGGGTCGATACCAAAACTCTGTTTGCCCATCAGGCTCTCGCCGCTGAGCTTCAGCAGTATTCTTTTAAATCTTGCCATAGTAATGTTTTTTTTACTTTTAATTATTGATGTTTCTATTGATGTTCTTCTTTCTGTTTTTCTTTCTTTATTTCTTCCTTTATTCAAATAAGTATTTCTTTTCCTTTATTTCAGTATTTCTTTCTCTTTTGATGCCTCGGCGTTTATTACAAATCTCACTTCTTTAAAAGCATAGGTGCGGTTGTGTCCGTCAGCATCGGTAAGAATAAGTTGGCCCGTGGGCATCACGTCTTTGATGCGCGCCATAAATAGCTCGTGCGCATCATGGTAGGGGCATAGCCCCTCTTTACGATATAGCGCCTGCTTGTATTGTGTTCTTATTTGGTCGTCGTGCCCTTCACTCACCAGTTGGTAGTAATGCTCAAAGTGGTGCAGCACCTTCTCCAGTACTTCCTCGGGGGGCGTGTCGTGGCCAACAATTTGTCGTAGCGATACAGGGTTTGGGGCGTCGCTCACAAACGTTTCTTGGTTAATGTTTATGCCCACGCCGTAAATGCAACGACGTATGGTTTGCCCTGATAATGAGGTTTCAATCAGTGTTCCGCTTATCTTGCGGTCGCGCCAATAAACATCGTTGGGCCACTTCAGCGTAATGTGCGATGTATATTCGTCGAGTGCGGCTTTTACCGCCAGTGCCCCTGCCATTGAGAGAATGTATTGTTGGCGAGCAGCCACGGCTTTCGGAAAAAGCGATACCGAGAACAGCAGGTTTTTGCCCGCCTCGCTCTCCCAATGGTTGGTGCCCTGTCCGCGTCCGCTTTCTTGATATTGCGCCGTGATGATGGTCATCTCTTCGGTGGCAGTAATGTCAATGGGCATCTGCTTGGCATAGTTGTTGGTAGAGTCGGTAACCTCTAACCGTATATATCTTCTTTTCATCCGTTTTCGTTTTTCACTTTTCCCTTAAACCGCAAATGGATTTTTCACTTTTCGTTTTCCCCTTTTCGTTTTTCCCTTTCCCCTTAAACAGCAAATGGATTTTTCACTTTTCGTTTTTCACTTTTCACTTTCCCCTTTTCCCTTTTCCCTTTTCCCTTAGAACAGTTGCATGGGGTTAAAGGCATCAATGATGTGCTCTAACTTCATGTTTTGGGCGTTAGTGCCCACGATTGTGATGATGTCGAAGCGCAGCAGTGCATCAACGTGGCACATCTTGACATAGTTGTTGGCCGAGAGGGCAATGTTGCGGGCCTTGGTAGGGTTTACAGCATCGGCAGCGCGCATGACTACCTCGTTCTTGCGCGTCTTCACTTCTACAAACACGAGGGTAGAGAGGTCGGGGGCTTGCGCAATGATGTCAATGTCGCGGTTTCCGCTACGCCAGTCGCGCTCAATGATGCGATAGCCTTTTTGCTGAAGGTATTCGGCGGCCATCTCTTCGCCCCATTTTCCTAACTCGTTGTGTGCTGCCATTTTCTTTCTTTGTTTCGTTTATTGAGGGGTGTATAATATATAATGTATAATGTATAGTAGCTGGTATTCTACTTCAACTGCAAAAATACCTTTTTTCTATAAACCCTCAAAGCAAACCTACATAAATTTTGCCATCACCACACTTCCAAAGGTGAGAATAGGGTAGAACCAAAGGTGATAATATAGTAGGACGGTGGCCTCCGTGCCCCGTCCTCCCGACATTAGCCGTTATGATTCGCCTGTTTGCGCCTATAATTTGCCATAACACAAAAATATTTTATGAAAAACTTGTCAAAATATTTGGAGGTTTCAATAAAAGTTTATACCTTTGCACTCGCTTTTAAGAAGTAGCGGGATGTAGCGCAGTTGGTAGCGCACGCGTCTGGGGGGCGTGAGGTCGCAAGTTCGAGTCTTGTCATCCCGACTGAAAAGGATTAGAATGTTGAGAAATCAATATTTTAATCCTTTTTTGTTTCTCTACTCGCCACGCTCGCACCTTGTGTTTTAATCAAACCCTAAACAATACTAAAAAAAAAGTGTTTCTTTTGTGTTGTGGCTGATTTGTCTTATCTTTGTATCAAACAAATGGCACCCCATTTATAACTTAATTGCTGCCGCAAGGCATCACAATATGATTGTATGGCCATGACGCAATATTCATTATATGCACCCCAGCATTTCGATACAACAATAGGGCTTCCTGCCTCAAAGAGCATTAGTAACCGAGCACTGATTATTCATGCCTTGTCGCATGGAGATATTATGCCGCGCCACCTGTCCGACTGCGACGATACTGAGGTAATGCTGCACGCCTTGCAGAATATGCCACCTGTGATTGATATCAAGGCGGCGGGCACAGCTATGCGTTTCCTTACCGCCTTTCTGTCGGTAACGCAGGGCGAACATGTTATTACGGGCACCGACCGTATGAAGCATCGACCCATAGGCATCTTAGTAGACGCGTTGCGATACCTGGGTGCCGACATTACGTATGAAGGCGAAGAGGGCTACCCGCCCTTACGTATCAAAGGCAAGGCATTGGAGGGTGGGGCACTGGAAATTGCTGGCAATGTGAGCTCGCAGTATATCTCGGCTCTGCTGATGATAGGCCCTGTGTTGAAGAACGGGCTGGCGCTGCGTATGATCGATGGCATTGCCTCGCGACCCTATATCGACCTTACGCTGTGGATGATGCGCGAGTTTGGGGCCGATGCCGACTGGACAGATGTTGATACAGTAACGGTTAAGCCTGTGCCTTATCGACAGCACGACTACTTTATTGAGAGCGACTGGAGCGCGTCGAGCTATTGGTACGAAATGTTAGCATTGTGCAACGATGGCGAGTCGGTATTCAATCTTGATGGCCTGATGGATGGCTCGAAGCAAGGCGACTCGGTGGTGCGCTACATCTTCTCACTGCTGGGCGTGAAGTCGGCCTTTGCCGATAAAGACGACGAGGTGCCCACCACGGTACGGCTGAAGAAGGTGCCCATGCATGTGCCACGCCTTGATTACGACTTTAGCAGTTCGCCCGACTTGGCTCAAACCATCGTTGTGGCTTGCGCTTTGAAGAACATTCCGTTCCGCTTTACAGGCTTGGCCAGCTTGAAGATTAAAGAAACCGATCGTATAGAAGCATTAAAGACCGAACTGTTAAAGTTGGGCTATGTGCTGCACGACGAAAACAACAACTCGCTGTATTGGGATGGCGAGCGCTGTGAGGCTTCGATGGAACCTATCGATACCTACGAAGACCACCGTATGGCCATGGCCTTTGCGCCTGCCGCCATTCTGTTTCCTGGTCTGCGCATTAATAATCCTGAGGTGGTGTCAAAGTCGTACCCCGCCTTTTGGGACGACCTTCAGGCGGCTGGCTTCCGCATTGAGGCGACCATCGTATAATATTTTTTCGGCTGTTGAGTAATAAAAAGGTCGCGGCCGAATGATTATTCATAAACAAGAAAACAAATATGCTCATTCTCGTTGCTATTCTTATATTATTGGGTGTGGTTACTGGTGTGATGGCACTCGTCATGCATCGCAAAGACCGCCCCGAACCTCCTGTAGTGGAACAGGCTACCTGTGCCACCTGCAATGGCGATAACGACAAGTGTGAACAAGAGTGTATGATGGAAGCGGCCACGCAACCCATCGAATATTTTGAAGATGAAGAGCTCGACGCTTTCCGTGGACGCCCCTCTGATGCCTACGACGATGACGAAACGCAACAGTTTGCCGATGTGCTTTACACCATGCGGCAAGACGAGGTGGCGGCCTGGTGCAGAAGCCTTACCTTGCGTGGCATCAACTTGCCCAACGCCTTGAAAGACGAGGTGGTGATGATGATTGAATAGACGAACGAAAACATGAGTATCTTTCAGTATACATTCTTTCAAAACGCGCTCTTGGGGGCGCTGCTGGCCAGCGTGGTGTGCGGCATTATGGGCACCTACATTGTCAGCAGACGACTGGTGTTCATCAGCGGCGGCATCACGCATGCCTCGTTTGGTGGCATTGGCATTGGCGTGTTCTTTGGCATCAACCCTATCATGTCGGCTATGGTGTATGCTGTGCTCAGCGCCTTCGGGGTAGAGTGGCTTTCTACTAAGGTGAAGGTGCGTGAAGACTCGGCCATCGCCCTCTTTTGGACCTTCGGCATGAGTGTGGGCATCTTGTTCAGCTTCCTTACACCAGGCTTTATGCCCGACTTGCCCTCGTTCCTCTTTGGCAGCATCCTCACTATCAGCACGTCTGACCTTTGGCTGCTCAGCGCCGTAACGGCCTTGGTTGCGCTGGTCTTTCTGCTGCTGTATCGCACCATTATCAGCATTGCTTTTGATGCTACCTTTGCTCAGTCGCAACGTCTGCCTGTGCATGCGGTTGAATATTTGCTCATGGCCCTCATTGCCATGACCATTGTGTCGACCTTGCGCATGGTGGGCATCGTGCTGGCTATCAGTATGCTTACCATACCACAGATGACGGCCAACCTCTTTACCTATCGTTTTGGCCACATCATCTTCTTAAGCATTATCATAGGCTGGGTGAACTGTTTGATGGGCCTTATGCTCTCTTATTGGCTGAATGTGCCATCAGGGGCCGCTATCATTTTCTCGGCCATCATCATTTATATGCTGTTATGGGCAATAAAATCACTGGTATTTAAGTTTAAATAAGTGTGAGAAAACTGAATAACATACATATCGTGCTGTTGCTGGCTGTGCTCGTTGCACTGCTGGCGATGGGATGCTCTACGCAGAAGAATACCGCGAAGAGCCGATGGTGGCATTCGTTCAACGCTCGTTATAACACTTATTATAATGGCACCTTAGCCTATATAGAGGGGTCTTTGGCCAAGGAAGATGGCAATAAAGACAACTTTACCGAAATTATTCCGCTATATACTGTTGGCAATAAGGCCAGCCGCGACTTGGGCAAAAGCAATTATGACCGAGCTGTAGAGAAATGCCAAAAGGCGATAAAGCTGCATAGCATCAAGCGTAGGCCCGAGTGGACCAAGAAGCGCCGTAAGACGGAACGCGACATTGAATGGCTTTCGCGAAAAGAATATAACCCTTTCTTGTGGAAAGCATGGATGCTGATGGGCCGCTCGCAGTTCTATAAGGGCGACTTTGACGAGGCAGCATCTACCTTTTCGTATATGAGCCGACTGTATCAAACGCAGCCTGCCATCTATGGGCGTGCCCGTGCTTGGCTGGCCAAATGTTATGTAGAGGAGGGCTGGCTGTATGATGCTGAGGACGTGATACGCAATATGAAACGCGACAGCATACACTGGCGCGCACAGAAAGAATGGGACTATACCTATGCCGACTATTACATTCATGCGGGCGACTATGAAAAGGCCATTCCTTATCTGCGCCGTGTTATCAAGCACGAGATGCGCCGTAAGCAGCGTGCCCGCGAGTGGTATCTGATGGGGCAACTTCAGGCAGCCTTGGGCAATAAGGCTGAAGCCTCGAAGGCATTTCGCAAGGTAATACGTCAGAACCCGCCTTATGAGGTAGAGTTTAACGCTCGCATCGCCTTGACTGAGGTGCTGTCGGGCAACGGTCAGGCACGCAAAATGGTGGGACGCCTGAAACGTATGGCGGCCTCTGACAAGAATAAAGAATATCTTGACCAGGTATATTATGCCTTGGGCAACATCTATTTGGCACAGAACGACACGCTAAAAGCTATCGAAGCTTATGAGCAAGGCAACACCAAGGCCACACGTTCGGGCATAGAGAAGGGCGTGCTGCTGCTGAAGTTGGGCGACCTTTATTGGGCGAAAGAAAAGTATAATGATGCGCAGCGCTGCTATGGCGAGGCCATCGGATTGCTGGATAAAGAACGTCCCGACTATGAACAGTTGTCGCAGCGCTCAAAGATATTGGATGAACTGGTGCCATATACTGATGCTGTGCATCTGCAAGACTCGCTTCAAGAGCTAGCACGTGCCGATGAGAAGACACGAAATGCCGCCATCGATAAGGTGATTGAGGCGCTGAAAAAGAAGGAAAAAGAAGAACGACGCAAGCAACAAGAGCAGGAGGCCAACGAGATAATATCGAAAAATGGAGCCAATAATGGCAACTCGGCCAACCGCAATAACCGAAAACAAAACACTACTGCCAACCAGCAACAGAAGGGGCAGTGGTACTTCTATAACCCCATGGCGGTAAATCAGGGTAAGACCGACTTCCAACGTCGTTGGGGTAAGCGTGAGAATGTAGACAACTGGCAGCGTGTGAACAAAACGGTGGTAAGCATAGGCAGTGCCGAAAGCCTACTGACTGATGAGCAGCTCGACTCGATAGCACGCGCCGAAGCTCTGGCCGACTCGCTTGAACAGCATACCGACAGCGCGCAGAACGACCCACATCGTCGCGAGTATTACATCGCGCAGTTGCCCTTCACACAGGAACAGGTAGAGGCCAGCAACCTCATTATCATGGATGGATTGTATCATTCGGGCATCATCTTTAAGGATAAGTTTGACAACTTGCCACTGGGCGAGAAGGCTCTCGTTCGCCTCGAACAGCAGTATCCTACCTATGAGAAGATGGCCGACGTTTACTATCACCTCTTCTTACTGTCTTCGCGCAAACATGACGATGTTACAGCGCAGCATTATGTGAACCTGTTAAAAGAGAAATATCCTGACAACGAGTGGACAACATTGCTCACCGACCCCTTCTTCAAAGAAAACGCTCGACTGGGTGTACATCTTGAAGACTCGCTTTATGCCACCACCTACGATGCCTTTAAGGCGGCACATTATGGCACGGTGAGCAGCAATCTTGCGGTGTCAGCCAAGCGGTTCCCCTTGGGTGCTAACCGCGATAAGTTTATCTTCATTGGCGCCCTGAGCAAATTGAATGAGGGCAATGCCGAGGCTTGTGTGGCCGACCTGAAGACGATGCTGGAGAAATATCCGCAGAGTGGATTGGCTGAAATGGCTGGCATGATTGTGCGTGGCGTAGGCGAGGGCCGACGTTTGCACGGCGGACAGTTTGATATTGGCAATGTATGGCAACGCCGCTCAGCGGTGCTTAACGATAGCGATAAGACTACGGCGGCGCAACTCTCTGACGACCGCAACGCCAACTTCGTCTTCATGATGGCTTATCCTGCCGACTCGGTAGACGAGAACCGCTTGCTCTTCGAACTGGCACGCTATAACTTCACAAGCTATATGGTGCGCAACTTCGACATCAATATCGACGATGATAATGGTCTGCACCGCATGCAAGTGAGCGGTTTCCGTAGCTACGACGAGGCGTTGCAATATGCCCGACAGTTGTATGCACAGACACGTGTGATGAAGCTTGTTGCGAAAGGACGTGGCATCATCATTAGTGAACAAAACCTACCCTTGCTGGGCCGACAGTATAGCTACGACGACTATGATAAGTTCTATGCAAAGCACTTCGCACCGCTGAAGATCAGTACGCTGCAATTGCTTGAAGAACCCGATGTTATCACCACTGAGCCAGATGCTACCCCTGTGCCCAATGCCGACCAGCAACCAGTCGGTCAGCCCGATGGTGGAACGCTCATTCTTGAAGATGAAAAGGCGCAACCCAACAATGAAGGCACCACAATTATCCCCGACGAACCAACAACGGTTTCGCCCCAGGAGCAAGGCGCTACTGTTATTCCTAACGAACCAACAACGGTTTCGCCCGAGGAACAAGGCACAACGATTATTCCTGACGAGCCAGAGGTAATGAAGCAACCAGAGGAAACCTCGAAGGATACTAACACAATAATTATTCCTGAGGAGAAACCTGTTCCTATGGAGAAACCTGTTCCTGCCGAGAAGCCAGTATCAGTAGAAAAGGTTTCGTCTGCCGAAAAGCCTTCAGTAGTAGAGAAGCCTTCAGTAGTAGAGCAACCTGCTCCCGTGGTGCAGCCTACTCCCGAGCAAAAGCCTATCCTTGAGAAAAAGTCTACGCCCGAGCCGAAGCCCGAGCAAAAGATAGAGAAGGCGCCCTCGCTGGAAGAAGATTTCTATTTTGATGATGGCCCCTCGCCTTCGTCAAACGCAAATAATAAAGGCAAAGAACAAAAAGAAAATAAGGCCGACCTTGAGGACGAATACTACGACCTCGATGGCTTTTAAATCATAATAAGATAATGTTATAAGAATATTGAAATATCGTATCTCAATAAACATATCTATATAAAGAAAGGTAAACACGATGAGCAACGGATTGCTATTATGGGTGGATGATGAGATAGAACTGCTGAAAGCCCACATCATCTTCCTTCAGAAGAAAGGGTATGAGGTGGAGACGGTGAGCAATGGCACCGATGCTGTTGACAAATGCCGCACCACTACTTACGACCTCATCTTGCTCGACGAGATGATGCCAGGTATCACTGGCCTTGAAACGTTGCAGCAGATAAAAGAGATACAGCCCGACACCCCTGTGGTGATGGTAACGAAAAGCGAGGAAGAAAACATCATGGACCAAGCCATTGGTTCAAAGATTGCCGACTACCTCATCAAACCTGTCAACCCAGTGCAGATATTGTTGGCATTGAAAAAGAACATACACCGCCAGCAGATTGTTACTGAGGTGACGCAGACGGGCTATCAACAAAGCTTCCAGAATATTGCTATGCAGATAGATTCGTGTCGCACCATCGACGATTGGAAGGAACTGTATCGCTGTCTGGTGCGCTGGGAACTGGAACTCAGCGTTACTGGTAGTGCCATGACCGAGATGCTGGCCATGCAGAAAGAGGAGGCTAATGCTGCCTTTGCCAAGTATGTGCGTAACAACTATTTGCAATGGGTAGAGTCGCCACTCAATACCAACCGCCCACTAATGAGCATGGATATCTTCAAGAATAAGGTGTTTCCGCTGCTCAACGATGGACAAAAGGTGTTTCTTATTGTGATAGACAACTTCCGCTACGACCAGTGGCGCACCGTAGCACAAGAGGTTTCGCCGCTCTTTGATGTTGACGACGACCTGTATATGAGCATCCTTCCCACCGCCACCCAGTATGCGCGCAACGCCATCTTTAGTGGCTTAATGCCGAACAAGATAGCCGAGATGTTCCCCGATTTGTGGGTTGATGAAGACGAAGAGGAGGGCAAAAACCTAAACGAAGGACCCTTGGTACAAACACAGATAGATCGTTTCCGTCGTCGCGACACCTTCAGTTATCATAAGATTAACGACTCGGTGGCTGGCGACAAGATGCTGGAACGCCTTGACGAACTGATGAAAAACGACCTTAATGTGGTGGTGGTCAACTTTGTTGATATGCTATCGCATGCTCGCACCGAGTCGAAAATGGTGCGCGAGTTGGCCAATAACGAGTCGGCTTACCGCAGCCTCACGCTCAGTTGGTTCCGCCATTCAATTATGGCCGAGCTATTGCCCGCCTTGGCGCAACGCAATTGTCGCGTTATCATCACCACCGACCATGGCAGCATACGTGTATCTAAGGCTGTGAAGATTGTAGGCGACCGCAACACCAATACCAATCTTAGGTATAAGTTGGGCAAGAACCTCAACTGCTCGTCGCGCGACATCTTTACCATTAAGAACCCACATCAGGCGCAGTTGCCGTCGCCCAACCTCAGCACCAGTTATGTGTTTGCCACGGGCGATGCCTTCTTCGCTTATCCCAACAATTATAATTATTATGTGTCTTATTATAAAGACACGTTCCAGCATGGTGGTATCTCAATGGAAGAGATGCTTATACCACTGGTAACGCTTACGCCGAAGTCGAAACGATAACTGATTGATTGCAAACAGATAATAGGCTAATAGCGTATATAGAACATACAAAACAATAAAAAACAAGATAATATGAAGATAACCATTTCGTCATTAGACGCCATCAACGAAGCCGCCAAACAGTTTGTTGCCGCTATGGGCAGTAATCGCGTATTTGCCTTCTACGGAAAGATGGGAGCTGGTAAAACCACCTTTATCAAGGCGTTGTGTACCGAGTTGGGTGTCGACGATGTCATTACGTCGCCCACCTTTGCCATTGTTAACGAATATACTGCTGGTGATGGTTCGCCCATCTACCATTTCGACTTTTATCGTATCAAGAAGCTTGACGAGGTGTATGATATGGGCTATGAAGACTATTTTTATAATGGTGGACTTTGCCTTATTGAATGGCCCGAGCTGATAGAGTCGCTTCTTCCTGAAGATGCTGTTGAGGTTCATATTGCTGAACAGCCTGACGGCACTCGCACCATCGAGTTTTGATACAAACATTAAATGTAGACATCTCATTTAATATAAATGGGATATAATGTGAGAGGCGTTTTAACAAAAAATATAATAAGACGACAACCATAAACAACAAAAGGACAACCATAAACAACAAAAGGACAACAAAAACAACAAAAGGACAACAAAAACAACATTGTTTTCTCTTACACTATTGTATGAAACAAGTTGTTTTTGTTGTCCTTTTGTTGTTTATAGTTGTTCAGCGTTTACTTATCTACTGCCTTTATTATATTGTTGCAGCCACTAATTACAGGGCGCTGTCGATAAATTCTTTAATCTTGTTCTTGGGCATGCTGCCTACTTTCTTCACGGGTTCTTTTCCGTTCTGGAACAAAATCATGGTGGGCAGTGTCATCACGCCGTTCTGCACGGCCAGGTCGTCGTCGTCTTCAATGTTACATTTGCCGATAACAATTTTGCCGTCATACTCTTCAGCCAGTTCTGAAAGAATGGGGCTCAGAGTGCGGCAGGGTCCACACCATGTAGCCCAGAAGTCAACGAGCAATGGCAGTTCACCATTTTTGTAAGTTTCAAAGTTTTCAGATGTAATTGTTACTTCCATTTCTTTTTTTATGTATTTTGTTTTTTTTATTTGTTGTAGTGTGATTGCTTTCAGTATCATTGTCAGTTATAATGAGCCACTGAAGCATGGCAAAGTTAAACATAAAAAATGATATATATACCCCTTTGTTATGATTTTCTTTATTGGGTAAAGTGTTTTTAAATCTTTTTTCAAAAGTTTTATTTCCTCTTTTCTTTACTTTATAACAGCACTGGGGGCTTGCCCAAGCATAATGCTTTGTGGCAAGCCCCTTTTATTATTGGTTGATGGTATAGCTTAGAGCCTGGTCATCATCAATCAGTTCTATTATTTCGTGCGTCACATTTATGCTTTTGTTTCCGCTTCGCATCAGCACCTCGCCCTTGTTATCGGGGCGGTGTAGGCTTATGTATAGCTGCGTGTCGCCAGGGTTATCGTTCACCAGTGTGGTAAGGTCTTCAACAGTTGTTTTGCTCAATCGCAGTGGGTCGATGTATATAGTTATGCGCTCAATGTTTTGTTCCTTCACACTTTGTAAGAAGCGCACACGTGTAAGCTTCAGGTCAACATAGTTGCTGTTCTTATATTTCACTGTGCAACTGGCTTCTACATATATCGAGTAGCCTTCAACCAGCATGCCGCTCCATTGCCCCCAGTCTTCACCAAAGAGCGCCAGTTCGCCTGCTCCAGTGAAGTCTTCGATGGTTACGATGCCAAAGTTTTTATTGGTTTTTGTGATGCCTCGGCGCACACCTGTTACAATGCCGCCCAGCGTTACGTTACCTTTCTTCAGCAGTTCAGTTTTGTCGTCAAGTTCGTTGCAGCGCGTGTTGCACATATTGTTAAGGATGATGCGGTAGTCGTCCAGCGGATGTCCTGAGATGTATATGCCCACCAGGTCGCGTTCTTTATTCAGCTTGTCGATGGTGCTCCACTGTTCGGCCTCGGGCACGGGAGGCGTAGCTATCTCTACGGCCTCGGTATCGCCGAAGAGCGAGTTTTGAGCCTCGGCCTGTTCTGCCTGATACAGCTGACCATAGCGCAGCAGCGTGTCGAGGAACGAGTCTCCCTTGCTGTTCTTTCCGAAATACTGTTCGCGCTTGATGCCGAAGCTGTCGAAGCCGCCGCTTAGTGCCAAACTTTCAAACGCCTTACGGTTTACCGATGATAGATTGACACGTTGAGCAAAGTCGAAGATATCTTTGTAGGGGCCGTTCTTGCGTCGCTCGTCAATGATGGCCAGTGCTGCGGCATCGCCCATGCCTTTGATGGCCGCCAAGCCAAAGCGCACCTCGCCCTTCTTGTTGGCGCTGAATTTCTGCCAACTCTCGTTAACGTCAGGTCCCAAGCATTTGATGCCCATGCTTTTACACTCGCTCATCAGCTTCGTGATTTTGTTGATGTCGTTAAGGCATCGGCTCATATTGCCAGCCATAAACTCGGCGGGGTAGTGGGCTTTGAGGTATGCTGTTTGGTATGACACCCACGAATAGCATGTGGCGTGCGACTTGTTGAAGGCGTAGGAAGCAAACTTCTCCCAGTCGCCCCAAATTTTATCCAGCACTTTGGGGTCGTGTCCGTTAGCCTGTCCGCCAGCAATAAACTTTGGCTTCATGGCGTCAACGATGGCCTTCTTTTTCTTACCCATGGCCTTACGCAAGGCATCGCTCTCGCCACGGGTAAAGTTGGCGAGCTGTCTTGACAGAAGCATCACCTGCTCCTGATACACCGTAATGCCGTAGGTGTCTTTCAGGTATTTTTCCATGCAGGGGATGTCATATTTTATCTCCTCCTTACCGTTCTTACGAGCAATGAATGAGGGAATATAGTCCATAGGTCCTGGACGGTACAGGGCGTTCATGGCGATGAGGTCTTCAAACACCGTGGGGTGCAGCTCGCGCAGATACTTCTGCATGCCTGCCGACTCAAACTGAAACGTACCAACAGTTCTTCCCTCCTGATACAGCTTAAAGGTTAGTTCGTCGTCGATAGGAATGGTGTCGAGGTCGAGCTCATAGCCGTCGTGAGTGATTTTGATGTTCTCCACCGTCTCCTTCATAATTGATAGGGTAGAGAGGCCCAAGAAGTCCATCTTAATCAGTCCGGTCTCCTCAATCACGTGTCCGTCATATTGTGTGGCCAGCAGCTTGTGGCCAGGGTCGCTCTTGTCGTCGGCTGTTGATACTGGCACCCAGTCGCTAATGGCATCGCGGCAGATGATGGTGCCACAGGCATGAATACCTGTTCCGCGCACTGTGCCCTCCAGCATCTTGGCATATTTTATAGTGTTGGCCATCTGCGGGTCGGCGCTGGCTTCAGCATCGCGCAGCTCGGGCACACACTTAATAGCGTTGGGCAGGTTCATCTTTAGGCCGTCGGGCAACTTATCAGGAATGGCTTTGCATAGCGCGTTTGATATGGACAGTGGCAACTTCTCAACGCGCGCCACGTCTTTAATCGAGTTTTTCGTAGCCATGGTGCCATAGGTGATGATGTGTGCCACCTTATCGTGTCCGTATTTATCTTCCACCCATTCCAGCACCTTGCCACGTCCGTCATCGTCAAAGTCGGTATCGATATCAGGCAGCGAGATACGGTCGGGGTTCAAGAAACGTTCAAACAGAAGGTCGTATTTGATGGGGTCTATTTTAGTGATGCCCAAACAGTAGGCCACCACCGAACCAGCTGCCGAACCACGGCCTGGGCCCACCATGACGCCCAGCTCGTCGCGTGCCGAGTTGATAAAGTCTTGCACAATAAGGAAGTAGCCTGGGAAACCCATCGTCTTCATAATGTGTAGTTCAAACTTCACACGCTCTGCCACCTCATTGGGCAGCGGGTCGCCATACAGTTTCTTAGCACCATCATAGGCCAGCTTGGCCAAATAGTCGGCCTCAAATTTTATGCGATACAGCTTGTCGATACCGCCCAAGCGTTTTATTTTTTTGTCGGCCTCGTCTTTAGGCAATGGGTTTTCGCCGTTCTCGTCAGAGGTAAATTCGTGATACAGGTCTTCGGGCGAATGTTGTTTACGCGTGTCGTCCTCAGTACCAAACTCGGCAGGAATGGGGAAGAAGGGCATGATAGGGGCATGGTCAATGCTATACATCTCCACCTTGTCCAGTATCTCCAGCGTGTTGCTCAGCGCCTCGGGCACATCGCTAAACACGTCGTTCATCTCCTGTCGGGTTTTAAACCACTCTTGCTTAGTGTAGAGCATACGGGTGGGGTCGTCGAGGTCTTTTCCTGTGGCCAAACACAACAGGTGGTCGTGGGCCTCGGCGTTATCTTGATCAACAAAGTGGGCATCGTTGGTACATATCAGTTTGATGCCATATTCGTGTGCCAACTCAATGAGCACGCGGTTTGCCTTTTGTTGCAGCGGAAAGGTTTCGCGGTTAGCGCGCACCGAGGGGTCGGTTACCTCGTGGCGTTGCAACTCCAGATAATAGTCGTCGCCAAACACGCGTCTGTACCATTCAACGGCTTCGCGGGCACCTGCAATATCGTCGTTCAATATCTTTTTGGGCACCTCGCCACCAATACAGGCCGAGCACACAATCAGGTCTTTATGATACTTTTCAAGGTCTTCGCGGTCGGTACGTGGGCGCATATAATAGCCGTCTACCCATGCCCTCGACACCAGCTTAATCAAATTTTTATAGCCATGATAGTTTTTTGCCAAAACAATAAGGTGATAGCCGCCCATGTCGCCATGTTCCTTCACCTTATCTTCTTTACGGTGGTGTGCCACATACATCTCGCAACCAAAAATGGGCTTGAAAGGTTCTTTGCCTTCGTCTTTGCGTTTTCCGTTCACCTTGTTACAATAGTTGAACAACTCTTTGATGCCGAACATGTTACCATGGTCAGTAATAGCCATACCGCGCATACCGTCGGCCACGGCTTTGTCTACGAGTTTCTGCACGCTCGACTGTCCGTCGAGTATCGAATAGTAAGTGTGTACGTGTAGGTGAACGAAATCTTGCATGATTATTACGAGTGTGAATTTTGTTTCAAAGTTAAGGCTAAATATTGACATGTGCAAAAGAATAAGACTATTTTTTGCGAGATTGAAAAAATAGCCTTACCTTTGCAAAATAATTATTATCCTGACAACTATGATCAAAAATATAAAGAAATTCAAGAAAATTCGTTTGCATCGTGAAGGCACCGACACTTTGGTGTATGGCTTCATCTTTATTGCTGCCATTGCCTTACTGTTGTGGCGCTTCGTTGATAACCCTGCTCCCTTCTGGTGCTTCTTAGCCGTGATGGCCGTGGTTTACGGCATCGTGGTGAATTTCTTCCGTTGCCCCATACGCTATTTCCCCAGCGAAGACACTGAAAAGATTGTCGTGGCACCTGCTGATGGCCGCGTGGTCGTAATTGAAGAGGTAGAAGAAAACGAATATTTTCATGACCGCCGACTGATGGTGAGCATCTTCATGAGCCTGTTTAACGTGCATGCCAACTGGTTCCCCGTTGACGGACGCGTGAAGGCGGTGAAGCACACCAACGGCAATTTTCATAAAGCATGGCTGCCCAAAGCCAGCGAAGAAAACGAGCATGCCGACGTGCTCATCACTACTCCCGATGGTGTCGACATTCTTTGCCGACAGATTGCTGGAGCCGTGGCACGCCGCATTGTAACCTATGCTAAGGAGGGCGAAGATTGCTACATCGACGAGCACCTGGGCTTCATCAAGTTTGGTTCGCGTGTAGATGTTTACCTGCCTCTGGGCACTGAGGTGTGCGTAAAGATGGGACAGGCCACTGTGGGCGACCAAACGGTCATTGCACGTTTGAAATAAACATTTGAAACAAGGAGGATCATTCAAGTGAATATTCTAACAAACATTAAGAAAGTAATTCCTAACACCCTTACTTCGTGCAACCTCATTTCGGGTTGCATCGCCACGGGCTTTGCCTTTCAGGGCGATGTGCGCATGGCGCTGATGTTTATCATCTTGGGTGCCGCGTTCGACTTCTTCGATGGCATGAGCGCACGCCTCTTGCACGTGTCGTCGCCCATTGGTAAGGAGCTCGACTCGCTGGCCGATGATGTAACCTTCGGCGTGGCACCTGCCACCATCATCTTTGCACATCTTAAGGTGATGGACTATCCCTCGGCCCTTGAGTGCTGCCGCCCTTGGCTGCCTTACTTTGCCTTTGTGGTGGCTGCTTTCTCGGCCCTGCGCTTAGCAAAGTTTAACCTCGACGAGCGTCAAACCACCTCGTTTATAGGCTTGCCCACACCTGCCAACGCCCTGTTCTGGGGCTCGCTGCTCTCTACCCATGCCAATTGGCTCACCAGCCCTTCATACATGCTGCCCGTGGTGCTTGTTATGATATGCTTGTCAAGTTGGTTGCTGGTGTGCGAACTGCCCATGTTTGCTCTCAAGTTTAAGCAGTGGGGATGGAAGGGCAACGAGGTGAAATATCTCTTCGCCGCCTTTGCCGTGGCATGCATCGTGGCCTTTGGTCCGCTGCAGAGCTTCTGGGCCATCATCTTGGTATACATTATCCTTTCGGCCGCTCTTGCCTTGCACCGATAAGGTTTTCTTATTGTAACATACACTATTTATGTTCAAACTTTTTTTTATTTTCATCATATTGCCCGTGCTCATCATCTTCTTGGTGGGCGGCTTCACGGTGTTTAAGTTCTTGTTTCGTGTGAAGCAGATGAGTAAACAGTATGGGGCGAACGGTGGCTTTCAGCAACAACAACGTTCGCGACACCGTTCGCAACAGCGTGCTCAGCAACGCTCACAGCAACGTGCTCAGCAGCGCACCAACGCCGCTTCGGCCGATGAAATGCTGTACGACAGCCGAAGTTCTGAAGATCGTAACAAAAAGATTTTCGCCAAAGAAGAAGGCGAATATGTTGACTATGAGGAGGTGAAATAAAGCACCTCCTTTTTTTGTGCCCTCTTTTTTGCGCCCTGTTCTCCAGCCCCCAATTTATGTTATCATTGGGGAGGGTGTGTCAAAATAGGAGTTAGAGGAAGTTAAGAAGAAGTTAATCCA
>USAI01000029.1 GCA_900552675.1 uncultured Prevotella sp.
AAGTCGTGTCCCCACTCCGAAATGCAGTGCGCCTCGTCGATGGCGTAGAACGAAATCTTAAACGATTGGAAGAAGGCGATATTGTCTTCCTTATTCAGCGACTCGGGGGCCACATACAGCAGCTTGGTGCGTCCGCTACGCACGTCGTTCATCACCTGTATCACGGCTGCCTTGTTCAGCGACGAGTTGAGGTAGTGTGCCAGTGCGGGCTCGTCGCTCAGCGCGTTCACCGCGTCTACCTGATTCTTCATCAGGGCGATGAGGGGCGACACCACGATGGCGGTGCCCTCCATCAACAGCGATGGTAGCTGGTAGCACAAGCTTTTGCCGCCGCCTGTAGGCATCAACACAAACACATTGTTTCCGTCGAGCAAACTGCGTATGATGGCTTCTTGTTCGCCTTTAAACTTATCGAAGCCGAAGTAGCGTTTTAGTTGTTCGTTAAGATTTACGTCTTTGGTCATAGCATTTCTTGTTAGGTTTTGGGGTGTGGGGTGGAGGGGGCTACGACGCCTCCTCCATGCGGTTAAGATTTGATTTCTCCAGCTGTGCCTTGGCATAGTCGAGCGATACCACAAACTTCTTAACCTTTTTGCTGGGTATCTCATACATGGCATCCATCATCACCGACTCTACAATCGAGCGCAAGCCACGAGCGCCCAGCTTATATTGCACAGCCTTGTCTACGATGTAGTCGAGCGTCTCTTCAGGGAAGCTGAGCTTGATGCCATCCATCTCAAACAGCTTGATATATTGTTTTACGATGCTGTTCTTAGGTTCTGACAAGATGCGGCGCAGGGCCTCTTTGTCGAGGGGCTTGAGGTAGGTGAGCACGGGCAGACGACCGATGATCTCTGGAATAAGTCCGAACGACTTCAAGTCTTGTGGCAGCACATACTGCATGAGGTCGCCCTTGTCGATACGTGCCACGTTCTGTATGGCGTTGAAGCCCACGGTGTGGGTGTTCATGCGCTGTGCTATCTTGCTCTCGATGCCGTCGAAGGCGCCACCGCAGATGAAGAGAATGTTGCGTGTGTCAACGTGCACATAGTCTTGGTCAGGATGCTTACGGCCTCCCTTAGGCGGCACGTTTACCATGGTGCCTTCAAGCAGTTTCAGCAAGCCTTGCTGCACACCCTCGCCACTCACGTCGCGGGTGATGCTGGGGTTGTCGCTCTTACGGGCGATCTTGTCAATCTCGTCGATGAAGACGATGCCCTGCTGTGCGGCCTCTACATCATAGTCGGCCACCTGAAGCAGTCGAGACAAGATGCTCTCAACGTCTTCGCCCACATAGCCAGCCTCGGTAAACACCGTGGCGTCGACAATGGTGAAGGGCACGTCGAGTAGGCGTGCGATGGTGCGTGCCAGCAAGGTTTTACCTGTGCCGGTGCTTCCCACCATAATGATATTGCTCTTTTCAATCTCTACGCCGCTCTCGTCGTGTGGCTGACGCAGACGCTTGTAGTGGTTATACACGGCCACCGAGAGATAACGTTTTGCCTCGTCTTGGCCAATGATATATTCGTCAAGATATTGTTTTATCTCTGTAGGCTTGGGCACCTGCTTCAGGTTGAAGTGGTGCTGGCCGTCCTTCTTGTTGCGACGTGCTTCGGGCTCGAGCTCAAGGTTCATCGACTTGAGTATCTCGTAGCACTGTCGCACACAGTCAGAGCAGATGTATCCGTTCTGTCCTGTGATGAGCAGTTCGGCATCTTTTTCTGGTCTTCCGCAGAAGTTACATTTGTTCATTCTCTGTCTTTATTTTTATAGTTAACGAGTTGACAAGTTGACAAGTTGCTTGCTTTTGTTGTTATAGTTGACAAGTTGCTTGCTTTTGTTATTATAGTTGACAAGTTGCTTGCTTTTGTTGTTATAGTTAACAAGTCGCTTGCTTTTGTTGTTATAGTTAACAAGTCATTGCCTCTCCCTGAGCGAGCAATGCATCTCTCCTTGTCTACTCGTCAACTTGTCTACTTGTCAACTCGTCAACTAACCTATTTCTTTCTCTCCAGCACAGTGTCTACCATGCCATATTCTTTCGCCTCGGGTGCTGTCATCCAGTAGTTGCGGTCGCTGTCGGCCCACACCTTATCAAAGGGCTGGTGCGAGTGTTCAGAGATGATGTTGTACAGCTCTTTCTTCATCTGGCCTATCAGCTTGGCTTCAATCTCGATATCTGAAGCCTGACCCTGCGTGCCACCCAGCGGCTGGTGTATCATCACGCGGCTATGTTTCAGCGCGCTACGTTTGCCCTCTTGTCCTGCTACCAGCAGCACGGCACCCATTGATGCTGCCATGCCCGAGCACAGTGTGGCCACGTCGGCCGAGATATATTGCATCGTGTCGTAGATGCCGAGGCCAGCGGTAACGCTACCGCCAGGCGAGTTGATGTAAAGCGAGATGTCTTTCGAGTTGTCTACCGAGTCGAGATACAGCAGCTGCGCCATGATGGTGTTGGCTACATAGTCGTCGATAGGAGTGCCGAGAAAGATGATACGGTCGGCCATCAAGCGCGAGAACACGTCCATCTGTGTTACGTTCAGCTTTCGCTCTTCAAGGATATACGGATTGAGGTATTGCGACTCTGACTTGATAACATCGTCAATCACCATACCATTCATGCCAAGGTGTTGTGTGGCAAATTTTCTAAAATCGTTCATACAATTTATTGTTATCTACTAAACAAAAAAAGAGAGGTTATCGGCTTTCTGCCCCTCGTTTGCGATATTATTTCTACAAAGATAGGCAAAAAAGTCGATAACCTCTTTTATTTGAAGAAGTTTTTTTCTTTTTCTTTGAACTTTAATCCGTTCAGAAGTTAAATGAAATTATGAAGTTTTTGGCAAAAACTTCAAGAAATCCCCCTTTTCGGCAGGATTACTTTTCTTCCATCAGCTTGTTAAACTCGTCAAGCGTCACTTCCTTCTCGTTCAGTTTTACTGAAGCCTTCAGGGCGTTAACCAGCTTCTTGTCAACAGCGCGGTCAACGAAGCCGTCAATGTTCTCACGCTTCTTCAGCATCTCGTCAACATAGCGGTCAACATACTCCTCGGGCACGTTGTCCATGCCATACTGTGCAAACTGCATGCGAGCGCCTTCCTTAGCGGCAGCCTTCACATCGTTGTCGTCAACCTTAATGTCGTGAGCCTTCACCAGCTGCTCTTTGATGAGGTGCCACTTCAGCTGCTCAAGGCTGGCAGCAAAGTTCTTCTCAACAAACTCTTCGCCGCGCTCCTTGTTGTTAGCCAGCATGATGCGCTTCAGCAGAGCCTCGGGGAACTGCAGTTCGCCTACCTTCTCCTCGGTATATTTCTTTACGTCCTCAAGGAACTTGAAGTCGCTGTTTACCTCGAGCTGCGGAACCAACGACTCGGCAATCTTCTCGCGGCACTGCTCCTCGGTGGTAACGTCGGTCTCTTCGCCAAAGATCTTCTTGTAGAAGTCTTCGTTCAGGTCGGCCTTCTTGAAGCGGTTAATCTCTGTAATCTGATAGCTAAAGTCGGCGGTCAGCTCCTTAGCCTGCTCGCGTGTAATCTTCAGCAGAGAAGAGATTTCAGCCTCGCCCTCGGGATAAGCCTTGCGGGGGTTGAAGGTGATGATGTCGCCCAGCTTGGCACCATCAAACAGATACTTCTGCTCGTCTACCTTAATATACTGGGGCATCAGCACAGCAGCCTCAACAGTGACGCCACCTTCCTTGGTGTTGCCCTCAGCGTCGAGCTCGCGCAGGTCGCCCTTCAGCATATCGTTCTGCTCAGCGTCAAAGTCTTCAGCCTTTACATATTCGCCAGCGCGGCTCTGCAGCATCTCCAGCTGCTTGGTAATCAGGTCGGCGTCGGCCTTAATCTTATAATAGTCGATCTTGTTCTTGCCGTTCAGCTCAATCTTAAACTCGGGAGCCACAGCAATATCGAAGATGAAGGTATAAGGAGCATCCTTCTCAATGTCAACGGGCACCTGCTTCTCTGAAGGCATGGGCTCGCCCAGCATCTGTATCTCGTTGTCTTTGATGTATTTGTACATCTGCTCGCCAACAACCTTGTTTACAGCCTCCATCTTAACCTGTGTGCCAAACTGCTTCTTAATCAAGCCCATGGGCACCATGCCGGGGCGGAAACCAGGATAGTTAGCTTTCTTACGATATTCTTTCAGGGTCTTCTCGGCATCAGCCTTGAAGTCAGCTTCTTCTACCGTGATGGTGAGCAAACCGTTCACCTTCTCCGGATTTTCAAATGAAATGTTCATCTTAGTTTTCTTTATTTTATGTTATTATATTCTTTTCGTTTCTATGCACCATGATGGGCGGTGGCATTGCTTTGCACGAGGGCAATGGCTTTGGCTGGCTTCTACCCCGATAGGCACAACAATGCAATTTGAGGTGCAAATTTACTCATAATTAACGTAATAACCTAAACTCATAGTAAAAAATTTGTTTTTTTAACCCAAATCGGTCGTTAGGGCTTGCTTGTATTTTATATTTTAAAAGAAAGAAAAACGGCCGAAACGCAGGATGACGTGCCAGCATCGACATTTTATGTATTAACTGGGGCGTTTTGTACAGAATGAAGAAAAACACTTGGAGGGGTAGAAGATAATGTCTATCTTTGCAGTGTAATAAAAACAAAACACAGTATAAACCCTTTTAACACATATAATTATGAATACAAAGAAGAACGAGAACGTGAAGGCTAACATGGCAGCAGCCGCCAGTTCAACACTTGGTGCAGCCGTTGGCGTTGTAGGTGGAACATTGCTGTCTGAAGAGATACATGCAGCCCAAGTGGAAGACCCCGTTCTTCCTGAAGACCCCCAAGCCACTGACGATGTTCCCATTGTAGATGTTGAGGCACCCACCCATAGCACCGCTTCTCAGCCCACAGTGGCCGCTACCACTTCGCACGTTACCCCCGTTAATGTTGAACCCATTGCCCCCGAGCCTATTCCTGAGCCCGACCCCATTCCCGCTCCTGGTACTGATCCCCTCCCTGTTCCTGACCCCGATCCTGAACCTACTCCTGGTCCCAACGTAATACCTGCTTCTTCGCTCAGCCCTGATGTGCAGGTGCTCGACTATCAAACCATTACTGGCGCCGACGGACAGCAGATGGATGCCGCACTTGTAAACATTAGTGGCAATCAAGCCCTTATCGTTGATGCCGACCGTGATGGCGTGGCCGATGCGCTTGTTGCTGACGCAAACAATAACGGGCAGATTGACAACGACGAGGTAGTGGATATCTCTATACATCAACTCTCGATGTCTGAACTTCAGGCAGCGGCGAACCCCGACCCCGTTGCTGATCCCGATCCCAACGTCATGGCGCAGAACGCTTATAATAGCGACTATGAGAACAATGCCAATGTTGACGATTACATGGCATAAACAATACAAAAGCACTCCATATTATATATACTTTAATAACCGTTTAAAATACTGAGCAATGAATACAAATAATATAGATAACGAGCGCACTCAATATGATGCCAATCTTGACGAGCGCACCCAGATTGACAATACCGAGCGCACCCAGCGTACCGAAAACGCTGAACAGCACAACAACGCAGCGCCCTCACAGCCGGCACAGCCCATCAAAAAGGGCCCGAAGGTAGGACGCATCCTTGGCGGAGCCGCAGCAGGCGTAGCCCTTGGCGCAGCTGCCACCGTGCTCAGCAGCGGCACTCCTGTTGATGGTGCCGAAGCAAATGGCGGCGAAGAGGTGCCCACATGGAGCGATGGCGAGGTGCCAGTGGCGCATGGCGTTAACGACGATATGTCGTTTACCGAAGCCTTCAACACGGCTCGTACCGAAGTAGGCCCTGGTGGCGCCTTCGAGTGGCACGGTAATATATACCATACCTATAATAAGGCCGAATGGGATAACATGTCGGCCGAAGATAAAGCTGCCTTCGGACAACACTTCAGCTGGACGGGCTCGGCAACGGCTCAGAACGACGAGGTAGAGGTGGTTAATGTACACACCGCTGGCCACACCACTGGTCACACCGCTGGTCACACCGCAGACCATGCTACGGCTCATGCTGAAACCGCTCATGCCGAAACCGCTCAGGCGCAACCCGTAGCCCAAGGCCCTCAGGGCGACGAGCCTAACTATATAACTGGTAACCAGGGCCCTCATCCACAGCCAGTAGCGTCTAACGAACCACACACGGTATCTGAAGAGAGCGATGTGCAGATACTGGGCGTTTCCCACGACGACGAAACGGGTTATACCTTTGCACAGCTTTCCGTTGATAACCACGATGCCATCATGGTTGACATCAATGGCGACCACGAGTTTGATGTTTTGGCTGTCGACTTCAACGACAATGGCAAGCTTGAAGACAATGAATATGCCAACATTTCTGGAGGACACATCACTGAAACGTATGCTCAACAGATGGCTGCAATAAACCAAGCGCCGAACACCGATACTGATGATAGCGCAACCAGCCCTGTTGAACATGACGAACCGCAGGTAATGGCTCAGAACGACGAAGTAGCACCTCAAGTGGGCACTACATCTGGCGAATATGATTGTGGTACCACCAACGACAGCCTCCCCGTCGACTTAGAAAACGACTGTCTCAGCGAGCAGCCCACTGACGACTTCTCTGACGGTAGCTTGATGGTATAATCTTCTATTTCACATTACTCTTTAACCGTTTTTATGATGCAAAACCACACAATGCAAGATAAAAAACGAAAATGCAACAGCAGCGCACCCGCCAGCATGGCACGGTGCGTTGCCTTGTGCCTTTTTATGGCGTTGGCCATGCTTTTTGCTACCAACGCACAAGCCAAGATATACCTCGTGGCAGTGGGTATATCTGATTATCCAGGCGTGGCCAACGACCTGACACTGCCTGCTAACGATGCCAAGACCATTGCTTGGCTCTATTCGCAAAACTCTCATGTAAAATATTCGTTGCTACTCAATAGCGATGCCACCAAAGACCGCATCGTAAAGGCTATGAGCAAGCTGTATAGCGAGGCTACTGCCAACGATATTGTGGTGTTCTTCTTCAGCGGACACGGCTATCCTGGTGGCTTCGTGGCACACGATGCCATGCTCGACTATCAGGTGATACGCAAAGCCATGGCCAGCACCAACTGTAAGAACAAAATGATCTTTGCCGATGCCTGCTATGCGGGAAAGATACGTACCAACGGCCGTAACAGTCAAAACTCGATGGCATCGGCCAAGAAGGCCAACGTGATGCTCTTTCTCTCGTCGCGCAGCAACGAGATGTCTATCGAGCGTCGAGACATGAAGAACGGCTTCTTCACCACCTATCTCGTGCAAGGCTTGCGCGGTGGTGCCGATGCCAATCGCGATCGCACCATCACGGCCAAAGAGCTGTTCTCCTATGTTCACTCGGGCGTAATAAAGCTGTCGCGCAACATGCAACACCCTGTCATGTGGGGCAAATTTTCTAACGATATGCCTGTGATAAAGTGGTAAAACTTACGAAACTAAAATATAAAACGTAATAAAAATGTCAAACGATATTCTTAAAATAAAATGTCCGCATTGCGGAGCCGTGCTCGCGGTAAAAAACATTCCTAATATTGAAACCAAGGTGGTGCCTTGCCCCATCTGTAAACAAAAGTCGCCATTCCTCAATTTCAAGGTGTTGCCACAAAACAATCAGCCACAGGTCGACCCTGGCACCGACCTGCCCGAAGGCATGGGTGGCCAGCCGCGTGGCAACGACCCCGAACTTACCGACTATGATCAGAACCACGGTATGCCTACAAAGACGCCCCTCTTCTCTGTAAAGGTGGCGGGCTCGCCCAAGGGTTTCTTGCTGCGCGAGGGGCGCAACGTGATTGGTCGAAAGGCACAGGCATCGCAAGCCACCATACAAATCGATACTCATGGCCAGAAGCGTATGAGCCGCGAGCACATCGTTATCAATGTTACTGCCTCGCCGCTCATGGGCTATGTGCACACCGTGTCGCTCTATAAGCAGCAGGTAAATGCCACCATGGTGAACAACCAGCCGCTGATGTTTGGTGACGAGGTGGTGCTGAAGTCGAACGACCTCATACAGTTGCCCGACGCCACACTGCGCATCGTTAGTCCTGACGAAGACGAAACCGTCTTCTAACCGTCGGCGAACGCTTCGACCCCATAATGCACCCCTCAATGCACCCCTCCTATTATAAACATCATAACAAACACGCAGAACGAAAAAATGATGAAATTTAAATTAAAAGCATATAGCATACAAGAGTTTGGACAGCGCAAAGATGCGCAAGGCAACCCTCACCAAGAAGACAGCATATACCCCTTGCATGGCAAGCAGACCGATGCCGACCGCCTCTTCATCCTGTGCGATGGCATGGGCGGACACGATGCTGGCGAGGTGGCCAGCGCCACTGTGTGCGAGGCCATGAGCCAGAGCGTAAACGCCAGCGTGCCTAATAGCGAGGCGTTGTTTACCGACGATATGTTGCTGAAGGCGGTGGCCGATGCCTTCCATGCCCTCGACCAGAAAGATAATGGCGCCTCAAAGAAGATGGGCACCACCATGACATTTTTAAAACTGCATGCGGGCGGTGCCACCATCGCACACATGGGCGACAGTAGGGTGTACCACATCCGTCCTGGTAAGGATGCCGACAGCACGCAGATATTGTTCGTGACCGAAGACCACTCGCTGGTGAACGACCTCATCAAGATAGGCGAGCTTACGCCCGAAGAGGCCAAGGTGTCGCCACAAAAGAACATCATCACCCGTGCCATGCAGCCACACATGGAGCGTCAGCCCAAGGCCGACATTCATCATGTTACCGATATCAAGCCCGGCGACTACTTCTATCTCTGCTCTGACGGTATGCTCGAAGAGATGGAGGATGCCAACATACGCTTCAACTTCTCTGACATGAATGGCGACGACGAAAACAAGGTGCAGGTGCTAACCAACGCCACCATCGATAACCGCGACAACCACACGGCACTCATCATTCATATTCTTGATGTTGAGGGCGAGGCCGAAGGGGCGCCAGCGCCATCAGTAGCTCCTGCTCAGTCGGCTGCTCCTGCTCAGTCGGCTGCTTCATCCCCCACGTTTACGGCCGATGCTATTGATGATGAACAGCCTGTGGTGCCGAATAATCCGGCCAACACGCCATGCCCCACACCAGCAAGCAGTAATCGTAAGGCCAAGGGTATGATGAAATTTGTTTTGGCACTTGTCATTACGTTGCTGGCCGCAGCCGCCTATTTCATTGTGCCCATGCTGCTAAAGAATAAGCCTGAACCTGCTAAGCCCAACAAACCTAACGTTGAGCAAAAGGATAAAAAGAAGAAAACAAACAAGCGTCGCACCACCACTGTTGCACCGGCCAATAAGCCTGAAGGAGCAACGGCTACCGAAGCTGTTGCCCCCAACAAGCCTACCGAGGCCGCTACACCCACCCAGGCAGCAACTGCTACTGAGGGTGCAGCGTCAGGTAATCCCAGCAAGCTCAATACTCCTGGAAAAATAAATATTCCTAATAAGCCCGCAGCAAATCCTGCTAAACCCAGTAAGCCCGAGGCTGCTCCCGAACATGGTGCGCACACCAGTTCGGCAGCACCCGCTGCTGAGGCACACGAGCATAGCGCTGTTGATAAACTTCGTGAGGGTTTCAATAAACACAACCATGCGGCCGACGCGCCTGGCAAAGGCATGAAATAAGAAACAATATGAACGCACTGAAGACCAACGCCGTGCTGCAAAACGGCAAATATCGCATAGAAGGGGTGCTGGGGCAAGGTGGCTTCGGCATCACCTATCTGGCCTCTCAGGTGGCGCTGAACCGTAAGGTTACCATCAAAGAGTTTTTTATGAAGGAACTGTGCAACCGCGATGAACAGACCTCGCAGGTGTCGGTACCATCAATGGGCAGTGTCGACACCGTAGCTCGGTTTCGTGCCAAGTTTGTGAAGGAGGCGCAAACCATTGCCGCCCTTAACAACCCGCACATCATTCATATTCATGACATCTTTGAAGAGAACGGCACGGCCTATTATGTGATGGACTATCTCAGCGGTGGGTCGCTATCCGACCTCGTGCAGCGCGATGGCGTCTTGGCCGAGGCTACAGCCCTTGGCTATATTCGTCAGGTAGCCGATGCTCTCAGCTATATCCATGCCCGCAACATCAACCACCTCGACATTAAACCTTCAAACGTGCTTATTGATGGCAACGGCAATGCTGTGGTCATCGACTTTGGCTTGTCGAAACGTTACGACGAAACTGGCTCGCAAACCAGCACCACACCCGTGGGCATCAGTCATGGCTTTGCGCCCCTCGAACAGTATCAGCCTGGCGGCGTGAGCACCTTCTCGCCCACCACCGACATCTATTCGTTGGGGGCTACACTGTATAAACTGCTGTCGGGACAAACGCCGCCCAACGCTACGGCACTGCTCGATGCCGACCTCGACCTCTCGCGCCTATCAGCATCGCCTTCCACCAAGGCTGCTATCGCTGCGGCCATGCAGCCCAAACGCAAAGGCAGGCCCCAAACCGTTGAGGCGTTTATCGCTATGCTCGACGAAAAGGTTGCCCCAAGCGTTGCTGTGTCCATACAGGCTATGGTAGACGAAGAGGCTACGGTCATTGCACACGAACCTGAGGCTCCTCAGCCTACGGTGGAAAAGCCTTCTGTTACTCAAGCTAAGAAGGAAAAGCCTACGGCTTCTCAGCCTAAGGAAGAAAAGCCTTCTGCCCCTCAAACTAAGGAAGAAAAGCCTGTCAGTAAGAGCCTCGGCTTTAATTACAAGCGTGCTCTGGTGGCCTTTGTCGTTATCTTTGTGTCAATGTATCTGATTGATAGTCTTTCTAACTCCTATTTCGGGCCTGGACTAAAGTCGGTTGCCGAGGCTGATTATTACTATCTTCACGCAAACTTCTTTCAGATGATTTTTATCACGGGGTCAGGCTTTGCACCTAACCCTGACAGCTGCGTTACCTATTATTATGCTGACCCTAGTGCATACCTCGTTGTCATGCTTCTTCTCATGGCATTGTGCTGGGTGGTAAAACGATACCGCACAAAGCAATGGGTGCTGTTTGGTGCCCGATATGCCATCGTGCCCATCGCTGTCAATTATATGCCGCTTTGCTGGATATGGATTTATAAAGTAGGACATCGCTATGGCACTACCGACTATATGGGTGTCAACTATTTTCACCTCTTCTTCCTCTTTGCCCTTCTTTCTGTCTATGCTTTTGGCCTTGATAGCGGCAGAGCATCGGCATGGCAACTCTTTAAACATTGGTGGAAGGATGCCAACATCAAGCAGGGCGTGCTGGTGTTTGTGGCGGAGATAGCGTTTGCTCTAATCTTTTTTGAAAACATTGGAGATTCTACCTATGCGTGGGAATCCATGTCAATCGGCACTACATGGCTTTTGGCCCCTTCTGTAGCCTTCATGCTCTTCTGGCTTGTTAACCAATGCAAGAGCAATCGTGCCCTTTTAGTGGCGCGTTATGCTGTCTTCCCAAGCATGCTGCTGTATTTAGTATATCCCATAGTGCCTTGTATCATACCGTGGTATAGATTCGAATCAAAAGTGGGAGCAGAGTTTTTTTATTCACTAACGCCCCAATATACGTGCGCCTTATCCTTTGCCCTTCTCTTCCTCTCAGCCCTCGCCTTTACGATGAAGATGCCGAAAGAGAAGTAGATGAAGTAAGGTGTATGTTGAATAGTGTGCTTATGAAAAGGTATGCTTAACATAACATGGCACAAGACCGTGTTCTACTATACTTATATCATAGAGCCTATGCCATTTTGGTGTAGGCTTTTTTCGTAGAATAAGGCCACAGAAGTAGGATGATGGCCTCCGTGTTTAGTAGGATGGTGGCCTCCGCGCCCCATCCTCCCGCATCCAAACTCAAAATATCTGTTCACCAATATTATGGTAATAGCAGCCTGAAAACCTTGTGAATGTTGTGCGAAAAGCAAGTCAAAGTAGGGCAAACCCTAGCAACAAGTCGTCTCACACCGACCGTTATGAACATGGAGAACGGTCGTTGCTCGTGTTTACATCGACCGTTATGAACATGGAGAACGGTCGGTGTGAGATGACTTGTTGCTAGGGTTTCGCCCTGCTTTTCTATTGATTATCAGGGACGAAATCAAGGAAAAAGGGCCCTAAAAACAACGTTGTGCTGGTGATAGCCATTGCACTGTTGTTTTTAGGGCCCTTTGGGTTGTTATGCTATGTTATGCCTTTTGTGTTAAAAGGCAAGGTGTGTTACCACACGTGAGCGCGCTTGTTCTTAGGAATGAAGAGCTTGTCGCCCTTCTTCACGTTGAAGGCTTTGTACCAAGCATCGATTTGTGGGAGGGCAGCGTTTACGCGAGCCTTGTTGGGCGAGTGAACGTCAACCTTCACTAGATAGTCGACAACCTGCGGTGTAGCGTTTGATGCCCAAACGCGAGCCCAGTTGAGGAAGAAGCGCTGTTCAGGTGTAAATCCGTCGATTACGCCCAGGTCTTTCACCTTCATCTCGTTTTGCAGTGCCTGCAGCGCGATGTTCAGACCACCGTTATCGCCGATGTTCTCGCCCAGTGTCTGCTTACCATTAATCTTAACGCCAGGCAGCACCTCAACTGTGCTGAAGTAGTCGGCCAGCGCCTTTGTGCGCTTGTCGAAGTTAGCCTTATCGGCTGCTGTCCACCAGTTGTTCTGGTTACCCGTCTTATCAAACTGGCAGCCCTGGTCGTCGAAGCCGTGGCTCATCTCGTGACCAATCACGCCACCAATGCCACCATAGTTGATAGCGTCATCGGCGTTGGGGTCGAAGAAGGGAGGCTGCAGGATGGCAGCGGGGAAGCATATCTCGTTAGTAACGGGGCTGTAGTAGGCGTTGATGGTTTGCGGAGTCATCATCCACTCAGTCTTATCAACAGGTTTGTTCACCTTGCGGCTGATATAGTCTTGCGTTTGGTATGCTGATACGCGACGCATGTTCTCGTAGAGCGAGAGCGAGTCGTCGATGACGAGGCCCGAGTAGTCGCGCCACTTGTCGGGATAGCCAATCTTAACGATAAAGTTTTCCAGCTTGTCTTTAGCCTGAGCCTTTGTTTTGGCGCTCATCCATGTGGCCGCGTCGATGCGCTGTGCCAGCGCCTTTTGCAGGTTGCGCACCAGCTGCAGCATGCGCTGCTTGCTGCTCTCGGGGAAGTATTTTTCAACATACAGCTTACCGATAGCCTCGCCCAGCACGCCACTTACGGCGCTCACGCTACGTTTCCAGCGCGGACGGTCTTGTGTAACACCGCTGAGCACCGAGCTAAACTGGAATGCTGCTGTGCGGAAGTCGTCGCTCAGTGTGCTTGTTCCGCTGGTGATGACGCGCGACTCGGCATAGGCTTTCAGGTCATCGAGGGCCGTTTCGGCCAGCACCTTTTCAACCTCATGAATGGCTTCGGGCTGACCCACGTCAACGCTGTCGAAGGGAGGGAAGCCCTCGGCCAAGAACAGGTTTCCCCAATCGATGCCAGGGAAGTCGGATACGAGGTCGGCGTATGCCATCTTATGATAGTTGGCGTCAATGTCGCGCAGCTTCACGTTGTCGTAGCTGGCCTTTGCCAGGCGTGTTTCGATGGCAAACACAGCGTCGGTTTTCTTCTTGGCGGTGGCCTCGTCGTTGCCCACCATCATAAACAGTTTTACGAGATACTGCTTGTAAGCCTCGCGCACCTTAACGGTTTGCTCGTCGTCTTTCAGATAGTAGTCGCGGTCGCCCAGGCCCAGTCCACCTTGCGAGATGCCCACAAGGTTTTGTGAGGCGTTGCGCTGGTCGGCGCCCACGCCCATATCAAACATGGTGGCGCCAATGCCAATGCGGTCGAGCTGTGCGCATACCAACTGATACTGTCGTACGTTTTTGATGGCTGCCACCTGCTCGAGGTAGGGTTTCAGTGGTGCATATCCTTCTTTGTTCAGGCGCACGCTGTCCATCATCATGTTATAGATGCTGCCTATCTTCTGTCCCAGCGAGCCTTTGGTTTGTGGCTTAGAGGCATACTCGTTGATAAGCGCCTGTATGCGTTTTTGGTTCAGTTCGTCGAGGTCGACAAAGGCACCGTTCATAGGGTGCTCGGCATCCAGTGGGTGGCTGTCCATCCATCCACCTGCTGCATAGCGGTAGAAGTCGTTGCCAGGCTTCACGGTCAGGTCCATGTTGGCCTTGTCGTAGCCTGTCGCCTGTTTTTGTTGTGCAAACACGGGCGCTGTGGCCAGTGTGAGCGACAATACTAAAAGTTTTGCTTTCATTGTTACAATTATATTAATAATGTTTTGTTTTGTTTGCGATGTGTTATCCGTTAGACGCTGCAAAGATACAAATTACTACACAAAGTGCAAAATAATCTTGTTTTAGTTTCGCGTGCCTTGGGCAAGCTCACTCTGTCTCAGCCTCAGGTTCCTTATGAAAAATCTTGTAGCCAGTGGCTGCTACGACGACGCTCATCAAGGGGCTGATAAGGTTGAAGAAACAGTAGGGTAGGTAGGTGAAGGTAGACACGCCCAAGACGGTGGCCTGTGTCATGCCGCACGTGTTCCAGGGCACCAGCACCGAGGTTACGGTAACAGCATCTTCAACCGTTCGGCTCAGCAGTCGGCGTTCATATCCTTCGCGGTCGAACACCTCTTTAAACATATTGCCTGTGAGCAAGATGCACAGATACTGGTCGGCAATGGCAATGTTGAGCATCAGGCCCGTGGCAGCCGTAGAGCCCACCAGCGACACGCGTCCGCGCACCAGGTGTACAAACAGGCGTGTGATGCCGCCTACGAAGCCGCCCGCCGTCATGGCTCCGCCAAAACACATGGCACAGATGATGAGCCAGATGGTGCCCATCATGCCCACCATGCCGCGTGTGGCCACCAGCGAGGTAAGCATCTCGTTGTGGGTGGGCAGGGCGGTGCTGCCATACACACTCATCATTGAGGCGCGAAACAGCGAGGGGTCGATCTCTTGCAGCACGTCGCGTTGCCATATCAGGCCAGCGCCCACGGCCAGCAGTACAGAGAGAAACAGCGTGATGAGGGGCGGTGTGCGTCGGGCTATGAGCACGCCCGTGAGCACGGGCACCGACAGCAGCCATGGGGTGACGTGAAAGCGCTGCGTGATGGCCGATGTAAACACCTCGATGTGCTGACTGCTATTTGTTTGGCACAAGAAGCCTGCAATGGTGAAGATGATGATGGTGAGGGCCATCGTGGGCACGGTGGTGACCAGCATATATTTAATGTGCTTGAACAGAGACACCCCCACGCTGCCCGATGCCATAACGGTGGTGTCAGACAGCGGTGATATCTTATCGCCAAAGTAGGCTCCGCTGATGATGGCGCCCGCTATCCATCCCTCGCCAAAGCCTTGTGCCCTGCCAATGCCCATTAGCGCTATGCCTATGGTGGCGATGGTGGTCCAGGAGCTGCCCGTCATGAGGCTTACCAACGCACTGATAATGCAGGTAGAGGCCAAAAACACGTCGGGGTGTATGGCCTGAGTGCCATAATAGATAAGGGTGGGCACCACGCCGCTCACCATCCATGCGCCGCTCAGGGCACCTATCAGCAGCAAGATGATGAGTGCGCTCGACACGCTGGCCACATTCTTGGTGATAGCTTTCTCAAAACTGGCCCACGGCACGTTAAGGTATGCCATGCCCACCAGTATGCAGAAGGCGGCCGCTATGAGCAGCGTTATCTGGCTGGCTCCGCTAAGCGAGTCGCTGCCAAAGGCGCGTATGGTGATGATGAGCAGAATGACCAGCACCACCAGCGGCATGATTGATAGCTTTACCGAAGGGCGTTTCTTCAGATGTTGTTCTTTGTTTTTATCCATTATTTTCTTTTCGTTCCTTTTTTTTGTTCTCGGGCAAGGCATGGCCTTGGCTTGCGAATTTCGGGTGCAAAGTTACACAAAATATTTTGTTATCACCTCTTTTCTATATAAGTAAGTATCGCGCAGGGCGACGACGAATTATGGTTAATAGTAGTTAATCAGTTGTGGGAAACGATTTTTTTTTGTTATTTTGCAAGAAATTTGGTGTATTATACCCTATTGTCAAATGGGAAAGAAACGTAAAAAGGCCCGCAACCGTCATGGCTTGCAGGCCGTCACTCTTTGTATCAGTACCGCCTTAGTGCTGGTGTTGTTGGGGCTTACCACCCTTTCGGTGCTCACAGCTCGCAACCTTTCGGCTTATGTAAAAGAAAATATTGTGGTGACCCTGTTGCTGCAAGACGATTTGAGCGATACCGAAGCGCGCCAGTTTTGTGCTGGCGTGCAGAAATGCCGCTATGTTAATAGTCTTGAGTATATAAGCAAGGAACAGGCCTTGAAGCAAGGCATCAAGCTGCTGGGCGAAGACCCCCGCGAGTTTATCGGTGCCAACCCTTGGCCGCCATCGGTAGAGATAACGCTGAAGGCCGATTATGCCAATAACGACTCGCTGAAGTTTATCTCGCGCGAGCTGCAGGCTTTTCCTAAGGTTACGAAGGTGACCTATCAGCGCGACTTGCTTGAAAACGTAAACCACACCATTGCTAAGACCAGCATTGTGCTGCTTACGCTGGCATTGCTGCTCACCATCGTGTCGTTCTCGTTGATAAACAACACGGTGCGCCTGGGCATCTATGCTCGTCGCTTCTCTATACACACCATGAAACTGGTGGGTGCCTCGTGGGGCTTTATTCGTGCACCGTTTGTGCGCCAGGCCGTGGGCATAGGCTTGCTGGCCTCGGTGCTGGCTTGCTGTGCGCTGGGTGGCATCTATTATGCCATCTATGTTTATGAGCCCGACATGATAGGCTTCTTTACATGGGAAGTGCTGGCGCTGACGGCTGCCATCGTCTTTGCTTTCGGCATTATTATCACGGCCCTGTGTGCCACCATCTCGGTGAACAAGTTTTTGCGCATGAAGGCTGGCGACTTGTATAAGATTTAAAAAAACGCATTGAACATCAAAACAAATATGGATAAAAGAAATTATGCTTTTGGCAAGATGAACTTCATCTTGTTAGCCGTAGGTATGTGCGTCGTGATTATTGGCTTCTGCTTGATGAGCGGAGGCGGCTCTGACGAGAGCGTGTTCGACGCCGACATTTTCAATACCATGCGCATCAAGGTAGCTCCGGTGGTTTGCCTTGTAGGCTTCCTGTCGATGATAGGCGCCATTATGTATAAGAAAAAAGATGCCGACGACAGCCACAACGCTGAGAACAAGTAAACCCTGCTTTGCGCCCTGATGCCCATTGGCGTGCATGGGCGTAACGCTGAAATAAAAAGAATAACAGAAAAATTTTTTTAAAACGATGGATTGGTTACAAGCATTGGTCCTGGGCATTGTGCAGGGCCTGACTGAATATTTGCCCGTAAGCAGTAGTGGCCACCTGGCCATAGGTTCATATCTCTTCCGCATCGAAGGCGAAGAAAACCTGGCCTTCACGGTGCTGGTGCACGTGGCAACGGTGTGCAGCACACTGGTGGTGCTGTGGAAAGAGATTGACTGGATACTGAAGGGCTTGTTCAAATTTGAGATGAACGCCGAGACGAAGTATTTTTTGAACATCGTGGTGTCGATGATCCCTATCGGCATTGTGGGCGTGTTCTTTAAAGATGCTGTAGAAGAGGTGTTTGGATCGGGCCTGCTGATTGTGGGCTGTATGTTGCTGCTTACCGCTACACTGCTCATCTTCTCTTACTTTGCTAAGCCGCGCCAGCGCGAACACATCAGCATGAAAGATGCCTTTATCATAGGCTTGGCACAGGCTTGTGCTGTGATGCCAGGCTTGTCGCGCTCGGGCTCGACCATTGCTACGGGCTTGATGCTGGGCAATAAGAAGGAAAGCTTGGCACAATTCTCGTTCCTCATGGTTATCCCGCCTATCTTGGGCGAAGCCTTGCTCGACGTGCTGAAGATGGTGAAGGGCGACGATGCCTTTGGCGATATTAGTGCTCTGCCCTTGGTGGTGGGCTTTGTGGCTGCCTTTGTTAGCGGCTGCGTGGCTTGTAAATGGATGATAAACATTGTGAAGAAAGGCAAGCTGGTGTGGTTTGGCGTTTATTGCGCCATCGCTGGTGCCGTAACAATTATTTGCTCATTGCTGTAAAGATGGACTTTTTAAAAGGCGAAATCATTGCGATAGATAAACCTTACGGCATGTCAAGCTTCGGGGCTTTGGCCTATGTGCGCAAGCGCATCAGTCAGCGCCTGAACGTGAAGCGTGTGAAAACAGGACATGCTGGCACCCTCGACCCCCTGGCCACGGGTGTGCTCATTCTTTGCACTGGAAAGAAAACAAAAGAGATAGAGCAGCTACAGGCTCACTCGAAAGAATATACCGCCACCCTGCAGCTGGGCGCCACCACCGTGAGCTATGATATGGAGCACGAGGTGAACGCTACATACCCCACCCAGCACATCACCCGCAAGATGATAGACGAGGTGCTGACGCGCTTCGTGGGCAACATTGAACAGGTGCCACCATCATACAGCGCCTGCAAGATAAACGGCGACCGCGCCTACGAACTGAAACGTAAGGGCGAAGAGGTAGAACTAAAGGCAAAAAACATTCGTATCGACTATATTGATGTGATGTCGTTCGATGCCGAGAATATGCGCTTACAGATAAGGGTGGGCTGCGGAAAAGGCACCTACATACGGGCCTTGGCACGCGATATAGGCCGAGCACTGAACAGTGGCGCCTACCTTACGCAGCTGTGCAGAACCCGTGTGGGCGACTTCTCGATTGACCGCTGCGTGGCCCTCGACCAAGTGGATGCTTGGCTCGATGGCCTGAATTTGACAAATAACGATACCGTAACAGTAGAAGACGAAAATAAAGTAAAAGAATAATGAAGTTATCACAGTTTAAGTTCAAACTGCCAGAAAACCAGATAGCGCTGTATCCGCACAGCCTCTATCGCGAGTTTGAGAATGAAAATGGCGAGAAAGAAACCTTCCGCATCACACGTCGTGACGAGTGCCGCCTTATGGTGCTGCACCGTAAGTCGCAGAAAATAGAGATGTATAAGAAGGATGCCAAGGGCGAACCTATTGAGGGCGAATATCTTGACTTCCGTAACGTGCTCGACTATTTTGACGAGGGCGACACCTTCATTTTCAACGATACCAAGGTTTTTCCTGCACGCCTTTATGGCACAAAGGAAAAGACCGATGCTAAGATTGAGGTGTTCTTGTTGCGCGAGCTGAATGAAGAAATGCGCCTGTGGGACGTGCTGGTAGAGCCCGCACGCAAGATACGTATTGGTAACAAATTGTTCTTCGACGAAAGTGGAACAATGGTGGCAGAGGTGATTGACAACACCACAAGCCGCGGACGCACACTGCGCTTCCTTTACGACTGTCCGCACGACGAGTTTAAACGCGAGCTCTTTGCCCTGGGCGAGGCTCCGCTGCCACGATACATCATCGACAAGCGTGAGAACCATCACGGCACCGAGACCGACTTTGACGACTTTCAGTGCATCTTTGCCAAGAACGAGGGCGCTGTAACGGCTCCTGCCACAGGCTTGCACTTCAGCCGCGAACTGCTGAAACGCATGGAGATACGTGGCCTTAACTTCGCTTATATCACCCTGCACTGTGGTTTGGGCAACTTCCACGACATTGAGGTTGAAGACCTTACCAAGCATAAGATGGATTCGGAGCAGATGAGCATCAACGCCGAGGCTTGCCGCATTGTGAACAGCACCAAGCAGGCGGGCCACCATGTGTGTGCCGTGGGCACCAGCGTGGTGAAGGCTACTGAGACGGCTGTGGGCACCGATGGTATGCTGAAAGAGTATGATGGCTGGACCAATAAGTTTATCTTCCCGCCCTACGACTTCGGTCTGGCCGACTCGATGATTGCTAACTTCTATCACCCCCTGTCAACCCTGTTGATGGAGACCGCTGCCTTTGGTGGCTACGATTTGGTGATGGAGGCTTATAACCTGGCTGTAAAGCATGGCTACATGTTTGGCTGCTATGGCGATGCCTTGCTCATTGTGAACGACTAAGCCTCGTAGAGCAACACATATTGTTGAAAAACCAAAAGCCACATCTTGCCTTGTTCATGCTATGACACGCAAGATGTGGCTTTTCTTATTTTAAGCACACACACATAGAAAGAATGAAACATCAAGTGTATCTTTCGTTGGGGTCGAACACAGGCGATCGGGCCGCCTTGATGCAACAGGCCATCAAACAGATAGGGCTGGCGGTGGGCAAGGTGGTGCGCACCTCGCGCTTTATCGAGACCGAACCGTGGGGCTTCGTGTCTGAACACCAATTTCTTAATGCCTGTATATGTGTTGAAACGCTGCTCTCGCCACGCCAAGTGCTCGAAGCCACGCAGTGCATAGAACGACAGTTGGGGCGCGAACGTAAATCGGAAAACGGCGTGTATCACGACCGCCCTATCGACATCGACATATTGCTCTTTGACGATATGCACATTAACGAGCCCGACCTCGTTATACCGCACCCCCTTATGTTGGAGCGCGACTTTGTGATGATACCGCTTCGCGAAATTCTTCCTACACCTCGTCGTTAGGAAAGCGCACGTCCCATTGCTGGCGCAGCGTGTCCATTAGGCGCATCATGCGCAAGGTTTCGGTGTGGGGCATATACGAGGGCTCGATGCAATGATGGTCGAGCGCATTGAGACAGGCCTCTACCTCATACTCGAAGCCCGTAATCTGTATGGGCGCCTCACACGTCTTTATCACCTGATATTGGCTGTTTACCACGGTAAGGCGTGAGGGGTTGTTCACATTCTCAACAATGATATGGCCCTCAGTGCCCGAGATAACGCCTTGGCGGTCGCTGCGCACATAGATAGAACTTGATAGCTGGGCCATCTTGCCATCGTTATACCACAACGTGATGCTGTCTTGAGCATCCATGCCCGATGGGGTTTTCTCGCAGCAGCTATCTATCTTTTTAATATCGGTGCCAAAGAGCATGGCGGCAAAGTTGAGGGTATAGACACCAATGTCGAGCAGGGCACCGCCTCCTAAGTCGGGGCGCTGTATGCGCTCTTTGTGGCTAATGGGGTAGGATAGATTGGCTGTCAGCGTGCGCGGCTGACCTATGATGCCGCTATCGACGAGCTGTTTCAGCTCCTGCATCAGTGGCATATAGCGTGTCCAGATGGCTTCGGCCAGCAGTAGCTTTCGTGCTTCGGCCTCGTGTATCAGGGCTTCGGCTTCTCGCGCATTGCACGTAAAGGCTTTCTCGCACAGCACGGCTTTGCCCGCCTGCAAGCATTGCAACACATGGCTATAGTGCATGGCGTGGGGTGTGGCTACATATACAAGGTCGATGGCGGGGTCGGCCAGCATGTCGGTATAGCTGCCATAGGCTTTGCTAAAGCCCCATCGTTGGGCAAACTGTTGTGCCTTTTCAAGGCTTCGCGATGCCACGGCGTAGCTGTTTGCGCGTGGCAGATGTTGCAGGGTGTGTGCCATCTTCTCGGCAATATGCCCAGCACCCAGTATGGCAATGTTATAAGTGTTCATCATTGTTCATATTTTCTTTATTCTTATACTATCTTATACAAAGGTATGTTTTTTCTTACACAAAGTTTGCATCTACCGCTATTTTTATGTTATTTTGTAGGAGATATATGTAGTTTTTAATCTTTCTTACACACGTCGTCATGATAAAAATATTGCGCTCTCTTATGGTGGCTCTCGCCTCTCTTGGCTTTGCAACGGCTGTTTGTGCTCAACATAAAACATCGTCGGTGCAGGTGAATGTTGTGGCCACTACCGATACGTTGCGCGGTTTTCAGCTGTCGCTGCTGAACGCTGCCAACAAGACCTATGGCGTGCAACTGTCGCCACTGATCAACGTGGCCCACTACTTGCATGGCGTGCAGATAGGCACTATGGGCAATATGGCCACGGGCAGCATGAGAGGTGTGCAGCTGTCGGCGGTAAACAATATGGCGGGCGATGTGTGTGGCGGCTTGCAGCTGTCGGCATTGACCAATGTGTCGATGGGCTGTATGCGTGGCGTGCAGCTGGGTGCATACAATTATGCCGACTCGTTGCGCGGCGTGCAGCTGGGCCTTGTAAACATTGCGGTGAGCCATCCGCGAGGCGTACAGGTGGGATTGATCAACTATACGCGTGATGCCGATATGCGTAAGGTGGGACTGATCAATATCGACCCTAACACGCGTATCGATGTGTTGGCCTTCGGCGGAAACACGTCGAAACTGAACACGGCGGTGCGCTTTCGCCATCGCTCTACCTATAGCATGGTGGCGCTGGGCACCCATTATATGGGCTTAGACCGTAAGTTTTCGGGCGCCCTCTCGTATCGCTTAGGACAATATGTGGCGCTGTCGCCACGGTGGTCGGTGAGTGCCGACCTGGGCTTCAGCCATATCGAAACGTTTGAAGAACACTCTGACGACAATCCGCGTCGACTTTATTCGTTGCAGGGGCATCTGAATGTCGACTATCAGTTTAGTAAAACCCTTGGCGCCTTTGCCTCGGTGGGGTATGGCAACACTCGACACTATGGCAGCAACCGCCTGTTTGAGCAAAAGCTTATCTTACAGGCGGGCCTCTCAGTAAACTGGAAACGCAATATGGAGGGTGGTGCCCCACAGCGCCGAAAGGTCTTGACCGAGGGCGACCCTTATGTGCTGTGTGATAGCATAGACAATAGGTTTGCTCTTGCTCCGCGCAAACGCCCTTGGCTGGCTGCTGCTGAGGTGGCGGGCGTTAATGCCTTGGTGTTTTCGTACGACCGCTGGGTGGCTAACGCCTCTTATTCGCGCATCAGTATGCACACCATACGCCACAACTTTAAAACGGGCTTTGTGTGGGATAACGACCCCTTTGCCACCAACCTCTTTGCCCATCCTTATCATGGCAACCTTTATTTTAACAGCGCACGAAGCAATGGCTTAAACTTCTGGGCATCGGTACCGTATGCCTTGTGCGGTAGCCTGATGTGGGAGTTTTGTGGCGAGAACGAACCGCCCGCCATCAATGATGTGTTTGCTACGGCGCTGGGCGGAACCTGCATTGGCGAGATGACAAACAGGGTGTCGCACCTGGTGCTCGACGATAGTCGGCGTGGCTTTCCGCGTTTTGCTCGCGAGGCGTTGGCCTTCCTGGTTAACCCCATTCAGGGCTTCAACCGCTTGCTGAGGGGCGATGCCTGGACGGTGCGCACACAATACCATCTGTATCACGACTTTAACGCTATACCCGTACACCTAAATGTGAGCCTGGGACTGCGCTATCTCTCTGACGATGGCGCCCTGTTTCGTGGCGAATATAACCCCACACTGGCGCTCGCAATGGAGTATGGCGATGCCTATAACAGCCGTACCAACAGGCCGTACGACTATTTTACGGCGGCGGTAAACGTGGGCTTCTCGCCCAATCAGCCCACCATCTATGGGGCGCACCTGATGGGGCGCCTGTGGGCAGCACCTGTTTATGAACATGGCAGCACCGAGGCGCGTTTCGGCATCTTCCAGCATTTCAACTATTATAACTCTGAGCCAGTGAAGGATGGGTCGGACATCGTACCTTATCGCATCTCTGAGGCGGTGGGCATAGGGCCCGCCATCATGGTGCGCTTTACTGATAGGGGGCATCTGGCATCGCTCAGTCAGCAGCTGTTTACCAGTGGCATTATCTTGGGCGGATCGAAAAGCGACTATTATAACGTGATTGACCGCGACTATAACATGGGCAGCGGATATAGCTTGAAAACGCGCACGAGGCTCGACTTTCAACACGCGGGCACCTTCGCGCTTGATATCGACTACTTCCGCATCTTCACCTGGAAGGGCTACGAAACGAAGAATCTGGAAAATAGGGAACCGCTATACTATAACGTGCAAGGCGATAAAAGTAATGCTGAGCTGTGTGTAATAACCCCACGCTTTGTGCTGAATATCAAAGGCGGATGGGCGGCTCAGCTGTCGTGGTCGTACTTCTTACGCCACACCCGCTACGTATATCATAACGATGTGCGTTCAAACACCTTCGATGTGCGCCTGGCTTTAAGCTATCGAATATAAAACGTTCGCTCCTTTCAAGTATTATTTTAAGTGGTCGACAAAAAACTCTCAATGCTTTACCCCATTATAACATTTTAACTATGGAAACTTCATATCTTGATTTAACGATACGCCTTGCGTTTGCCTTTGCTCTTGGTGGCGCAATAGGTATTGAACGCGAATATAGAGCTAAGGAGGCGGGCTTTCGCACACATTTTCTTGTGGCCTTGGGCAGTGCGTTGTTCTGCGTAGTGTCGCAGTTTGGCTTTGGCATTGACCTGAAAGACTCGTCGCGTGTGGCAGCACAGGTGGTGTCGGGCATCGGCTTCTTGGGTGCTGGTACCATTATCTTTCAGAAAAATGTGGTGCGAGGCCTCACCACGGCGGCCGGACTTTGGGTAACGGCTGCCATTGGCTTGGCTTGCGGCACGGGTATGTATGTGGCGGCTGCCATTGCCACGGTTATGGTGTTGCTGGGCTTAGAGGTGATAAACGCTCTCATACCACAGTTTGGTACCACCAGTGTTGAACTGTCGTTCTCGGCACCGTCGATAGAAAGTGTTCGGCATCTCATTGATTGTGTGCGACATGATGGCATGGAGGTGCTGTCGTATGAAATGAAGGAGCGCCGCACATCGAAGGGCGAATTCTTAGAGGTAAACATGCAACTGCGCATGAAACGTGGCAAAACCGACAAGCTCCGCGTCATCGACTATATGGATAAGTTTAATGATGTAACGATGTCGGCGGTGGAGGGGTGATGAGCTTCAAGTTTGGTCACAACAGCCATCAACTTTCCACTCTCCATTTTTGCATAAATATGCAATATTGAGAGTGTGTTGTAAAAGGCATCAAATTACAGTCTGAAAGCATGGGTTTTACGTTGTGAAACCCATGCTTTTACAACGTAAAACCCTTGGTTTCGCAGCCTGAAACCAAGGGTTTTTCATAGTATGCTCGGCATGAGCATTGTCTAACGGGTGGAAGTCCCGAGTAAGCCCTAATAGCGGGAATTACATAGCCAAAGGCAAGGGTGTTCATCGTGAGGTGAAATCTGAAAGAAGCCGGCGGCAAACATCTGACCTAACGGACAGAAACTTCATACAAGGCATATGACCGTGGGTAAGGTTGCTATACAAACCAAAGCCCTATAGCTATTCGGAACGGTCGGTGTAAATGAAGTGGGTATAAGATGGAAAGACAATGTTCTTATCCGAGGAGGTCTCACGGACGCTTCAAATAGTTTTTTTTTTACGAAAGAAGTGGAGTAAAGCTTGCCGTGAGAAGTCAGCAGACGCCATAGTAGTGCAACAGTCGATAACGTTGCATGAAGGGCTGAACCTAACAATTAAACGATAGTAATTGAAACATACTTCATGAAGGAAAGAATGCAGAAAACATTATCCCAAGTTAATGGCTGCCCCCAAAGAG
>USAI01000030.1 GCA_900552675.1 uncultured Prevotella sp.
CAAAGGTAAAGAGATAAAAAAATATGGACAAGGCTGCATCGCGGATACGCTTACTGTAAGTGAAACACTTGCAAGCATTTTTTGTTTTTGAGGGTGTACTAAAGGTGTACTGTTATACTAAAACGGCTAAGAAGTTGATTACTCAACCCTTAGCTGTTCCCTTTTAATATAACATTCCAAACATCCATAAAGGTATAATGTTTCCGTGCCCTGTCTCGATATCGTCTTTTACTACGAAACCATTTTCGATGTCCTGTAATTGGCGTTGTTTTTTCTTTTTCCCACCAACCTCAAATGTATACTTATTGTCGATAAGAAAATCAGATATTGGTGATGTGGCTACCGAGAATAGCGAACGCGTTTGATTGAAGAAAAATGTTTCTCTCACTGTTCCTATTTCTACATTTTGGTTTCCCAATGTATAGATAAGTGGTGTGTTGTCGAGGTATATCTTTTCAACCTTCCCCAGACCTTGAATTCCTCCTGTTGAGGTGCGCAGTAGACCGATAAGTCCAGCCTTTTCAAGATATACGCAGAGGTCGGAGACGTTATTTCTTGAAACCTCCAACTGCCCACCTATCTGTGTCATGTTTGGTTTAAATGGTGCGCTTTGAGCTATGATGGCGAGCAAACGTTTTAGTTTCCTTGCAATAGATACCGACAAGTCGGCATACTGTGGTATGTCTGTTTCTATTGTTACATTCACCACCTGTTGTATATATTGATTGATGTCTCCATTAGCAAAGGGGTAGTATCCTCTTTGTAGATAGTCTGAAAAATATTGTAAGGGTAAAAAGTTGTTAGGAATCTCTATTTCTTGCTTCAGCAGTTGTTGTAATGTATATACAGGAAATTTTATTTGATGGAAAAGTTCAAGATATTCTCGATATGAAAGACCTTGCATCTCATACATCAAGGCACGGCGGCTAAGGTCGAAAGCTCCTTTTGCTATGTCGAGCACCGACGAACCTGTAAACACCACATGCAGTTCTGAATGATAATCATAAATTAGTTTTAGTTCTCTTGACCAATCCTTGTATTTATGAATTTCGTCAATAAAGAGATATTTTCCTCCCGTCTTTGCGAATATGTCAGCAAGGTCTATCAGACGATGACTGGCAAAATAAAAATCTTCTGCTTGAACATATAGTGATTCGTTTAATGGTAACTTTTCTTTTATGTATTGCAAAATAAGTGTTGTCTTGCCAATACCTCTTGGTCCCATTAGTCCAATCATTCTTGCATCCCAATTGATACGGTCGTACATATAGCGATGGAATGTAGAGTCAGTTCCTCTCAATAGTTTGCGGAATGTAGTTTGTAGTTGTTCCATAAGTATTGTTGTTATTTATTAATATTGATGCAAAGATAATGCAGACCGAATGTAGAGAGGCAATCTTGCTTGCAATCTTTGCTGAAGTGAAGTTTATCCTCTGCAAATATACAAATTAATTCATAAACTGCACTGAATTGAGTGCGGTTTTTTCGATATTTGCACTAAATGTAGTGCGCTTTGATGTAAAAAGTGCACTAAGTTTAGTGCGTTTTAACACAAAAGTGCTCTAAGTTCAGTGCGTTTTTAGTCTTTTCCTCTTTCTTCATAAATAACCGATTTGCGTGGTTTAGTATCAAAAATCCCTCAATGAGGGATAAAAATGCTTAAAAACGTCCCTCAATGAGGGATGTTTTTAGCGATATTCGTCCCTCAATGAGGGATTTATTATGTTTTTTTGCACATCTCGTTTGAAAAGTGTACTTTTGCAGTCATAAGTCTTCAAGTCTGCCGCAGCATGAAAAATTGCCGACAAGCAGCTGGCTTGCAGACCGACACCTAAAACGTTTTATAGAAGATATGATACAGTCGATGACTGGTTACGGCAAGTCGGTCGTAACCTACAACGGAAAGAAAATTAACGTAGAGGTAAAGTCGCTGAATAGTAAGGCGCTCGACCTGTCTACACGTATTGCTCCCCTCTATCGTGAAAAGGAGATGGAGATCAGACAAATTATCACGGCCAAGCTGTTGCGCGGAAAGGTCGACTTTGCCATCTGGATTGACAAAGATGCCACGGTAGACGCTGCCCCCATCAACACCGCCTTGGTGGCCAACTATTATCAGCAGATTAACGACATTGCCGCGAAAACCGGCATACCCGTTCCTGCCGACTGGTTTACGCTGTTGCTGCGTATGCCCGATGTTACCACGCGCACCGAGACCGAATGTTTGACCGACGAAGAGTGGGCCGTAGCCCGTGCCGCTGTTGAAGAGGCTGTTGACAAGCTGGTCGACTTCCGTAAGCAGGAGGGTGCTGCCCTTCAGAAGAAGTTTACTGAGAAGATTGACAACATTGAGCAGCTGCTGCACAGCATTGAGCCTTGGGAGAAAGCTCGTGTTGAAAAGATACGTGCCCGCATTGTTGATGGCTTGAAGAGCATACCCGACGTTGAGTATGATAAGAACCGCCTTGAGCAAGAGCTGATTTATTATATCGAGAAGCTCGACATTAGCGAAGAGAAGCAGCGCCTGGCTAACCACTTGAAATATTTCCGCGAAACCTTGCAAGAGCCTTGTGGACAGGGTAAGAAGTTGGGCTTCATAGCACAAGAGATGGGCAGAGAGATCAACACCACTGGCTCGAAGAGCAATCAGGCCGAGATGCAAAACATTGTGGTGAAGATGAAAGACGAGTTGGAACAAATAAAAGAACAGGTACTGAACGCACTGTAACCCACACAACATGATTGTTTGAGGCAAAAGAACATACGAATGGAAAAAAAACTATTAATATTTTCTGCCCCCAGCGGCAGCGGAAAGAGCACTATCATTAACTGGCTGATGCAGCACCCCGACCTGCACTTGGCTTTCTCAATATCATGCACCAGCCGTGCACCGCGTGGCACCGAGCAAAACGGCGTTGAATATTTCTTCCTCACGCCTGAAGAGTTTCGCGAGCGTATAGCCAACAACGAGTTTCTTGAATATGAAGAGGTGTATAAAGATCGCTTCTATGGCACACTGAAGCAGCAGGTGGAAAACCAGTTGCAGAAGGGCGAGAACGTGGTGTTCGACCTTGATGTGAAGGGTGGTTGCTACATTAAACGCTTTTATGGCGACCGCGCCTTGAGCATCTTCATACAGCCACCATCAATCGACGCCTTGCGCCAGCGCCTGGTAGGCCGCGCCACCGATGCCCCCGAGGTGATTGAAGACCGCCTGGCTCGCGCCTCATACGAGCTTACCTTTGCTCCGCAATTTGACCGCGTGGTGGTGAACGACGACCTCGACAAGGCCAAGGCTGAGACGCTGGCCATTGTGCGCGAGTTTTTGAATGTATAACAGCCTCACACCCCCATGAACCGAAAAATAAAGACGGGCATCTACGGAGGCTCGTTTAACCCTATACACAACGGACATATCGCGTTGGCTCGACACCTGTTGCAGGAGGCCGAGCTCGACGAGATATGGTTTGTGGTGTCGCCTCAAAACCCGTTTAAAGTGCAACAGCAATTGCTGGCCGACGATAAACGGCTGCTGTTGGTGCGCAAGGCGTTGGCGCCATACCCACAGCTGGTGGCTTCTGATTTTGAATTTTCCCTGCCACGCCCCTCGTATATGTGGCACACGCTTCAGGGCATGAGCGCCCAGTGGCCCGACCGTGAACTGCACCTCATCATTGGTGCCGACAACTGGCTCTGCTTTGACCGCTGGTATCATGCCGACGATATTCGTAGCACCTATCCCATCATTATTTATCCACGTCAGGGTTACGACATTGAGCCCTCGGCCTTGCCACAAGGTGTGCGCCTGGTAAACACGCCACTGTATAACGTGAGCAGCACCGAGATACGTGCCGATGTTGCTGCGGGGCGCGACATCAGCAGCAAGGTGCCCAGCACGATATTAAGTGATGTGGAAAAGGAATATAAGTGAAAAACGAAAAGTGAAAAGTGAAAAATCCTATTGCTTTTAAGTGAAAAACGAAAAGTGAAAAATCCTATTGCTTTGCAACAAACGCAAATAAGACAATTGGATTTTTCACTTTTAACTTTTAACTTTTCACTCTTCACTTTTCACTCTTCACTTTCTCTCTTTAGCAGATAATAGCTACGAGCGTGGGGGTGAACAGCGAGGTGAAAATGCCGTTTAGGGTGAGCCCTAAGCTGGCATAAGCACCATGCACATTGCTCACATCCATTGATGTGGCGGTGCCTAAGGCGTGAGCCGCTGTGCCCATTGACAAACCCTGTGCCTTGGGGCTTCGCACATGTGCAAAGCCCATGGTTTTATAGCCACACACGGCGCACAGCAAACCTACACTTACCACTACGGCTGCCGTGAGCGAGGGTATGCCGCCCACCGCTTTTGTTACCTCCATAGCAATAGGCGTGGTAACCGACTTTGATGCCAGCGACAGTATTACCTCTTTTGTGGCACCCATCTTTTTGGCTATAAATACCACCGAGACGATGCCTACCACGCAGCCTGCAAGCTCACTCAGCAGTATAGGCATCAGGTCTTTCTTTATCTTTTCAAGTTGCATATACAGGGGCACGCCCAGGGCCACGACGGCGGGGCGCAGCCAAAACTCAATCATGTGTCCGCCTGCGTTATAGGTTTCGTAGCTTACGCCCGACAGCTCTAAAAACGTTATCACCACGGCTATGGCCACCAAGATGGGGTTCATGATAACCCATCCTGTGCGTCGGCGCAGCAGCTTGCCTAAAAAATAAGAACCAAAGGTGAGGGCGATGAGGAAAAACTCGTTACTAAAATATTGGTGCATCATTGTTTGGCTCCTTCCTTGTTTGATGTGTGGTCATGACGAATGGTTTTACCATATATCTCGTGTACCCAGCCCGTAACGGCCAGTACCAGTAGGGTGCTCACCACCGATGCGGTGACGATGGGCAGAAACTGTGCCTTGATAATGTCGAAATAAAGCATCAGCGCCACGCCTGGTGGAACGAAGAAAAAGCCGATGTTGGTAACGAGAAAGTCGGAGATGCTGCGCACCCATTCAAGACGTATCACCTTGAGCTTAAGCAAGAGGGTGAGCAACAGCATACCTAAGATGCTCGATGGCAGCGGTATGTGGGTAAGCGTGATAATGAGTTCGCCCAGGGCGAGGCAGCCAAACAGTATGGCCAGTTGTCTAATCATCATAAATAAAAAAATCCTTTCCTTTGTTATCCTATGTAATTCTTTCGCTTGTTATTCTGTGTTATTTCAGTGGCATCGTCATCCTTGTCATTTTTTTTGTTCAGCCTCGTCGTGGCCTTTCTTCATTTTTTTGATGACGAAAAGAGTGGTGCAAAGGTAGGGGTTTCAGTGGTTCGACAGGCTCTTTTTTCTCTGTTTTTATGTTGTATAACATGTTTTTTTGATATATATTATCTTGGGCTTTGCAAATAAAGTAGGACGGTGGCCTCCGTGCCCCGTCCTCCAGCACCCAAATAAGTAACTTTGTATCAAGCAGTTTGGTTGTTGGAGAACGGGGCACGGAGGCCACCGTCCTACTTGAATGATAGTGAAAGCCTTTGCATATGATGCTTGTCATGTACCTAAACCATTGATATATAATTGTGATATCAATGTAAAAATCGGGCGAAAGCCTGCAGAAAGTCGTCTCACATCGACCGTTGTGAACACGTGGAACGGTCGATGCTCATGTTCATATCGACCGTTATGAACATGGAGAACGGTCGATGTGAGGTGACTTTCTGCAGGCTTTCGCCCGATTTTTTCAATATTTTTGCGTTTCTATCTCCATCTTCTTGCCCTATAATAATATGGCTATTATGTTCTCAGCAACATTGTTTCGCCAAAAAGAAGGGTGGGGTGGGGTTGTGCTTAAAAATGCCACTTCATGTCGATGCCACAGTGTATGGGCGTGCTGCGCTGTGCAAAATAGCGAGTGGTGCCCGTGGCGGCACTGCTTAAAGCAAACGTGTTGTAGCGAGTGTCGGTGAGGTTTCGGCCCCAGACGCTGAAGGTAACAGCGCCCAGTACCACGTCGGCATGTGCGCCCAGCACGGCATAGAACGGCTGTTTGAAGGTGTTGGCCTCGTCCCAATAAATGCTACCCTGCGCGTTGAGGTCAAGGCCAAAGCGCACCTCCTTCACCATATTATGGCGCAAGGGCTGTGTGTAACAGGTGCTGGCCCCCAGTGTGTGCATGGGTATGAAGGGCACACGACGGCCCTCATAGTCGACGGTGGTTTGCTGTCCGTTCACCTTAACATTATCGGTATAGTCGGAGAAGGCGGCGTGTGTCAAACCATAGCTTGCTCCCCACGTCAGTCGGTTGTCGAAGGCCGACCCTCGCAGTGCTGCCTCAAAGCCACAGCTGTAGCTCTTGCCCGCGTTCACCATCATGCGGCCGTAGCCATAGGTGCCAGCCATTACTGATAGTTGCTGGTTGTGCACCTGCATGTAGAAGGCCGACAGGTCGGCATGCAGCTTACCCTCGAAGAGGTTTAGGTGTGCGCCCACCTCATAGTTCCAGCTGGTTTCGGGCTTATAGCTAATGGTGGCATCCATTTTGGCATAGTCGGCGCTGGTGTGTGGCACGTCATAGTCGCCCTGTTGCACCTTTCGGCTGTTAGCCATCAGTTCGGTTTGTAAGATGTCAGAAAACATTTGTATGTTATAGCCACCTGCGCGGTAGCCTTTGCTTACCAGCGCATAAATGTTGCTGCCGCTGTGGTCGAGGGTGTAGGTAAGCCCCAGCTTAGGCAGCAGTTGCTGGTAGGTGTCGTGTGTGCCGTGGTTTAGTGCCGACGTTAGCTTGCGCACCGTAGCTATGCCCATCACCTTGGCGTCGAGCGAGAGCAGGGCACTTGTGTTATAGTTGACGCTCACGCGGTTTACGTCGTAGCGCAAGCCCAGTGTGGCCATGAGGCGAGGGGTGAGGTATAGGTTCGATTCGTGAAACACGCCCACGTTCATTTGTGGTGTGTGGAAGAGGCCTGGCACCTGCATGCCAGCTTGAATGGTTACACCGCCTCGGCCGTCAACCAGCTTTTGCGCCTGCTCTAAGGCCTTCGCTTCGGACATGCCATTCTGTATGTAGCGTTGCGCCATTTGTTCGGTAATGCCCTTGTATATCATACGTTGTATGCCCATGCCCATGGGCGTGGTGATGCCTGGGCCAAAGAACACGGGAGCATTGGTGCGCAGCCATTGGTATGAGGCAAAGGCCCCTGAGGTCCAGCGCCAACAGCCTGTAGAGCGGTTTTTCAGGGTGAGCTCTTCTGACACACTGTTCTGCAACTGTCGCTGTATGAGGTGCATATAGTCGGTGGCCATATAGTCTTGGTCCATCAGCATATCGTCGCGCAGCAGTTGGTACGACGTGGTGCTGTTCAGCTCGAAGCGTGGCGCCTGGTAGCCTATATGTAGGGCCGTGTTCAGCATGTTGCGTTTGTAGCTTCCAGGATAGTTGGTGTTTACCTCAGCGGTGTGGCCCGTGGTGGGGTCGGTCTCGCCATAAGCAAAGCCGTTTTGGCGCGTATATTGGTAGTCGGCCAGCAGGTCGGCACTCAGTCGGCTGTTGGGTCGAAACATCAGTCGCAGGCGTGCCCCTGCCTCGTCTTGCTTGTCGGCGCGGGTGTTCAGCGTTTTGTTACGGAAGAAGCCGTTGCTGCCTGTATAGAAGGCTGCCACGCCCAGCGCCCAACTGTCGTTCAGCTTGCTGTAGTGTGCCGCCTCGGCGTTACGCCACAGGTGCGAGCCTATGCCCAGCAACACGTCGGTGCCCTGATAGCTGAAGGGGTTGCGCGAATATATTTTTACCAGTCCGCCCTCGGTGTTCTGTCCATACAGTGTGCCTTGTGGGCCTCGCAAAATGTCGACACGCTCGGTTTGGTAAAAGTGCATGTTGTAGGCGGCCTTGCTCATCAGTGGCATGCCATCGAGATAGATGCCTACTGATGGGTTGTTGATGCGCGAGCCAATGCCACGAATATACATTGACGAGGTGAGACGCGACCCATACTCGGGCATGCAAAACGAGGGAACATAGGCCGACAGCTGTCTGAGGTCGGTGCCATGCACATTATTTATATAACTACTGTTGAACGACGACGAGCTGAGTGGCTGATGGCGCAGACGAAACAGCTCTTTGGGTTGTGTTACCACTATCACCTCGTCGATGTCGAACACGCGCGAGGTGTCGGCCACAGCGGGCTGGTGTGGATGTGCAACCACTGTGGTGGGTGCTGCCAGCGTTGTGGTGGGTAAAACATGGGCCATGGTGGGTGTGGCCGCAATAAGGGTGCTAATAAATAATGTGTGTTTATTTGTCATCACGTTCTCTCTGGGGCGCTTCTTTTTGTTTATATTGTTTTTTGCAGTGCAAAAGTAGTGAAAAGCTGTGGGGTGCACAATCCTCATTTGTAAGGATTTTTATAATCAAAATGCTCGCTTTTTGTTATGAAAGGCATATTTTTAATACTGTTTTTCTCAATTTCTATTAAATAATGGCATAATTGTTTGGTCGTTATATCAGAAAAAGATATTTTTGCATTGTCTAACATATGAGCACCGCGAGGGCGTTTTTGTGTTAGACATGTTGAAATAATATTATTCATTGTTTAATTTAATTATTACTATTGAATTATGAAAAAATTACTTTTGGTTGCCGTTATGGTTCTTACCTCGGCAATGACTTTTGCTCAACAGAAAGAGGGCACTTTGACCATTCAGCCCAAGGTTGGTTTGAACATTGCTTCACTGACTGATTTCGACGACTCTGACCCCCGCTTTGGCGTGGTAGCAGGTGCCGAGTTTATGTATCAGGCTACTGACATGGTAGGTCTTAGCTTCGGCGCTTTGTATTCAATGCAGGGTGCAAAGTATGACAAGGCTACCACCAAGCTCGACTATATCAACGTCCCCATATTGGCTAACGTATATGTAGCTCCGGGTTTTGCTGTTAAGCTGGGTCTGCAGCCAGGCTTCAATGTAAACAGCAAGGCTAAGGCTAAGAGCAATAGCGTTGCTGTAGAGGCTGATTTTGATGCAAAGACTGTAGACCTCTCAATTCCTATCGGTTTGAGCTACGAGTTTAGCAACTTTGTTATTGATGGCCGCTACAACTGGGGCTTAACAAAGGTAGCTAAGGACAGCGACAGCAAGAACAGCGTGTTCCAGATTACTTTAGGCTATAAGTTGCCACTCTAAAAATAGAACAAAAAACCGTCGCTGAAGGCGGCGAATGTACATAACCGTTGGTGACTGAACGAAGTGAAGGAACCTACGGTCTAACTAAAACAAAGCGAAGCGTCCTCGAAGAGGGCGAACATTATGATTAGTTAATACTAAATATGTTCGCCCTCTTCGAGGACGTTTTTCTTGTTTACAGTTACCGCTGGCCACGCAGCCTTAGGCTGCATAACCAGCGGTTATGTACATTCGCCGCCTTCAGCGACGGTTGCTTTTTATATTCCTACAGCAACTCGGGCAGCTGGAAGAGCTTGGTCGAATTGCTACCTTTTATAAGGATGGTGTGGCCTTGTGGCTGCTGCTGCGCGATGGCGGCCTTTACCTCGTCGACATTGTGGAAGATACGGAAGGGGCTGTCGATGGTGGCAAACTCGTCGCCCACCAGCCATACCTCGTCAAAGTGTGCGGCACGCAACATATCAACCACCTTTTGATGTTCGTCGTGGCTCACCTCGCCCAGCTCGCGCATTTCGCCCAGTATGCACATCTTGTGGTCGGCCTGCATGGCTTTAAAGTTGTCGAGGGCTGCCGCCATACTGGTGGGGTTGGCGTTATAGGCATCAACAATGAGGCGGTTGTGCGCCGTAACCATCAGCTCAGAGCGGTTGTTGCTGGGCACGTAGGTTTCGAGAGCATGGCACACCTGCTGTTCTGACACGGCAAAGAAGATGCCGATGGTGGCTGCCGCCAGCATGTTTTTAATGTTGTAGGCACCTATGAGGTGTGTGTCGACGTGGTGAAGGGCACCATCCTGGTGGCGCCAGTCGAACTGAAGGAAGGGGCTGCAGCCCGTCACCTTACCATATACATAGGGCGTGTGGGCATCGGTCTCGCTGCTGTATCGCACCAGGTTCAGCCCTTGTGCTATGCCCATGAGGTTGGGATTGTCGTTGTCAATAAACACGGTGCTGTCGGTGCGCGTGCGTAGGTAGTCGTACAGTTCGCCCTTCGTCTTCACCACTCCTTCAAACGAGCCGAAGCCTTGAAGGTGTGCGCGGCCCACATTGGTAATGATGCCATAGTCGGGCTCAACAATGTCAACCAGCGTTTTGATGTCGCCAGGATGGCTGGCACCCATCTCTACCACGGCTATCTCGTGCTCGGGGGTGAGGCGTAGCAGGGTTTTGGGCACGCCTATATCGTTGTTAAAGTTGCCCTGTGTGTAGAGCACGTTATATTTCTCGCCCAGCACAGCGGCCACCAGCTCCTTGGTAGTGGTCTTGCCGTTGGTGCCCGTTATACCTATGATGCGTGTGCCCAAGGCCAAACGGTGGTAGTGGGCCAACTGCTGCAATGCCTGAAGGCAGTCGGGCACCAATATGCAACGGCTGTCGGTGGCATATTCGGCCTCGTCAACCACAGCATAGGCACACCCTTTGTCGAGGGCTGCTTGCGCAAACTTGTTGCCATTAAACGATGCGCCTTTCAGCGCGAAGAAGATGCTGCCCTCAGGGCAGTCGCGACTGTCGGTAGTCACCACAGGGTGCTGCTGAAACAGTTTGTACAGTTCGCTTGTTTCCATCAGTTATCGTGTATGTAGTGTTATTTCAATCGTTGGATGAGATTTTTGTTTGCTCGTCAACTGCATACAAAATTACTATTTTTTCGTGTAAAAGGCACGTTATTCAGATATTTTGTGTAAGTTTGCACATTATTTAATATATACATATACGACAAGGATACATGGAGACATCTGAGTTTCTCGGAAAACTGAAAAGCAAGTACCTGTGGCTTAATATTGCCGCTATGGCCATCGTGGTGGTTGTGGCGTGCGTGGCCGTGATGATTGCCCTTAACTCGTACACACATCATGGCGAGGCAATACCTATACCCGATGTGCGCCATAAAACCTTTGCCGATGCTCAACATATTCTTACCGATGCGGGGCTTACCGTGGTGGTAAGCGATACGGGCTATGTGAAAAACTTGGCCCCCGATTGCATCTTGGAACAGTCGCCAGCAGCGGGCATGCGCGTGAAGGCAGGACGCATTGTGTATCTTATTGTCAATGCGCCCGAGTCGCCATCAATCACTCTTCCTGATATTATTGATAACAGCTCGTTGCGCGAGGCAATGGCAAAACTTACTGCCATGGGCTTCCGACTGACGCAGCCCAGCTTTGTGCCCGGCGAACGCGACTGGGTGTATGGCGTTGTGGCGGGCGGACGACATCTGCAGGCTGGCGATAAGGTGTCGGTAGATACGCCTGTTACGATTGAGGCAGGCAACGGTCAGCTGGGCGACGACGAGGGTATAGAGTTTGTTGATGGCGATGAGAGTGGCATCATTATGAATGATGGCGGCGACGTCGACGACTTTCATGAGGTGACGCAGCCTCCGCACGAAGAGGGCACCGCTCCCACTGAACCCTAACCTCGCACACACACCACACTACAGTTTGCAATAACGATAATCACACACATGACAGAATATATTGACGATGAACTGCTGGCCGACGATATGCTGCCAGCTCTCAACACCGACAACAACAACGATAACGATGATCTTGACGACGAAACGCAACAGCTGTATGAGCACTTTCGCTTCGAGGCCGACCAAGGCCAGCAGCCCTTGCGCGTAGATAAGTTTATGTGCGAGAAGTTGCCACACTCGTCGCGCAACCGCATACAACGCGCTGCCGACTCGGGCTTCGTACATGTGAACGACCGTCCGGTGAAAAGCAACTATAAGGTGCGTGCTGGCGATGTGGTGACGCTAATGCTTGACCGCCCACGACATGATAGCACCATTGAACCTGAAGAGATGCCCCTCGACATTGTGTATGAGGACGACCAACTGATGGTGGTGAACAAACCCGCCGGACTGGTGGTGCATCCAGGGGCGGGCAACTTTCATGGCACGCTGGTAAACGCTATCGCATGGCACATGAAAGATGTGCCCTCGTATGACCCCAATAACCCTGAGGTGGGACTGGTACACCGCATTGACAAAGACACCAGCGGACTGCTGGTGGTGGCCAAAACACCTGAGGCAAAGACAAGCTTGAGCGTGCAGTTCTTCAACAAAACCACGCACCGTAGCTATAATGCCCTGGTGTGGGGACACTTTACGGAAGACGAGGGACGCATTGAAGGAAATATTGCACGCGACCCGAAAGACCGACTGCGCATGACGGTGATGGCCCCCGACTCGGGCATTGGTAAGCCTGCCGTAACGCATTATCGTGTGATTGAGCGCTTTGGATATGTCACTCTCATCGAGTGTATATTGGAAACAGGACGCACACACCAAATACGTGCGCACATGAAGCACATCGGACATCCGCTGTTCGGCGATGAGCGCTATGGCGGCTGCGAGATATTGCGCGGAAACCGTAGCACCTCATATCGTGCCTTCATTCAAAACTGCTTTAAACTATGCAACCGTCAGGCGCTGCACGCCCGCACATTGGGCTTCGTGCACCCCAAAACGCATCAGCAGATGGACTTCACCTCGGACTTACCCACCGACCTTGAAGCGCTGATTGAAAAGTGGCGTGCCTTTATCATGGGCACCACTAACGACACTTTTGCCGATGCGCGTTAATACTTTTGACAAAGGGCGCTGCCGCCCCTTGACGCTTTAGAAAACAACAAAAAAGATATTGATTTAAAGATAACATGGAGATCTTAAAAAGAAACATTGCCATCGTTTGCGGTGGCGACTCGTCTGAGCACGACGTATCGATACGTTCAGCACAGGGTTTGTACTCGTTCTTCGATAAAGAACGTTATAACGTGTATGTGGTCGACGTGAAAAAGAACGACTGGCACGTAAACTTTACTGATGGCAGCATTGCCAAGATTGACAAGAACGACTTCTCGTTCCAGCAAGATGGTCATAAAGTGACCTTCGACTATGCCTACATTACCATTCATGGCACTCCGGGCGAGAACGGAATTATACAAGGCTACTTTGAACTGCTCGACATTCCTTACAGCACCAGTGGCGTGCTGGTTGAGGCGATGACCTTTAACAAATATGTATTGAACAATTATCTTCGCGGTATGGGCGTGAACGTGGGACAGAGCATCTTGCTGCGTCGTGGCGAAGAAGATAAATATACTGAAGAAGAGATTGCCGAGAAGGTGGGCATGCCTTGCTTCGTAAAACCCGCTGCCGATGGCAGCAGCTTCGGCGTGTCGAAGGTGAAGAACGCTGACCAGCTGGCGCCCGCCCTGCGCGTGGCCTTCATGGAAAGCAGCGAGGTGATGGTAGAAAGCTATCTTAAGGGTACCGAGATTTCTATCGGCTGCTATAAAACGAAGGATAAGACTGTGGTGTTCCCCGCTACTGAGGTGGTGACACAGAACGAATTCTTCGACTATGATGCCAAGTATAATGGTCAGGTGCAGGAAATAACACCTGCTCGCCTCTCTGACGATACCGCTCGTCGCGTGGCCGAAGAAACCAGCCATATTTACGACCTCTTGCATTGCAACGGCATCATCCGCATCGACTATATCATATCGAAAGATGCTGAGGGCAACGACGTGATAAATATGCTCGAGATAAACACTACGCCCGGCATGACGGCCACCAGCTTCATACCGCAGCAGGTGCGTGCCGCTGGCCTCGACATCAAAGAGGTGCTCTCTGACATCGTAGAGAACCAGTTGTCTTAGTTTCTAATTTCGTGTCGTCGGCTCATTCATTATGTTGTCAGTAAACGAGTAAACGAGTAAACGAGTAGACAAGTAGACAAGCTGCTACCCATACTGATCAAAGTTGTTATAAAAAGTTTGAGTTGTAAAGGCAAATAGCTCGTCAACTTGTTCGCTCGGCTTTGCCGCTTGTCTAAGCAAGAACTATCAGCATGCCAAAGGCATGCGAAACTTAAATGAATTACCAAAGCCTTCGGCCATTATGAATGATGAATTATGAATAATGAATTATTAGCCCCTTACGACAACATTCGGCCTTTTGAGCCCGAAGAGTTGCCCGCCGTGTACGACCGCCTCTTGGCCGACCCACAGTTTAAAGCTGTGATAGGCTATGTGTTTCCTGGTGTGCCCTTCGAGGCACTGGCAGCCAAGATGAAGGCGTGTGCCACCAATCTCGACTTTCAAAAGGCGTTCTGCTACGGCTTCTTGCAGCAGCTGTTGGCAAAGGCCAGCTTGGGTTACGATATCGACGTGTCGGCTATCGACACCACAGGGCGCTATACCTTCGTAAGCAACCACCGCGACATTGTGCTCGACTCGGCGCTGCTCTCGGTGTTGCTTATTGATGCGGGTTTCACCACCACTTGCGAGATAGCTATTGGCGACAACTTGTTGTCATTGCCTTGGGTGAAAGACTTGGTGCGTGTGAACAAATCGTTCATTGTTGAGCGCGCGCTCACCATGCGTCAGATGCTGCTCTCAAGTAAGCGTATGTCTGATTATATGCACCTCGTCATTGCGCAAAAGCATGATAACGTGTGGATAGCACAGCGCGAAGGACGTGCCAAAGACTCGAATGACCGCACGCAAGAGGCTATCATCAAGATGATGGCAATGGGGGGCGAAGGCTCTGAGCGCGAACGCATTAAACAGTTGCACCTGGTGCCACTGGCCATCAGCTACGAGTTTGATCCCTGCGACTTCTTGAAGGCGGCCGAGTTTCAGCTGAAGCGCGATGTGGAGGGCTGGAAGAAGAGTGCCCACGACGATGTGGTGAGTATGCAAACGGGCATCATGGGCTATAAGGGGCATATTCATTATCATGCCGCACCGTGCATCGATGCATGGATTGATAGTCTGCCTGAGGATATGCCGAAGGCCGACTTCTTTAAGGTCGTGGCTACACACATGGACGAAGAGATATTTAAGGGCTACCGCCTGTATGCGTCAAACTATGTGGCACTCGACTTGCTGGAGGGCACACAAACGTATGCAAAGCATTATACCGATGCCGAACGTCAACAGTTTGAGGCTTATCTTGAGGGACAGTTGGCTAAGATTGACATCCCGAACAAAGATGTGCCCTTCTTGCGTGAGCGTATGCTCACCATGTATGCTAACCCTGCTCGCAACCACATGGCTGTGGTGGGCAAGGCGTAATGTTTTATCGCTCGGCAGATATCAGCAGATACATGAAACTGAATAGCAACCTGTTATACGGCTTATACATAGGCGTGGCCATGGCTTTCACAGCTTTGGCCACAGCCTGTGAGCACGACAGTTACGACACGGGCGATGGCTCGCTGTCGTATCTGCGCTGCGATATGGCCGATGCACATAGCGATGCCCAATGCCATGTTGATGCTTTCCTTACCGACGAAGGCACACGCATCGTTCCGGCTTCTACCGTGGGTGCACGGTGGATGACGACACCCGACTCGGTATATCGTGTGCAGGTGTATTACGACTGCCAAACGTTTGCCGTGAAACAACTGTCGCACGTGCTTACCTTGTTGCCAGTTTCGCCTGATAAGGTGAAAACCCCAAAAACCGACCCACTGAACATTGAAAGCAGTTGGCGGTCAACAAATAATAAATATATCAACCTGTGTTTGGCTATTAAGGCGGGAACCACTACGGCCGATGAGGCTGGCGTACAATCGGTTACGTTGGTGAGCAACGGCATACAACAGCAAGCCGATGGACGCACTACAGCGCGTTTCAAGCTATATCACGACCAGGCGGGTGTGCCACAATATTACACCGTGCGACAATATGCTTCGTTGCCACTGGCCGAGGTGGGGGCGGCCGACTCGGTAAGCATCACCGTTAATACCTACGCTGGCCTTCGCACCCTCACACTTAGCACAAAACCTTAATCATTACCATACACACACATTTTCACACAATCACACAATCATGATTACATTATAATACGTACATTACAATACCTACACTAAATATAACACTAAACCATAACCAATATCACACATTTATGAAACGTTTTTGCACATTAATGTGCGCCATGCTCAGCCTTACAAGCGTGTGTGCACAGCGGGCAGACAATTATCCGCCCACTCGTAATGCTTCGGTGAAGTTTTCCGAAACTAATCTACCCATCGTGTTTATTAATGTTGATGGCAAGATGATACAGCGCGAAGACCGTATCACCGCCAAGATAAAGATTATTGATAACGGCGAGGGAAAAACTAACTATGCCGACCTCACAGCCCATCCTGACCAAAAGGTCGACTATGAGGGGTACATCAGCATCAAGTATCGTGGTAACTCGTCGTTCAACTCTTCTGACAAGAAACCCTACGGCTTTAAAACTATTGCGAAACCGCTGGAAGAGGGCGGAAAGAAGGTAAAAGTGAAACTGCTGGGCCTGGGAAAAGATAACGACTGGGTGCTGCTGGCGCCTTTCTCTGATAAAAGTATGGTGCGCGATGTGCTGACCTTTGAGTTGGGGCGCCCTTACTTCGACTGGGTGCCCACGTCGCGACACTGCGAGGTGGTGCTCGATGGTAAGTATTATGGCATCTACATACTGACCGAGCGCCCTGGAAAAGGTAAGCAACGCCTAAATCTGCACGACCCAGGCGAAGATGGTGGCGACCTGACAGGCGACTGGCGTGTAGAAATTGACCGCGCTGATGAGGAGCATTATTATCGCTCAAAGTATCATCCGTATGGCAAGGATGGACTGTTTAATAACAGTTATAACATCACTTATCAATACGACGACCCCGAGTATGACGACTTTGCCGATCTGCCTGAAGGCACTGAGAAAGCCATACAAAAGTCGATTGATGATATGGAAGACTGCTTTGCTTCTGACAATTATAAAGACCCCACCACGGGCTATCGCAAGTATATCGACGTAACTTCGTTCATCGACTATATGCTTAGCACCGAGTTTTCGTATAACATTGATGGTTATCGACTGAGCTCGCACATGTATAAATATAGTGAGACGCGCGCCAAGAACGAGGGGCTGGATAGCCGATGGAAGACCACGTTATGGGACTTTAACATTGCTTATGGCAATGCTAATTATAACAACGGTGCCAGCACCAACCTGTGGCAATATGATTTTAACAGCCGCGCAGAAGATGCGCAACAGGTGCCCTTCTGGTGGAAACGCTTGCTCGACGACCCCGCTTATCAGGAAGAACTGAAGGCGCGCTGGGCACAATATCGCCAGGGCGCTTATAGCAATGAAAACATTGAGGCGAAAATCGACTCGATGACGACGCGGCTGACTATCGGTGGCGCCATGGCTCGCAATGAAGAGGCATGGGGCATGTTTGGCCGATATGTGTGGCCTAACGCCTATGTAGGCAATAGCTACGACGACGAAGTTACTTATCTGAAGCAGTTTATACGCAAGCGTCTGCGCTTTATGGATAGACAACTTCTGCCCCAAACCCAGCGCACCGACACGCGCTCGCTTGGTGTAACAACGGGCTTTACTGATGATGTAGTGGTAGAGGCGTTGCCTGCACAATCGCACATGTCGGGGGCGATAGATATGTCGGGCAACACCTATTATTCGGTGGATGTAAAAACAAATGGTGGTCTGCCTACCGATGGCAAGATTGTGAGCCCGTCGGGCGTAGGCTATCAGTTAGCTGGCTATGCTGTTAACAATGCCTTGGTGCTTTCGGCCAATGCCTCTGCCACCCTGATGTTTGCTGAACCTGTTACCACAAACGAGCTGTTCGTTCTCTCAACCAGCGCCAACGGTAGCAGCATGCTAAAGGCCGAGCCCGTGTATAGCGATGGCAGTAGAGACAGTGGCGAGACGTTCGCAGTGCCCGACTGGTCGGTGCGTACCCCTACGGGCGATGAGGCACTGTCGGGTCTCGGACGTATCTATATGCCGAACGACGAAATAAGTGCCGATAACCATTTCTGCCTCTTCGAAAACAGCATTATGGTTAAGCCAACGAAGGCGCTGGCAGGCGTATGCATCACCAATACGGGTAGCGCTCGTGCCACCGTTATGGGCTTTGCTTATGCCGATGTTCAGGCATCGGGTATCAAGGGTGTAACTGATAATAATGCGCTTGATAATGCCAGCCACGCTCATACCACGCACACCGTGTTGGGTTATTATAACCTTGATGGTGTACGCTTGGCTCAGCCACAGAAGGGCCTAAACATTGTGCATCTTAGCAATGGAACGGTGAAGAAAGTGGTGGTGAAATAATTTGATTAACCGTCGCCAAAGGTAGCAGGTTGCTATAGCCTTTGGCGACGGTTTTATGTGTATATACTGAAGTTTCGTATGTCTTCGACATGCTGTTGTTTTGTAAGTTGGATACTCTTGAAACTTGAGTAAAGAGAGTTGTTTTTCATCATATTCTTGACAATAATGTTGTATCTGTGTTAATTTTTGTTTATTGTTAAGAGTTTCTGGGGGGGGGTAAATGTTGCTCTATATTATAAAAATAGATATCTTTGCATAAGATAGGCTGCATCTCGGCAAAACATTCAAGCCAACTTGATGTTTTGCACTCGATTTGCACTATCATTGCATAAGATAGGCTGCATCTCGGCAAAACATTCAAGCCAGCTTGATGTTTTGCACTCGATTTGCACTGTCATTGTAGAAGATAAAGAATAAAAACTTTTTCTAAATAATGTGCTTATGAATAAAAAATTACTCTACACGCTTTTGGGAGGAGCTTTACTCGTTTCTTCGCCCTTGAGCGCACAGACAATTAACAATCAACACAAAGGCAAGGGCACCCTTGAGAAGGTGCTGAGCAATGTTACTATTAGTGAGAAGCCCAGTAAAACGCTTCAGATGACCCCAATGGCCTCAGCTGAAAAGATGACGCTGAAGGCAAGCGCTGCCAAGGCTGGTGCACAATCTTTTACGCCACCAATTGGCACAGTCTTCGGTAGCAAGGACGAGTTTGATCTCTTTACCGTTATTGATGCCAACAACGATGCCGTTGACCAGGGCACCTTCATGAAAGAAACGTGGACCTATGCAGACAATGCAGTGCAATTGTATACCGATAAGAACAAGGCCGACGACTGGTTTATATCGCCGGCCCTTGCTCTGTATGCTGGTTATTCGTATGTTGTCGAGTATACGGTACATCATTCTACGCCTGGCAAACATAAGCTGGCCATTAATTGGGGAGCCGCTCCCGCCGCTGAGTATATGACCGAGACAGCGCTGCCCGAAACCGTTGTGCCCGCTGGCTCTGTTCAAGTGTTAAGGGCCACAATATCGCCTAAAGAAAGTGGCTATTATTATATAGGTCTTCATGCCACCAGTGAGGCGGGCGCCAATAGCCTGTATCTTGACAAATTTATATGCAATTCGGCTGTCAAGTCAATGGCTCCTGCATCTGTTACTATTAGTAGCATCACGCCTGACCCTACCGCTAAACTCGAGGCCACGATAAAGTTTGTGGCGCCTACTACTACCGCCAATGGGCAACCTCTTACCAACCTAAAGGGCGTAAAGATTAAGCGCGACGGCCAACAGGTAGCCGACTGCACCGATGTGAAACCTGGTGAAGAATATACTTATGTTGATAATACTATGTCCAAAGCGGGTATGTGTTCTTACTATATAACCGCTTATAACGATGATGGCTCAAGTGCTGAAGCCATTGACCATAAATGGGTGGGCCTTGATATACCCGAAAATGTTGGCACCCGACCTATCTTGTCAATCCCCTCTGAGGGTAAGGTAAACTTGTCGTGGGATGCCTTTGGCCCTGAAAACGGTGGTGTAATATTCCCCGAAGATATTGTATATAATGTATACGACATTATTGCTTCTGATAATCGCATGTATCTTGGCGACTTAAAAGGTAGCGTTAAGGGTGCTACCTCATTCACTTATGACATGGCTACCGAAGAAGGTCCACAACGACATCTATATCAGGCTTTGGCGGGAACAAACGCTTCGGGCTCTTCAGACGCTATTGTTTCAACACCTGTACTTGTGGGCAAACCGTATAGTCTGCCTGTGCGCGAAGATTTTACTGGAGGTAATATCAACTATTTTTGGTCGTATCGTAGTGCAGACAAAGACGGAAATTATAATCCTGCAGTAGGTGTCTTCATGATAGGTGCCAACGATGGATACCACATGTGTTTCCGTTCTATGATGAACAGTTTTGCGGCCATGACGTCGGGTAAGATAGATATTAAGGGTTGTGATAATCCCACCCTTACGTTCTGTTTGAAAAGCGAAGCCACAGCGGGCACCTTTATGCCCTATGTGCAAACAATCGATGGCGTACGTGTTTATCTCGACGAAATTGCCATGACAGCCACCTCAGAAGGGTGGACTAAATATATCTATGACCTTAACGCCTGTTTGGGTGCCAACTGGATACAGAAACAGAAGTGGGTGCAGTTTGGCTTCCAGTTTACCGACCTCGGTAGCACTACCGAGCAAAATGTGTATCTTGACGATATAAGCATTGCCGACCAAAAGGCGGTAGACCTGGCGGTAACGCTGGTGAATGTGCCCGAAACGATTGAGAAAGGACAGAGCAGCACTGCTGCTGTGAGGGTGCGCAACTATGGTAGCCAAGCCGTAGACAGTTATGTTTTGAAGATAACCATTGGCGATAAGGAGGTGCTGAACGAAACCAAGAACAGCACACTGGGCTCGTTTGGCACTCACACCTATCCGCTTGAAATTAATCCTTCTATCCTTGAACAGGCCGACAAAGCCACTGTAAAGGTTGAAGTAATAGCCGCTGATGATGCTTTGGCCGACAACAACATGGCCTCTGCCGATGTGCAGTTTACCTCGCCCGACCTCCTTCCCGCCACCGACCTGGCCGTGACCAAGACTGCCTCGGCCCAAACATTGGCATGGAAGGCGCCCGCCAGTGTGCGCACCTTTGTTGATAGCTTTGAACAAGAACCCGACTGGGCAACCAGCGGCATAGGCAACTGGACGATGGTAGACGTTGATGGTGGTCTTTGTGGTGGATTGTATAATGGTATACCCTATGGTAGTGAAGGCACTGCTTTTGCCTTTACCGTCTTCAATCCTTACAACTATGATGGCTACGATATTACATCAGGTGTTCCCAGTACCAAGCCCAAGAGTGGTAATAAATCGCTTGCTGCCTTCTATGGCTTAACTGCTGACAAGAATAAGATACAACCATCTGACAATTGGCTCATTAGTCCTGAGTTGAGCGAACAGAAACAGGAGATAAGCTTCTGGGCAAATAACTTGTATCAGGCTGATAAAAACGGTGAAAGTGTATATTCTGAGTATTTTGACATACTTTATTCTACCACCGATACTAATACAGAAAGCTTTGTGCAGATAGGCGATACCTATACACAAGAGAGTGGAACGTGGAGTGAGTATAAGGCACAGTTGCCTGATGGAGCAAAGTATTTTGCTATTCATCATAAAGCAGGAGCTAAGCAGAACTACTTGTTCATGATAGATGATATAACATACACCATAAAGAACCTGAAGGTGCTGAAGTATAACATCTACCGCGATGGCACATTGCTTGCCAGCACTACCGCCCCCACCTATGTTGATAATAGCGCTGGCACGGCCGACCACCTATATCAGGTAACCACTGTTTATGAGGGCAACCTCGAGAGCCTGCCTGTAACCGTGAAGGATGGCACCTCAGGCATTGTTACCATCAACGGCCAAGGCACCAACGCCGTTCAAGGCTTCTATACCATCGATGGCAAGAAGTTGCTGCAGCCTGTCAAGGGCATCAACCTTGTGAAGATGCAAGACGGAAGCGTGAAGAAGATTTTTAAGAAGTAAGGAAGCGTGCCGAAACTGTGAAGATGTAAGTGAGGTAAAGCAATAACAAATACCTCAACAACATAGAACAACAAAGGGACAACAAAAACAACGTGTTTCATACAATTGTATAAGAGAGCATTGTTGTTATTGTTGTCCCTTTTCTTATTGTTGTTCCTTAGTTGTTCTTTATTTGTTATTGTTGTTCTTTATTTGTTATTGTTGTTCCTTAGTTGTTATTGTTGTTCTGGTTCAGATAATATTATTGTGTTTTCAGACTTTCAATCCACTACCTCTTTACTGTCCGCCAAGGCGTTCAAAGAAGGTGATGATTTCTTCCCATGTTTTAAATTCGTCGCTGCCCCATACCACGGTGGTGCCCATAAATTCGGGGTGGGGGTGGGCCGAGATGAGGTAGTCGCCGTAGAGCAATGCCAGCTGATTGGTGTAGATGACGTGCCCCCAAGCGGGCGTGCTGAGATATTGGTCTACCCATGCTTGCACGTCGGCCATGCAGGTGGGGGTGTTGCTGGGCGATGGTGCTACCACATACACGTTATAATGTTCAATCAGCATCTCAAAGGCTTTGTGCATGCTGGCCGTGGCGTGGCCGTAGCTGTCGTGCAGCGTTTCATATTGTATGTAGATGATGGGGCGCTCGCGTTGCTCCTGTCGGTCGTCAATCCAGCGTATCACGGGTATGAGATAATGAAAAGCTACCTTGTCGGTGAGGCGGTGCTCGCCATGAAACGACATGGCGTTAGGATAGTGCTGGGCAAAGAGCGGGAAGGTGTGTACCAGTGGGTCGGCATCGCCAAAGAGGCCATATACGCGCTGCCGGTCGGCCTCGTCAATGTTTTCAAAGCAGTGGGTGGTGGCTTCGGCATATTCTTTCACCAGCGCCTTGGTTACGATAAAGTCTTGCACGCCATCTTTGCGTGGGTTCTGAAAGGTTTGCTTGCCTATCATGCCGTGCTCGCCCATGGTGGCCCCCATCTCGAAGGCAGGGTTTACCAGTATGCGGTCGGTGCCCCTCAGTTGTTCGGTGTACATACCGCCCATTGAGGTTCCGATGATAAGGTGGGGTTGTTCGGTTTGTTGCATATCGCGCAGCAGGGTCATGGCCTCGGCGGGGTGCAGTGGTATGTCTTCGGCTATCACTGTGGCGTTAGGCATGAGGGTGCGCAGCATGGTTACTGTGCCCGACTGTGCCGACGAACCGAAACCATGCACATACATTATTTTCTTTCCCGACATGAGGTCGGGGTATTGTTTCAAATAAGGGTTTTCCATCTTGTTTATCCTGTTTTCTCTTCTTTATTATTTCGTTTACATTTCCTCTTTTCGTTGTGCAAAATAACGCTATTAGCGGCATACGGCCAAGAAAATAGTGTTAAAAGCTTTGAGCGAAGTGTTCTTTTTCGTCAATAATTCATAAAACAAAAAGGAGCCTACGCCGAGATGGTCGTAGGCCCCTAACGTAATTATTACGGTAACTGAGAGGTTATCTTATCATTTTCCATGTGTTTTGTCCTTGGCGCACAATAACGATGCCCTTGCCTTGATAGCCTACGGGCAGCTGACGTCCGTTCAGGTCGTACACCTTATACGGTTTGTTGGCGTCGAAGGTGGCGGAAGAGGTGCTCACGGTGTTGATGCCCGTGCTGATGACTTTAGTGCCTGTTACCGCCATGTCGCGTATCTCCCATGTGGGCGAAACGCTGGTGTTGCTGGTATAGTGGAAGCCAATTTTTATTTTCTTGCCCGCCCATGGGGTGAGGTCGATGGCGCCCGAGTCGTTAAACTCCCATGAGTTGCCAGCGGGCCATGCGATGCCGTTGAGCACGGTATGGTTGTCGCCGTCAACCACCTCAACGCTCAAGAACGAGGCAGGAGAGGTGCAGAAGTTTAAGGCGTGAGAGAACTTCAAGGTGGCGGTTGTGAAGCCCACGAGGTTTATCTCGGGCGAGTAGAGGTAGCTTTCGCTTGCAGTTTTTCCGCCTACAAAGCTGGTGCCCTTCCATCCATATTGAGGAGTGTTCACCCATACCTTTGTGGCCTCAGGGCCGCTGAGGGCTACGGGTGTAAAGCCTCCATCGGTCTTCTTCAGGTTGGCAACATAGGCTACGCAATCAAAGGGCTTATCCTTGGTGACCAAGTGTTCAGAGGTGGCTGTCTTTGCAGGGTCGAAGGCATAGTTGATGCTGTCGCCCCAAATATATTCCATGAGGTTAGGGAAGTCGATAAACGGGTTGCGGTTGCCCTGAATGGCATAAACAGCGTTGTTACGGTCTGCCTCGATAGAGGTTACGGGGTCGGCTTTGGCCCAATCGATATACATGGTGTAAGCCCACTTCTTCAGTGTGGGCCACGTGTTGTTTTCAAGCGAGTTGAGGCCACGAGGGTTTGTCCAGGTATAGTCTTGATAGGCGGTTACCATATACATATATACGCGCGCGAAGTCGCCCTTCCACTTATCGTTAGGCTCCCACACCGTGAAGCCCAAGTTGCTGGCACCCACCTTGGTGCAGCCATTGTCGGTTGATGCTTTTTGCACCTTGCCCATGCTCCAGTTGCCTTTTGCCCCATTAATACTCTTCTCGCTGGGCATCAGGTGGTGCAGGTCTCTGTAGGCTTGCACTTCGGTGCCGCCCCACCAGCTTTTGGGGAACGAGTGCTCAATGTTAACCTGTTGGCGGAATTAATTTAGTGCATACTTAATTCTGCCAATGGGCTTGTC
>USAI01000031.1 GCA_900552675.1 uncultured Prevotella sp.
ATAACCAGTAAACTTTCCTCATTCTTCTCTCAAACACTTTTTATATGTACTTTCAGGCTGCGAAACCAAGGGTTTCAGGACGCGAAACCAAGGGTTTTAGGACGTGAAACCCATGCTTTTGCAAACGAGAAGTATCAACTTTGAAAAGTGAAAGTATTTACCCTGTTTTAAATTACAATCTATTACTATTTTAACAGATGTTTTGTAAATATTTGTAAACACTCATTTTTATCTTCTACCCTACCTTTTTGTATATTTATGCAGTTTTACGTTTTGCTTGCCTCCAAGCATTAATCATGAAGAGAGTTTTGGCTTTTCATTTTTCGTTGGCAGTATTGTTTTTAAATATTCACATTGTTATTTTTGCTGTTAATTATAATTGCACTAACTTTGCATAAAGTAGGCTGCACCTCGGCAAAATCTTCAAGCGAGCTTGAGATTATGCGCTCGGTTGGCACTACCTTTGCATAAGATAAAAATAAAGATAAAGATAAAGATAAAAATATATAAGAAAAATCACGAAGACGAAAAACGAAACAGAAAGATGGATATACAGCACATCAGAGAGATATATGGCAGTGTGCCCCAGTGTGCGGCGCTATGTAAAGGCTTAGCCGACGCGCAGATAAAAACCTTTTACCTACGAGGTTTGTTAGCATCGTCGGCTCCCCTCTTTTTCTCATCGTTGGCCTTACGGCATGGCGGCCTCATCGTCTTCGTGCTACAAGATGCCGACGAAGCGGGCTATTTCTACCACGACCTCACCCAGATAATGGGCACTGGCAACGTGCTCTTCTACCCCTCATCATACCGCCGAGCCGTGAAATATGGTCAGCGCGATGCTGCCAACGAGATACTTCGCACCGAGGTGCTGAGTCGCCTGTCGCAGCGCAGCAAGAAGGCTGAAGAGGGTGCCCTCTTTATCGTGACGTGCCCCGAGGCACTGAGCGAGCTTGTCGTGTCGAAGCAGCGCCTTGACGAGCGCACGCTGAGCCTTCAGGTAGGTCAGACGGTAGACATCGTTGAAGCCGAGAACACCTTGCTATCATTTGGTTTTCAGCGTGTTGACTATGTTTACGAGCCAGGGCAGTTTGCGGCTCGTGGCAGCATATTAGATGTATATTCGTACAGTTCGGAGTGGCCCTACCGCATCGACTTTTTCGGCGACGAGATTGACACCATTCGCACCTTCACGGTAGAAGATCAGCTATCAAAAGAGAAGAAGACAAAGATAGAGATTGTGCCCGAACTGTCGACGATGGCCGAAGAGAAGATGCCGCTAACCAGTTTTCTACCTTCCGACGCCCTTATCGCCGTTAAAGACCTGTCGTATGTGTGCGACACCATTGCCCGCATTTACGACGAAGGCTTCACCCAGCAAGCCCTTGCCGAACGTCTTGAAGGCGACACCGAGATGGAACAGAAAGCCATCATGCAGGCCATGAGCAGAGACAGCCAACTGGTGAGCGGCACCCATTTTAAAGAAGGCATTGCCGCCTTCCGCCGCATCGAGTTTGGCCATCAGCCCCTTGGCACGCCCCAGCTCACCCTCTCGTTCGATATCACCCCTCAGCCCCTGTTCCACAAAAATTTCGACCTGCTCACCCGTTCCTTGGCCGACTATGTGCTGATGGGCTACAAGCTATACATCTTGGCCGACAGCGAGAAGCAAACCCGCCGTTTGCGCGACATCTTCGACTCGGACGAGGTGAAGACCAAGGGCGAAGACCTGCCCTTCACCCCCATCAACCACACCTTGCACGAAGGCTTTGCCGACAACACCGTGAAGGCATGCTTCTTCACTGACCACCAGATATTTGACCGTTTCCATAAATACAGCTTGCGCAGCGACACCGCCCGTGCTGGCAAGATGGCGCTCACGATGAAAGAGCTGCAAGAGATGGAACCTGGCGACTTTATCGTACACGTCGACTTCGGTATTGGAAAGTTTGGCGGCTTGGTGCGCGTGCCCGTGGGCGACTCGTATCAAGAGGTGATACGCATCATCTACCAACACGGCGACATTGTTGACGTAAGCATACACTCGCTTTACAAAATCAGCAAGTATCGCAGCAGCACGGCTGGCGAGGCTCCCCGCCTCAGCACCTTGGGCACAGGCGCCTGGGAACGCCTGAAAGAAAAGGCCAAGAAGAAGATTAAAGACATAGCCCGCGACCTGATACGCCTGTATGCCAAACGCCGACACGAGAAAGGCTATGCCTTCAGTGCCGACTCGTTTATGCAGCACGAGTTGGAGGCCAGCTTCTTATACGACGACACCCCCGACCAGCTGAAGGCTACGCAAGATGTGAAGGCCGACATGGAACAGGCCAAGCCAATGGACCGCCTGGTGTGTGGCGACGTGGGGTTTGGCAAGACCGAGGTAGCCATTCGCGCTGCCTTCAAGGCGGCTTGCGACTCGAAACAGGTGGCCGTGCTGGTGCCCACCACCGTACTGGCCTATCAACATTATCAAACATTTAAATCGAGACTGAAAGGTTTTCCTGTACGGGTCGACTACCTATCGCGTGCTCGCACCGCAAAGCAAACCCGCGAGGTGCTGCAAGACCTGAAAGAAGGCAAAGTAGACATCTTGGTGGGCACCCACAAACTAATAGGTAAGAGTTTGGTATGGAAAGACTTAGGACTGCTCATCATTGACGAAGAGCAGAAGTTTGGCGTATCAACAAAAGAGAAATTGCGCAAACTGAAAACCAATGTCGACACCCTCACCATGTCGGCCACACCCATTCCGCGCACCCTACAATTCTCGCTCATGGGGGCCCGCGATATGAGCATCATGCGCACACCCCCACCCAACCGCTACCCCATACAAACCACCCTATCTACCTTCAGCGGCGAGGTAATTGCCGATGCCATCAACTTTGAGATGAGCCGTAACGGCCAAGCCTATATTGTGTGCAGCCGCATAAACAACCTGCAAGAGATAGCCAACCTTATACATAAATATGTGCCCGACGTGCGCATTGCCATCGGACACGGACAGATGCCTCCCGACGAACTGGAGAAGATACTGGTGGGCTTTATGAATTATGATTATGACGTGTTGCTATCAACCACCATCGTTGAGAACGGCATCGACATCTCAAACGCCAACACCATCATCATTAACGATGCTCATAAGTTTGGCCTCTCAGACCTGCACCAAATGCGCGGACGTGTGGGACGCTCAAACCGCAAGGCTTTCTGCTATCTGCTGGCGCCCCCCAAGGCCGTGCTCTCGCCCGAAGCACGCCGCCGACTGGAAGCGCTGGAGACCTTCTCAGAACTGGGCAGCGGCTTCAACCTTGCCATGCAAGACCTCGACATACGCGGTGCTGGCAACCTGCTGGGCGCCGAGCAGAGCGGCTTTATGGAAGACCTGGGCTATGAAACCTATCAAAAGATTTTAAATCAGGCCGTTACCGAACTGAAGAACGACGAATTTGCCGACCTCTACCACGACGAGATGGCCGAGGGCCGACAGTTTACGGGCGACGAATTTGTAGAAGACTGTGCCGTAGAGAGCGACCTCGAGATGTATTTCCCCGACCAGTATGTGCCTGGCAGCAGCGAGCGTATGCTGCTTTACCGCGAGCTCGACAACATTAGCGACGACCGCGACCTCGACGCCTATCGCCAGCGTTTGGCCGACCGTTTCGGTCCCATCCCCCACGAGGGCGAAGAGTTGCTACAGGTGGTGCCGCTGCGCCGACTGGGCAAACGCCTGGGCTGCGAAAAACTCATTTTAAAGCAAGGGCGCATGCAGATGCAGTTTGTGAGCAACCCCGACAGCCCCTACTATCACAGTGCCGCCTTCGACAAGGTGATACAATACATAGGTAGCCATCCGCGTCGATGCAATCTGAAAGAAATTAAAGGTAAACGTGCCATGGTGGTGAGCGATATTGCCACCGTGGGCGAGGCCGTGAAGGTGCTGAGAGAGATAGATGGTGTAGTTAGTTGACGAGTTCTTTCTTAGGCAAGCGGCAAAGCTGATTAGTAATGGGCATCAGCATGCTGGTGGGCGGATTGGTAGGTAGAGTTATATCCAATTACCTACCGCATACAAAGGTCTGTTCTCCATCCATCCTTGATCTTGATATGGCATCATTGAAAGACGTAAACCTTTAAGATTAGGATGCTTACCTATAAATGTGCGCAACGATTTGGCATGAACATTCACTTCGGCCTTAACCTCTATCGGTACTACGTTACTTCCTTTTTGCACGATTAAATCAATCTCAACGCGTGAATCATTACTACTATAATAATATATAGGCAAGTCAGCCGTTATCAATTGTGTCAAGACAAACAACTCAGTAAATGCGCCTTTATACTCTTTAAATAGTGTGTCGGCCACAATGACACTTCCAGCAGGTGCATCTGACATCGCCCCCATTAATCCAATATCAAGAACGAAAAGTTTGAATACAGACATCTCTTCGTAGAATTTTAATGGTATGGAAGGTGTTGAGATTCGGTTTATCTGATAAATAAGCCCCGCATCCAAGAGCCATTGTATGGCAATTTCAAACTCAGAGGCTCTTGCCCCTTTCTTTAAAGCCCCAAAAATAAACTTCTTGTTTTCTTTGGCCAGCTGCGTAGGTATTGAGTCCCACACCATATTGATACGAGGCACTTCTTGAACAGGAGCGTGTTTAGAAAAATCTCTTCGATAATCAAATAGTATTTGCTTCTGAATATTGCGCACTTCCTCCAGATTTTTCGTCTCAACAAATTCGGCTACAGCGGCAGGCATACCTCCTACGTAATAATACTGACGCAGACAATTAATGAAACGCATGGATAGAGCATCAATAAGAGAGAAATCTTTTGTGGCAAGAATATCTACTAATGGTTGTTCACCAATAGCCAGAAGAAACTCATCGAAAGTCATTGGATACATCTTGATCATGTCAACCTTACCCACAGGAAACGATGTGTTATGATGAAGCGAAATGCCCAGTAAGGAGCCTGCTACAGCTACATGGTATTGAGGTGCATCTTCACAAAAATACTTCAGAGAGTTTAACACTGTAGCATTTTCTTGTATCTCATCAAAGATTATAAGCGTGTTCTCTGGCTCAATATTTACATGCAGAATAGCTGAAAGAGAAAGCAATATTCTACTGATATCATAATCTTGCGAGAATATCTTTTCCAGCATTTTATTCTTGTCACAATTGACATACGCCATTTTCTCATAGTAATGCGAGCCAAACTCTCTTAGTATATACGTCTTACCAACCTGCCTTGCGCCATTGACGATCAATGGCTTACGGTTCTTTTTGTTTTTCCATTCAATGAGTTTTGATAAAACATTTCTCTTCATATCTACATTTTTTTGCACGAGTATTCGCCATGTTGTTACATTTATTTGCACGAATATTCATAGCAAAGATACATTTATTTGCACGAATATTTACTATATTCTTACATTTATTTACACGAACCCATGCAATATTGAAGAATATTAACAATAGAGAAGGGCTAAACAAAATAAAAGCATCGTCAAAGAGGAGCGAACATACACAGTATTAACTAATTGTGTAATGTTCGCCCCTCTTTGACGACGCTTTCGTTTTTTTTCGTTTCTGCAAGCGCCTTCGCTTCGTTCAGCGCCAGCGGTGATATAGAATTTACTCTACTTCATCTAAACTCTTCTTAATCTCAGCATCGCTCACGGCATAGTTTTGCAGGTCGCCGTTGAGATAGCTGTCGTAGGCCGTCATATCAATCAGGCCATGACCTGAAAGACCGAAAAGAATAGTTTTCTTCTCGCCCGTGAGCTTACATTTCTTTGCCTCGCGTATGGTGGCAGCAATGGCGTGGCAGCTTTCGGGTGCAGGAATGATGCCCTCAGTGCGAGCGAAGAGCAAACCCGCCTCGAAACTTTCGAGCTGCGGTATATCAACACCGTGCATCATCTTATCTTTAATAAGCTGCGACACAATCATACCAGCACCATGATAGCGCAAGCCACCCGCATGAATGTTGGCGGGCTTAAAGTCGTGACCCAGCGTAAACATAGGCAGCAAGGGGGTATAGCCCGCCTCATCGCCAAAGTCGTATTCAAACTTACCACGGGTGAGCTTGGGGCAGCTTTCAGGCTCGGCCGCAATAAACTCGGTTTTCTTACCCTCAAGAATGTTGTGACGCATGAAGGGGAAGGCCAAACCACCAAAGTTGCTACCGCCACCAAAGCAAGCAATCACCTGGTCGGGATATTCGCCAGTCATCTCCATCTGCTTTTCGGCCTCAAGACCTATCACCGTTTGGTGTAACGCTACATGGTTCATCACCGAACCCAACGTATATTTACAGTGGGGTGTGGTGGTGGCCAATTCAACAGCCTCAGAGATGGCGGTGCCCAACGAGCCCTGATGGTTGGGGTCGCGGGTGATGATGTCTTTACCCGCGCGAGTAGACATTGAGGGCGAGCCCGTAACCTCGGCGCCAAAGGTACGCATAATGCTGCAGCGATAGGGTTTCTGGCGCATTGAGATCTTTACCTGATATACGGCTGCCGACAGGCCATAAACGCTGGCGGCATAGCTAAGGGCGGCACCCCACTGTCCGGCACCCGTCTCGGTGGTAACATTGGTTATGCCCTCTTGCTTGCAGTAGTAGCATTGTGGTATGGCCGAATTGATTTTATGCGAGCCCAAGGGGTTTACGCTCTCGTTCTTAAAATAGATGTGTGCGGGTGTGTCGAGGACTTTCTCCAAGGCATAGGCACGCACCAAGGGGGTAGAACGGTAAAAGCGATACTTGTCTTGCACCTCTTCAGGAATATCAATCCATGCGTGCTCAACATCAAGCTCTTGGCGCGAACACTCTTTACTGAAGATGTGCGACAGGTCGTCGGCGTTCATCGGTTTGCGTGTGGCAGGGTTGAGAGGTGGCAAAGGTTTGGTAGGCATGTCGGCCTGTATGTTGTACCACTGTGTGGGGATCTGTTCTTCGTCGAGAAGATATTTCTTACGTTTACTCATAATAAAACATAGTTTTTAGTTGTGTTATTTTCTATTGTTTCGCCTATCTTCGACAAGCAAAACTTCAAGGTACAAAGTTAAAATAAAATTTCGTTTTGACAAAACAAATAACCGATTATAAAACACAAAGGCAGAAAATAGGCACTAAATGCTATCAAAAACATATTTATATAAAAGATAATGTGTAATTTTGCACGACAATACTCGTATGAGATAAAACAACGATTAAAGAAACGCTGAAACAATGGTTATCATCATTACCGTTCTGGTTTATTTTCTGGCCCTCATCGGCTTCAGCCGCATCACGGGACATAAGGCCGACAATAACACCTTCTTTCGCGGAAACCGACAGTCGCCATGGTATATGGTGGCATTTGGCATGGTGGGCGCCTCGATATCGGGCATCACCTTTGTGTCGGTGCCCGGCATGGTGCTCACCTCAAACATGAGTTATCTGCAAACCTGCTTGGGCTTTATCCTGGGCTATTTTGTTGTAGCGCTGGTGCTGCTACCCATTTATTATAAGAGTGGGCTCACCACCATATACACCTATCTGGGCACAAGGCTGGGCAAGCGATCGTATAAAACGGGTGCCGCCTTTTTCTTATTATCAAAGTTGGCAGGGTCAGCGGTAAAGTTTTATGTGGTGTGCATGCTGCTGCAACGCTTTGTGCTCGACGCTGTAGGCATACCCTTCATAGTGAATGTTACGGTGATGGTGGCCCTCATCTGGCTATACACCCGCAAGGGAGGCATCAAAACCCTGGTGTGGACCGATACCTTTCAAACCCTGTGCATGTTTATGGCGCTGGTGCTCATTATAGGCCATGTTATGCAGATGCTGAACATGACAACCAGCGAAGCCATTAGCACGGTATGGGCTGATAGCCACAGCCGCATCTTTGTGTTCGACGATTGGGTGTCGAAGCAAAACTTTTGGAAGCAGTTTATCAGTGGCATCTTTATCGTAATTGTGATGACGGGCCTTGACCAAGACATGATGCAGAAGAACCTAACCTGTAAGACGTTGCGCGAGGCACAAAAAGATATGTGCTGTTATGGGTTTGCCTTCGTTCCCGTAAACCTATTATTTTTGTTCTTAGGCGTGCTACTCATCTATCTGGCACAGCACACTGGCACGCCGCTACCCACACGTGGCGACGAGCTTATGCCTATGTTTGCTGCCACAGGTGTGCTGGGGCAAACGGTGGTGGTGCTGTTCACCATTGGCGTGGTGGCAGCCTCGTTCTCCAGCGCCGACTCGGCCCTCACGGCCCTTACCACTTGCTTTTGTGTAGACATTTGCGCACAGAGCCACAACGAACAGTTGCGCAAGCGGGCCCATCTGGGCATTGCCCTCGTGTTTGTGCTGTTTATCTTAGGCTTTAAGGTGGTAAACAGCACCAGCGTTATTGATGCCATCTACATTCTGTGCTCATACACCTATGGCCCGCTGCTGGGCCTGTTCGCCTACGGACTGTTTACGCGCCGCGCTGTGTCAGATGCCGCTGTGCCCTATATTGCTGTGGGAGCCCCTATCGTGTGTGGCCTGCTCGACTATGGCACACGCACATGGCTAGGCTACCAGTTTGGCTACGAACTATTGCTGCTGAACGGCTTCATCACCTTTGCTGGGCTATGGATAACAGGAAAGCGGGGCGAAACGAAATGAAAGAATAGGGGAAATCCTACGCACCAGTAGGGATTTTAACCTTGCATGGATGAAAGAAAAGCCATACATTTGCAACAGAAACAAATAAAAACGATATAACTATGAAAACGATGAAATGGACCCAAAAACTTACAGTAGCACTCTTTCTGGCGCTGTCGATGTTCACCTTTACCAGCTGCGACGACGATGAACCATGGGACTACTACAACTACTACGAAGATTGGTATGACGACTATGACTGGTATCAGGACCCCTTCAACTATGGCAACAGCACACTGAACGCTGAAGCAGCCGCCCTGCGCGGATACTGGACAGGCATGATTGAATATCAATATTATGATCAGGGCCAGCTGCAAGCCGAAACGATGTATGCCGACTTTGAGTTTGACCAGTACAACTCGAATTCGCTGAACGGACGCGGACGTGAGACCGACTATGCTCCCGCCCTTGACGACTATGGCAACTATATATACGACAATGATGGCAACATGGTGTACGACTCGCAAGAACTGCGCTTTGCCTGGTATATCGACCCCAAGACGGGCGACATCAGTATCAAGTATGACAACTCGGGCTATGTGTTTACCACCGAATGGGATGGCGGCTTCTCGCTCAGCACCACCGACAAACGTTTCCATGGCGTGTTTAACAACTATGCACAACGACAGATTATTAAGTTTGACCTGACACGCACCACGCTGGCAAAGCCTAACGTTGAATTTGGCGCCGACAGCACCGCTACAAGCACAGGCAAGACCTTTGGCACACGACAGGCTAGCATGACCTATACGTTTAAGGCTCCGATGAAACTGAGCAAACGATAATCCGACCCCAAGAAAGAAGGTAAGCGAATAAATAGGTAAGCAAATAAATATAAAGCAAGCGAATAAATAAAAAGAAAACGAGACGACTTGAAGGAGATACATCCTTTGGGCCGTCTCGTTTTTGTTCTTTATACTTATAAGTTGATTATGCGGTAAACACGAAGGTACGAAGGAGCCAATAGCTAATGATGCCACAAATATAACCCACAAAGGCTATCCATGTGATGTGCTTCATGTACCAACCGAAGGTGATACGCTCTAAGCCCATCACCACCACGCCAGCTGCGCTTCCAATGATAAGCATTGATCCACCCACACCAGCACAGTAGGCTAACAACTGCCAGAACACACCATCAACAGCCATATCGCCAGTGGGCGCCAGCGGATACATGCCCATACAGCCAGCCACAAGGGGCACATTATCAACAATGCTCGACAGCACACCAATAATGCCTGTTACCATATAGTGGTTGCCATCAAACACGGTGTTCAGGCCCTTGCCCAGCGAAGCCAGCACGCCAACCTCTGACAAGCACGACACAGCCATCAAGATACCTAAGAAGAACAAGATGGTGCTCATATCAACACGCGACAGCAGTTTGGTAACACGCTTCTGTGTGCCTTCAGCATCGCCAGCGCGATGTAGGTGACGGTAGAATATTTCGGTTGCTGTCCACAGCACGCCCAGCACCAACAAGATGCCTACAAACGGTGGCAGGCCCGTAAGGCCTTTGAAGACGGGCACAAACATCAAGCCACCTACGCCCAAGACAAACACCACCTTACGTTGTGTGGCGGTGAAGTCGCCAGCATCAACAGCGCCCTCGTTTTGGTTGGGCATATCAAGGTCGCCTTTAAGCATAAACTGCAATATAAAGGCAGGAATAACCATTGAAACGATTGAGGGAACAAGTATCTCAGTAATAACGCCCAGCGCCGTAATGAGGCCCTTGTTCCACAACATAATGGTGGTAACATCGCCTATGGGCGAGAAGGCGCCACCCGAGTTGGCAGCAATGATAACCAGCGAAGCATAGATGATGCGGTCAGCATGGTTGCTGACGAGTTTGCGCAATATCATAATCATCACGATGCTGGTAGTGAGGTTGTCGAGAATGGCCGACAGGATGAAAGTCATAAAGGCAATGCGCCATAACAACGCCCGCTTCGACTTCGTTTTCATCACGCCTCGCACCCAGTTGAAGCCGCCGTTCTGGTCAACAATCTCGACAATGGTCATGGCACCCATCAAGAAGAAAAGGGTGGTAGAGGTGTCGCCCAGGTGCTCTTGCACAATCGTCGTCACCTTATCCAGCACCGCATTAGCGCCTGTGGCCTCGGCTGTCGAAGCCATAAAGTCGGGATGCATGAGTTGAAGAAACTGCGTGGGGTCGAACATATACAGGGTCCAACACGCCACAAACATCAGCAACGCTACGGCTGCTTTGTTCACTTTTGTAAGACTCTCCATGGCTATGCAAAGATAGCCAAAGACGAAAGCAATAACAATACAAATGGTTAAAGTACTCATCGTTCTGCTATTTTCTTGTTTTTGTTCTGATTAATAATTATTCGTTTTTTGGAGTAGATGTTAGCTTACAGTTTCTTTATCACCAGTTCCATCTGCTCGCCCAAACCGATGGTATAGCCTTGCGAGAGGTAAACCACGCGGTTGAAGGTGTCGGAGATGAAGAAGATGGGCGACAAGTTGGGGTGCGACAGGTTCATATTAGCAGCTATCTGCTTACGAATGGCACCACCCTTGTCAATGCCAAAGATGATATTCTTGGGCAGGCCCTCAAACTCGGCGGGCTTAAATTTAGCAGCAGCGGCCTCGTCTTCGAAGAGCAGCAGCAAGGGGCGGTTCCACTTATCAAAAGCGCTGGCCACCTTAGCAATATCTTTCAGCGCATGGTTGGTAGGCTCCTGCCCTACCCCTATCAGGCCCGTGATAAAGTAGCCACGTCCTGTTTGCGACAAGATGTTCACAGTGCTACCATCCATCTTTTGGAAGGTCGACTCAGAGTCGAAATTGCCAATCACCGTTACAGCGGTGGTCGAGGTACGCAGCAGCATGGGCAAGGTAGTGGTCTTGCCAGCCTCAACGGTAAACATCTGCATAGCCGACATTACACCGCCATCAGCCAGACGTGTGCCTGTAACAAGGATATATTGTCCGGCATCGAGCGACACACCATCGCGAAAGGTATTAGCCCATGTCACCTCGCCACTGTCATCATACTCGAGCAATGCGGTGGTGCCATCAGCATTAACACGAGCCAATGAGAAGTGGCTGTAATACTTCGGGTTATCAATCACGCCATTGTCGGTATAGGTCAGTTTCAGGGTGCCTGTGGCCGCCATTTGCGCTTTTTGTCCGAAGAGCACGTCAACCCACTGTCCTTCTTTACGATATTGCGTTTTCTTGGTTACAGCATCAACACGGGCCTCGATGCCCAAGCTGCGGGCTACGTCGACAAAGAAAATCTTACGCGAACGGTTATCGGTAAGACGCGACTGCCATACGCCAATAGGCGTTTGAGCAATGGCTAAGGCTTTGGTGTCGGGGTTCAGGCGCACGTTTTTCTCTACCCATTCGGCCAGTGCGTCGGGGTTCTGACGGAAACGGTCGGCATCGGCCTTGCTAAATGTTTTCTCGAAGAAATGTTTGAAGGGATGAATAATCATCTCGTCTTCAACACGGGGGCAAAGCTGCGCACTTTCGGCCAACATATTGTCATCGAGAATATCCATCGGCATATCGCGCAAGTCTTTGGGGCGAAGCGTCTTCAGCAAAGCGATGGCACGGTCGAGGTTTGCCTTGTTCTTAACCAAGAACTGAAGGATAACGGCATGATTGCCACTTGAAGCCACCAAGAGCGGAGCCACCTCGTCGGCAGGAAGGCCGTTGGCATCACATGCCTTACGCGCTGTTTCGGGCGTATAGAAGGTGGCAAGATAAGCATGGCGTATCGAGTCTTCGTAAGCCAAGCGTACATCATTAGCCGCCTTTTGAGCAGGCGTTACCTCAGGCAAATTAGGTTTGCCCACAGGTGGAACAATGTCGAAGGTGTCGCACTGCGCATAAGCCTGTGTAGCATCGTGGTCGAGGCGCACGGTGAGCTCACGATCTTTGCCAAACGACACTTTGCCAAAGCCATACTTGCCGTTCTTTGAGGCCCACACCATCATATCGCCCTTACCTGCCGAAAGGAAGGTGCTACCATCGGCACCCGTATATTTAGTTACCACGGTGCAATATTCGGCATAATTGTATATTTTAAAGTCAACGCGAGCGCCCTCAACAGGTTTACCAGCGGCATCAACAACACGGAAGTCGGCACGAGCCGTCTCGCCATAATTGCCTATGAGGTTAATCTCAGTATAGTTTGCCGTGCGAAGCATCACCTCTTCAGGGCCATTATAGTCGCCAAAAGCTTTGGTGTGCATCAGCAAGGCACGCGAGGCGGGAGCATTAAACCAGCCCAGGTTCAGAACCGCCTCTGGCTCACAGGCTCCCAAAAAGTACCATGTGCCATCGGCCCAAGCCTCTACCCAAGCATGGTTATCGTCGGTATGTGCCCAGCGCGGGGTGTACACCTGTCGGGCAGGAATGCCTACGGCACGCAAGGCAGCTACGGTAAAGGTGCTCTGCTCGCCACAACGACCATAAGCCGAACGCACTGTTGACAGCGGTGCCGATGTGCGGCCATCAGAAGGCTGATACGACACCTTTTCATGGCACCAGTGGTTTACCTCAAGAATGGCATCATACATATTTTTACCTTGTACACGCTGGCGCAGCTCTTTGTAGAACTCCATGCGCGAATTGTCAAGGTTCTCGTTGTTAATGCGGATGGGCAACACGAAGTGGCGGAACAGCAGTTCGGGCACCTTTTCGCCCCACGCCATCTCATTGCGGGCCGCAAAACTGCTGCGCACATTCTGAAGGAAGAAGGCGGTGGTGTAGTCGGTGACATCGGCCAGTGGCATATAGGCATACAAAAACTGCAAGGCTTCGCGCTCTTGGGCAGTGGCCTTCAGCCCCTTCGTATTAAAAAATTGTTTACCTATAAAAGAGATACGGCTGTTGAAGGTATCGTCCACTTTTTTACGATACGTAGCATCGGTAATAAAATGATTAGCATCAGATGCTGACGACGATGCTGTTGACGAAGACGAAGTTGACGAAGCCGAAGCCAAAGCCGTTTCTGAAACGCTACTGCCCCAATGGTTGTTCATAGCCACGGTGCCTGAAACAGGCAGAGCCATAAGCAGCAAAGCAGAATAAAATGTTTTTCTTTTGATCATAGTAGCTTGTAAGTTATTGTTCGTAAGTAATTGTTAGTTGATTGCGTGTATGTGTTTGATGAATTCAAGTTTCGCATGAGAGCCCAGCAAACGTTGTTAGGTTCATGCGAAACTCGACAAGTGGGGCTATTGTTTTAGAAGTCCCATAAGATAGGAGAAAAGCTTTTCTCTACCTTTTCCTCAATATCGTCGGGCAGATTGCAGAAGAAGTCGATGCCAGTAAGTTTTTCCAATTCAGCAATCGACATAGCGTTCTGTCGCAAATTATAGTTTGAAGGAACATACGAGCTCAGGTGTTCGGTCCAAAAGCCAAAGGCGCTATAACCACTCTGAGTTTTTCTCAGCACAGCCATAAAGAAATACTTGGGCACAATCATCTGGTTCTTTAATTTCTTCAACACCTGCCCCTTCTGAATGGTACCACCTTTGCACACGAACAGCGTATCGTTGGCACCAAGGCGTTTAGCAAGTTTCTGTACCTTGCCCTCCATCAGTAGCCACAAGCCCGTGTGCGAATTGTCCTTATCGTCGAAACCGTTAAACTGCGGATACTGCGGCTGCATATTGGTGAGATAGTTGGTTTGACGATTGGCATCGTAAGAGAAGGTGCGCTCTGTTTGCGGTAAGATGTGGCCGTGCTGAAAGCCCGAGCCTCGCATATAATCGTCAATGCGATACTGTGAAGGCAGGTCATCGTCGGCAGGATAGGTAAGGCCTATCACACGACTATGCGAACCGCCATAGCCTCGGTGCAAACGATAGCATGAGCAGAGTTGCGACTTCTTATTCGTGTCCCAAATGGTGCAGAAGTTGATGCCGTCGGCATCGAAGGTATAGTTTTTGCCAGCATACGAGTATTGGTTAGCCGTACCTGAAAGCGTATGCACAATAACATAATAGTTGGCAGCGGGTTTCTTAATATTCGGAAACTCCATACGCTGTGCAGCCTTTAGCGACGTTTTATTTGTATTGTAGCCACTGGCGGGGTTTTGGTTTTCGTTCTTCGTTACGGTAGAGCCTGAACCTTCACCATTATCACCACCCCCATCACTACCACAGGCCGCAAACGACAGTACCATTAAAAGCAATACTGCCCAATGTGCCCATATCATAAAACGATGTTTCATATTGATGTTCATTAGAAAGAAATAAATATAAATAAGAGAAAGTCGTCACTTTACTTCACTTGCCTTATGTTAGTACACAAGTGGCCGTATGTGACGAAGCGTTAGAATAAAAAAAGAAAGTGTGTTCCCGCGTATATGCAACTACGCCAGAACACACTTTCCAAAAATATAAGTTCGCTCACTCTTTATTGCTCATTCTGCCTTGGCATCGCTACAGCCGATGCACGTGCTTGCCAACGTTCAGACGTCAATTAAAAAGAGTAGTGGTAGATATATGCTGTATTACTTGCGAATCTTACCGAAGCGGCTCATGAACTTGTCTACGCGACCAGCAGTGTCAACCAACTTGCTCTTACCAGTATAGAAGGGGTGAGAGGTGCTAGAGATTTCGACTTTTACCACAGGGTAAGTTTCGCCTTCAAATTCTACTGTATCTGTAGTCTTGCATGTAGATTTTGTAAGGAACATATCGCCGTTGGACATATCCTTAAATACGACGGGGCGATAGTTTTCGGGATGGATACCTTTTTTCATTTTGTTTATTCTTATTGTTAATTTAATATATAATTATCTGTTCTTATGGTGCTGTGCCAATCACTTTTCAATGTATTGTTTCAACACATTATTATGTATTATGTTCAGCACATTACACTTTTCGGACTGCAAAGTTAGATAAAAACATTCATGTGGCCAAATTTTTGAAAGACAATTACATCACAAGAAGTAAAAAAGAGGCTAAAACACAGAGAACCGCCTTGCTATCAGCCATAATGGCTTGTATAGCAAGGCGGTTTATCTTGTTAACAGATGGCCATTGATAAACAAGAGCCATCATTTATGCATCGTATAAATAGATGCAGAAAGAAGTTTTTTACTTGATGATAGCAGTGCCACCGAAGGTAACCTTGAAGTCGTCGATAAGAGCGTTGCTGGCAGCTTTCATCGGAATCATAATAACGAAGCAGTAAAGACCATCTTCAGTGATAGTCAGTTTCTGTGTCACTTCCTTCCACTCGGTGTTGGGAATATCGTTTACATAGTCGCCATAGTTATAGTTTTTGTCAGCGACATTGTCTACAACCTTCACCATACCAGGACGCACTGATGTAGTGCCTGCAGTACCCTTAACGTAGAAAGTAACGGTGTATTCGCCAGCCTTCAAAGCAATTTCCTTATAACCGATACGCTTGTTCTTAGAATCCACGTGGGTAACCTCAACAGCGTACTTGCCACTGTGAGCATCTGTGCTCTGTGCCAAGGTAGCATTGCCAGCAGAAGAAGCTGTAGCCCAGTTGTTAGGCTGACCGTTTACCCAAGCCTCAAAGTTGCCGTTAGGAGCGGTGAGGTCGCCAACAGTTTCATCGGGAGCAGGCGCTTCGCCTTCACCAGTGATAGAGATAATCTTGCTGTTCTTATCAACCTGTTTGGTACCCATATATGTAGTCAGTTTACCGCAGATTACTACGACCTGACCTACCTTAAGATCGGTGAGCGCCTTGAAATCAGCACCATTTAAGCCCAAACCAGCATATACCTGCAGTTCCTGGCCCGACTTCTCATCAACGATGTTATAGTTGATGTTTTTATAGTTTGCATTATATTTCACAACCTTCGAAATCTTACCCTTGATGTAAACATCAGTAGTAGCATCACCACCATCTGTGATATACTTCAGAGCAGCGTCAACGTTGAAGGGATCATCAGCAGTACCCTTGCCTTGCGGATTAGCCGAAGGAGTATCGGGAGTTACAGGTGTATCGGGTACAGTAACGTCTGCCTTGCCTGCCAACACTTTGAGGGTCTTCACCTCCCATGTTGACGATTTCTCACCACAGGTATGACGCAAAGCCATTACCACCTTCTTGCCCATAAACTCGGCGGGCAAATTAGCCTGGCTGGTTACGAAGGTAAATGAGTTACCCAAACCAGTGGTAGCATAAGGAATGGCTGTCCAGGTAGTGGTTTTCACATCGCCAGTATAGTTATCGGTGATGAGCAGGGCATTGTTAGTGTTGATATCACCATTCTCATAGTTCAGTGCATGGTTCATCTCTACATAAGCCTCTTTAGCCTGAGTGAGGTCAACCTCGGGGCTAACGAGATAGGTTACGCCAGCCTTGTTAGTTTTGGTTCCAGTGCCATCCCAATCAGCAAAGCCTGTGATGCATGCACTTTTGTAGTCAATCTTCCACTGGATAGAGCCGTCGCCTTCAGCAGACATCGACTTAAACTTGCCAAGTGAAGAGGTGAAGTCGGCATCAAGGAATGTGCCTTCGGGCAATATTGAGCCACCACCTTCAGTACCACCATTAGGCAGACCATAAGGAGCGGGAACGTCCTCGCAACTGGTGAATGTGAATGCTGCCATCATGAAGGCAAGCATTGAATACATTATCTTTTTCATATAAATGATATAATTTTTTACTGTGTAATGTAATATTAATAATTATGTGTATTTATAAGTAGCCAAAAGCCGTGGCTTACTTGTTTTGTGCCTCAGAAAGCACCTCGATGTCAGAGTACTGACGCAGCAGCAACTGAACAGTAGCATCGTATCTATCGCTCGACTTGTAGCAAGTGAGCACACCCGTTACATTCAGGTTTCCGCTGGGCAGAGGCATGGCAGCAAAGTCAGCATAGCAGCTGGTACGGATGCCAAACTCGTTAGTGGTATAGCCCTTGAACGAGCGCATCACGCCGAAGCCTGTTGTTTTTCCTTCATCCTCAGGGGCGAAGGTGGTCTTGCCGTCGGCCTTGTCGAACGAAACGTATGACGCTTTCACCAGGCGTCCTGCCATTGAGTAAACATAGTTTTGATCTTTCACCTTGCTTACATCAAATGTCTTCGGCTGAACCTTAGAGGCATCAGGAGCGCCCAACAGTTTGAAGCGGTTCTGCCAATCGTTACGAGCGATACGGCTGGGATAGGTCGACTTCTGTCCGCTGGCGCTGGTAGATGTGTAGGGCACACCTATCTGGGGCTGTGAGCGATAGGTGCCAATGTAGAGGCCACCGAGGTCGATTAATATTTCCTGACCAATCTGCAGCTGACCACACAGGCCACCCTGAGCAATACAGATGATGATGCCTGCTGTGCCATCGTCAACAGATATTTCGTTGTAGATATTTCCCTCAACATCATGTCCTGTCACCACACCCTTGATTTGCAGTCCATTAGCAATGCGCATCGTATCGTTGATATGGCTGTTCACAGTAGCGGGTGTGAGGTCATACATCTCTTTCAGTTTCGCAATCGACACCACATTGGTTTCCACCAAGTTGTTGTTTCCAAAAGCGGGAGTATCGCCGGTGGGGTCTTTCCAGTCATCATCCATACACGATGTAGTGACCAGACCCAGTGCCAGTGTCATCAGAAACAGTTTCAGATATTTAATACTTTTCATTCTTTCTTTCCTTTTTTAGACATTATACGTCACGATAATAATATTAGTTCGTCACGAATATTTAGAACTTATACGTTACGTTCAGCATGCCGTTGGTGCCGTATGCATAGAACTTGAAGGGGTTCTTCGAGAACGAATAAGAACGTGCCTTGATATTATCGCTTTTTACACCCGAGTAGTCGCTACGGCTCTGCTCAAATCCGCCAGTTGTGATGTTGCGGTTGTTCAGAACGTTGGTGAGCGAGAGGTTGATAGACAGCATGCCGCGCTTGAGGTAGATGCTGCGTCCAATAGAGGCGTCAACCATGAAGCCACCCTTACCCTTGGTCTGCTTCAAAGCCGAGTCGAGAGGATTGCCATTGGCATCGAAGGTTTCTTCGCCAGCTTTTTGGCGGTTCTTCAATGTTGTAAGATAACGGTAGCAAGGCGAGTATGACAGGTAAATGCGGTCATAGTAGTTGCAGTTCAGGTCAAGATACCATCCACTTTGGTGGTAGCTCAAACCTACGCTGGCAGCTGTAAGCGGTGTACCGTTGTCGCGCATACCTTTATTATATATACGGTCATAGTTGCTGTTGGAATCTTCAGGGTCGCCATACATATCGCCGTGCATCACACCGTCGATTGACTCCATGTAAGCCAACTTCGAGTTGTTGATAATCTTAGCATCGCTAATGGTACCAATCAGTTTCACGTCGAAAGCACTTGTAACCTTGATACGTGCGCCGAGCTCCAAGCCATAATATTCTTTATTTGTGCCTGTGAGCGATACATACGAGAACGAGTTAACGTCGTCGTAGAAGAAGTTCTGCCATTCAGTTACATTATCCAAACGGCTGTAATAGCCATTCAGGTTCAAGTGTAACCAAGCGTTCTCATACTGGTAGCCCAGCTCGGTGCTGAACACGCGCTCGTTCTTCAGGTCGTTCACAAAGTTGTTGTTAACCTCAGGAGCCTGGAAAGCGTTGCGAGCCTGTGGTGCACGATATTCGTATCCGATGCCGAAGGTGAGTGTGTTGCCACGACCCATATTCAGGCTTGAACCAAATTTCAGGCCACCGTCAAGAAAGTCGGCGCGTCCGCTCTTGCCATACGAGTTGTCCTTAGCCAAGCCGTTGCGCATCTTACCATCGCGCTGCATTGAGGTATAGCCTACGCGGCCAGCCACAGTGTAGTGCAGAGGTCCGAAGTCTTCAGTATAGCTTCCCCACAACTTAGCATTATTTACCAACAGGTCGTAGTTATAACCAAACTTATCGCCTTCTTTCACGATAGCGTTAGGATGGTTCAGGTCATACTGAACAGCATCGCTGGTGGGCGTGTTCTTATCGTTGATAGCGTAAGTGTTGATGTTTGTAAACTTAGTTGCACCCAGCAGGTCATCCATGGTTTGATAGTGAGCGGCACGGTTGGTAGCAGCCACTACGCCCAGGTTATAGCTCTTCTTCTTGTCGATTTGCTTATTGAAGGTCGACGCGAAGGTAAGGTTCAGCTGGTCAATGTGCTTAGCCTGAATGTAATACATAGCATCTTTGCCAGCCGCGCTCACATTCTTGTTGGCAGCATACAAGCGATCCCAGTTAATCTGTCGGTTTGCCTTTGATGCTGTCCAGAAGTTGTACGAGTTCAACCAGTCGTTATAAGCCTGCGTGGTGATATAGTTTTCGTTGCTGTTATTCCAAACGTCATAATAGCTACTGGGCATATTTTTCCAGTAGTCAGGACGGGGGTTATCAGCATTATTATAGTTCAGCTTCGTGTTCTTATACATACCGTATTTGCCGAACAGCGATGTGCTGAGCTTGGTATCATTATCAATTTTCCAGTCCCATGAGAAGATTGCACTCGGAGTATACTCAGTGGTTACACGCGAGTTGCGCTTCTTACCATTCTGGTAGCCCCAATAGGGGTTATAATATTTGTCATTGGCCAACCAGTAGCTCTCGTCGGTAGCGTTACCCTGAGCACCGCGCTCGGTAGGCGTACCCCAGGTAGCTAATGTTAACGAGTGTTCGCCACCATTAAACACCTTCTGCACACCAAGATAATAAGACAGAGCGTTGTAGAAAGTGCCCTCTACATATCCTTCCTTAGCCCAACGGTAGGTAAGGTTTCCGGCAAAGGCCCATCCCTTGTCGTTCAGGCCTGTGTTGAAGGTGTACATACCGCGCAATGTATAGCTGCGGTTAGCACCAGCCAGCGACACGCGGTGTCCCACCGGCATGTTTGCGGGGCGGAAGTTGTAGTTGTTTGAACCTGCCATGCCAGACATAGCAAATCCGTTACTCTCAAATGGCAGTGCAAACTCAACGTTGCGTGTTTGTTGGTTCAAACCACCCACCATGGTAGAGAAGCGGAACTGTCCGCTTTCCATGTCGTTCATGGGCACACCGTTGATGTACACTTCATTGAACTTCTGATCGAAGGCGCGATAACGGAAGCGTACCGGTGAGAAAAGATATCCCACACCGCTCGCATAAATGTTGTTGTTAGAGCCGATAACGCTGACCGTCTGCGACTGGTCCTCATCGTCTCCAAGCTGCGCTTCAGTAAAAGTGAAAGCCGATTCGCTGATCTGCGGTGTTTGCACATTATTATTATCGGTCTGCGCAAATACAGCAGGAGCATAGCAAAGGGCTATCACGGCCAATTTTAGCTTGTTCTGCATTTTATTAATGTTAATGAATTTTTCTAAAAAAATTACTGAGGGTTTCTCCAAAAATGCAAAGTAACAAAAATAAATTGGATAACGAAAGTTTTTTTATGTTAAAATTCAATGAAAGTATTGACAGTGTGATACTTTTCGCCTTTAAAGGGGTCTACATGGTGTTTTTTTGCTTTCAATCTGACATCTTTTTTCTTTCTCGCCCCCTATCAGCATGGTTTTTTAGTGCATTATTGTATGAAAAATGAATGAAAAAACGCTTAAAGGTATTGTTTTTACAAATAAAATTACGATATTTGCAGCATCTTTTAATTATATTGGCTTCATAGCTTCATATAGCATGGCCCTATGGCCTCACTAACATGGCGCTATGGCCTTATCTGAAAACAATTATTACAAAAAATTCAAACCATAGAGAAAAAGAACATTTTATGAAAAAGCTATTCACGGTTTTGGCCCTTCTGTGCCTTGTGCTTACAGGTAGCCAAGCGCAGAAAAAGTTTTCGGTTTATGGCGTTGCCTTCTACAACCAAGAAAACCTTTTCGACACTTGCCATGACGAAGGTAAGAACGACGTTGAGTTTCTGCCTACAGGCTCGTATCGTTGGAACGGAATGAAATATACCCACAAGCTGCGCAACATGTCGCGCGCGCTGGCCGAGCTTGGAACCGACGTATTGCCTGGCGTGGGCTGCACCTTCATTGGTTTGAGCGAGGTTGAAAACCACAAGGTGCTCGACGCGCTGATTGCCCAAGAGCCTCTGGCCAAGCGTGGATATAAATATGTGCACGTTGAAGGTCCCGACAAGCGTGGTATCGACTGTGCCTTGCTTTACAACCCCGCTCTCTTCACCGTGCGCGATGTAAAGTTAGTGCCCTACGTTTACGACCTTGAGAAAGACAAGGGCCGTGCCACCCGTGGCTTCCTTACCGTAAGCGGAACCTTGGCCGACGAGCATGTCACCGCTGTGGTATGCCACTGGCCCAGCCGTGGTGCCACCTCTTACTATCGTGAGCTGGCCGCCAAGCAGGTAAAAGCCTTGAAAGACTCGTTGCTGCGCGACGACCCCAACTGCAAGGTAATGGTGATGGGCGATATGAACGACGACCCCACCAACAAGAGTATGCATGACGTATTGCAGGCCAAGCCCGAAATTAGCCAGGTGGGCCCCGACGATATGTATAACCCCTGGTACAACATCTTGGCCAAAGAAGGTCGCGGCACCCTGGCCTACAACGGCTCATGGAACCTGTTCGACCAGATTGTAATGACACCCAACATGCTGAACCCCAAGGGCCAGAAAGACTTCTCTACCCTGAAATATTGGAAGAGCCACATCTTTACACGCCCATACCTTATACAGAACGAGGGCAAATATAAGGGCACGCCCAAGCGTACCACCGCTGGTGGCGTATGGCTCGACGGTTATTCTGACCACCTCCCCGTGGTGGTATATCTTGTAAAAGAACAGAAGTGAGCCACAGCCCCATCCTTCCCTTAGCCCCTGTGAGCATACCCATTGAGCGGCACCCCTTCGAGCCTTTCTTGCCGGACGGGTGCCGCCTGCTCATGTTAGGTAGCTTTCCGCCAGCCGAGAAGCGGTGGGCCATGCGCTTTTATTACCCCAACTTTACCAATGATATGTGGCGCATCTTCGGCCTTTGCTTCTTTGACAACAAGCTACACTTTGTCGACGCCGAGCATAAAACCTTCTATCTCGACGCCATCATTTCCTTTCTTAACCAGCAAAAGATAGGACTGTACGACACCGCTTGTGCTGTGCGAAGGCTGAAGAACACGGCATCAGACAAAGACCTGGAGGTGGTAGAGCCCACCGACCTGAAAGCCATGGTGCGGCATCTGCCCGCCCTCGGCCACATCGTCACCACAGGACAAAAGGCCACCGACGTGCTGTGCCAGTGCTTCAACATAACGCAGGCGCCCATGATGGGCAGCGCTGTAGCCTTTCAGTTTGAGGGGCGCGAGCTACACCTTTGGCGCATGCCCAGCAGTTCGAGAGCCTACCCCATGAAGGTAGAACAGAAGGCCCACTACTATGCGCCCCTTTTTGCTGCAATATGTAACAGCTAAGGCATCTTGCGAAACGTAAACAAAAAGAATACACCACACGCTATATGAAGAAACATAATGTAACCATTATCGGCATTGCCGGAGGAACGGGGTCGGGCAAGACCACCGTGGTAAGAAAAATAGTGGAGGCGCTGCCCGAGAACACGGTGGCCGTTATTCCGCAAGACTCATATTATAAAGCACAGTGGGACATGGACCCCGAAGAGCGCAAGAAGACCAACTTCGACCATCCCGACGCTTTCGAGTGGCCCCTGTTTGCCCATCAAATAGAAGAGTTGCGCCAGGGTCATGCCATCGAGCAGCCCACCTATTCATACATTACCTGCACACGCCAGAAAGAGACGGTGCACGTTGAGCCCCACGATGTCATCATTGTCGAAGGCATTATGGCACTGTATGACAAGAAACTGCGCGACCTTATGGATCTTAAAATCTTTGTTGATGCCGAGCCCGACGAGCGCCTCTTGCGCGTTATCGAGCGCGACATTGCCGAGCGTGCCCACCCGCTTGATATGCTCATCACCAAATATCGCAACGTGCTGAAACCCATGCACGACGAGTTTATCGAGCCCACCAAGCAGTATGCCGACATTATCATACCTAAAGGAGGCTCAAACGAGCGTGGCATCGGCATCCTGTGCAAATACATCGAAGGCATTGTGGCCGACATTATGAAAATAAAAGAATAACAACGATTGTTTGGTCATAGTGAAGCCAATACAGTAAGAACAGTAGTTTGGTAAAAGCCAAGCCCATATAACAAAAGGTTGTGTAGAACATAAACACAACAACATTGTACAACAAAAGGACAACAAGAACAACATTTTCATACATGAATTATGTAAGAAAACAACGTTGTTCATGTTGTCCTTTTATTTTATGGCGCTCAGATTATATTGGATCAAATAATACTGTTGTGTTTTAAACAGTATTATCTGTACCTTTTATTTTTATCGAAACGGAGGCGCCCTCAAAGTAGGACGGTGGCCTCCGTGCCACGTCCTCCAGCACCCAGCACTTCACAAAACAGATTACATTTCTAATAGATCGGAAGAGCGTCGTGTAGGGAA
>USAI01000032.1 GCA_900552675.1 uncultured Prevotella sp.
AATAACTAAAAACCTAAATCTATTACTACTAACCTAAACAATCTATTAACCTTTTTGATGCTGCAAAGGTATGCAAAACTTACTGTTCGCGCAAACAATTCTTTGCAAAACCATCACTTTTATGTTTATTCTTGATATATATTAACTTTTGGTTTGCTCGTTAACCATCAAAAGCTGTTTAACGACTTCTTGCTAAGGCAAGCAACAAGGAACCTTCTACGCCACCAGCGGCCACGTGAGATAGCGATACAGCAGTGTGCCATGATACATCCACAGATACGCCACCAGCACCACCACCAGCAGCACCCCTGCACCCTGAAGCACCTTAAAGCGCCAGAGCGTGGCAGGCCAACATCCTTCTGTCGAGCCTTGCCACAGGTCAAACCTCAGCAGCCACCCCATTGACAGTGGCAGCACCAGCGCCCAATGTGCCGCCATGATGTGCACCTCGTCGATGGCGAAGCCCAGCACTATGTGCAACAAAACGTTGAAGCCCAGCACAGCCATGAGCAGCCACTGAAAGCGCTGCCTACGCCCCACCCATGCGCCCACCAGGGCCAAGAGCACGATGACGGCTTCGGCCACATACTGTGCTGCCCACGAATAGCGCACAATGATGGGTCGGCCCGACAGCACGTCGCCCAAGATATGGCGACGGTGCAGCTGCAGACTCTCGCCCAAGAAGTTTTCTATCAGCACATCGGCACGGCTCACATCGTGGCGTGTCCACTTCATTTGCTGCGCCACGGGTGCTGATAGCGACACTTTGCGTTGCTGCATCATACGTTGCCCCATGCCTGCGGCCAGCATGAGGCAGGCAGGCAGCACAAGGGCCCCAAAGAAGAAGCGCGGACGAAAGGCGGCACGTCCATTGGTTATTGCTATCGCCAGCAACACAACAATGCCGTTGCTCAGCGTTACACCAGCAGTAAGGACAAAGAGCACGATGGCTTGCCACGCGCTATACCGTGTGCCCTGTTTCAGCTTCAGGCCCGACACATACAGCGTGAGCGACAGCAAGGGCAACGACAGACAAAAGTGGTCGGGCACGCACACCGTAACGGCTATCATGCCAAAGCCCATAAACAGCAGCGTGAGCAGCCAGGCCATACAGCGCCCCACGCCCACCACGAAACGCAGCGTGCGCCACAGCCACAGCAGGGCATAGAAGGCCGACGTTATGAGCACCACACCCACAACCAGCTGCACACAGTTGGTGCCCATGAGGGCCGAGAGGCCCGCGTTCAGCATTGAGAGTGGCCACACAAAAAGGGCCAGCAGCGGATGCCGCAAGATGTCGTAACCCTGATACCAATGCAGCACCACGGCATAGGTGGTGGGGTCGAAGCCCGACATACGAAAATTGTGCATAAACTGCATCCAACTGGCATCGGTAGGATGCGCAAACAGGCAGCTAAACTTGTACAACATTAATGCCTGAAGCGCCACCAGCGGCACCAAGAGAACAAGGGCCAGCCAGCGCTCGTCGCGGCGAAGGGTGAAGAGGGAGCGAAGGGTTGTTAACATATATGATTATTTTAGTTTAGCACTAAGGAAGTTATTAGGAGTTAAAAGGAAGTTAACTCGCTTCGCGAGTGAAGTTAACGGACATATGCATTTTTATTAAGTAGCAAAGCCGAGCGGAAAACTTGCGAAACTTCAGTATGATTATATAAAATAACTCACTATGAGCGCTACGTTATAGCAGGCTGTGCCCACCGCCAAGCATTGCACCAAGAGGGTGAGGGCACGACCTAAGGCACCCGTCTCGAAACGTTTCAGCAAGAAAGCGGTTGACAGCGGGATGGCAAACATCCAGTGGGCGGCCATAATTTGCACCTCGTTCAGGCCGAAACCAAAACCAATGTGCATCACGCCGTCAAAGAGCAGCCACGACAGCAACAGCCACGACAACTTGCATTGCACACCACCAGCAAGCAAGCCACTGAGCAAGCCACACAACATGAGCAGAGCCGTAAGCCCCACCACAATATAGGGGGCCACCGAACGGTAAGGCACAAACACGGGCCGACTTTGTTGCACATCACCCAACAGGTGGTCGCGGTGCAAAAGGGTGCTCTCGCCCCACAGGTTTTCAACAATGCTTTGCCCACGTGGCGTGGTAATGTCGCTCCACTGCAACAACAGGTTGTCTTGTTTCAGCGGACGACCATTCTGCTGGCGCACCCACTGCACATGAGCGCTATCAGGTTTCACACGGTTGGGGTCTTTCTTCTGCAGCTTGGCTATCATTTGGTCAATGCGCTCCTTCTGCGGCACCTCATACTGCTCGTACTGGAACGCCCAGATGCCCAACAACAGCAAGCCCGAAGCGGCAAAGGCACACAGCGAGCGCCAATGAAACACACGGCGGCCATTGCACAGCCACGCCGCCAAGCAGGTTTTCACACCATTGGTAAGCGTGATGCCCGCGGTGAGAAAGAACAGCACCCCTTGCTGCATGAGCGACAGCGGCTGGGCGGCCTTCAGCTTGCGTCCCACCACCCATAGCGTGCAGGTGAGCAGGGCCAGAGAGAGGCCAAAATGGTCGGGAACCATGGCCGACAGCATGACGTGGGCAAAGCTATACAGCCACACACACAGCCAGATGGCGGTGCTGCGTCGAATGTCGACCACCTCGGTAAGCATGCGCAACAGGAACAAGAAGCCATACACGGCAGCTACAATCTGCATGGCAGCCATGATAAACATTGATATGCTAAAGCCTGTGAGCTGCATCACCCACGTGTTCAGCCAATAGAAGGGCCACAACAGGGTGAAGAACAGCGGATGCCGAAGGGTGTTATAATAAATGTCTTCGCACGAGAGCACGATGATTGAGTGGGCATCGAAGCCCGACACATGAAAATTATTCAAGATAAGGCCATGAAAACCTTGCGGTGCGGGCAGCGTAAACTTATCCCAATAGCAATAGATAACCAGGGCATTGAGGGCTGCCACACACAGGGCCACCGCCAGCGCCACCCAGCGCTCGTTGCGATGTATGCGTAGGGGCCATAGTATGCGCGAAAGGCCATGAGCCAAGGCGCGGGGCAACTTTCGAAGTGAGATTTGCTTCATATTATAAGGGAGTTATTGGGAGTTATTGGAAGTTAACGGAAGTTATCGGACACCAGATACGTCACAATTAAGCTCACATTATATACCCATAGATAGATGGTGAGCAGGGTGAGGGCGAAAAATGCTTTCGAGCCCCAACGCTGCATGGCAGACTTCAGCGCGAAGGCCGCCGCTATGGGTATAACGTATATCCAATGGGCCGACATGATATACACCTCGTTAATGCCAAAGCCTAAACCTATGTGCAACGCCATGTCGAGGGCAAAGAACGAGAAGCACAGCCACATAAACTTGCTACGCCTTCCGCACCAAATGCCTATCACGAAGAGCGCCACCACCAGTGCCTCGACCACGTAGCTCAGCGGCGAACGGTAGTGTATAATCATAGGCCTACTGCGGAACTCGTCTTCAAGCAGATGGTCGCGGTGTAGCTGTATCGACTCGCCAAACAAATTCTCGATAATGCTCCACAGGCGCGAGGTAGAAATATCGGTCCACGACATATAGCCCTCTTTGGCAATGGGCACGCCCAGCTTGGCGCTACGCTTCTTAGCAGCGGGTGCCGCCTTGTGGTGCTTGCCTTGGCGTATGCTGTCGGCCGTGATACGCAACACGCGAGCGCTATCAGCACTAATACGGGGCGATGCGGCCAGCGCCAAGAACGAGTCGGCCTGCAGCGTGTCTTTCTTAGCCTGCGCCAATCGGGCCTCTTGTGCTCGCTTTTTCTGCGCCTCGGCACGTTCGGCTCGAGCCTTTTTGCGAGCCATCTCGCCAGGCCACACCAGTTTATGATAGGCCACCTGCCCAGTTTCCCACACAAGGGCGGCAGGCAGCGCCACAGCTAAGAACAGGAAGGCAGGACGGAAAAAGCGCTTGCCATTGGCAAACAGGGCCGCCAAGAAGGTCTTGGCACCATTGTTGAGCGAGGTGCCCGCCGTGAGCACAAACAGCACAAAGGTTTGCCACTTGGTCATAGGTCGGCCCGACAGCATCTTTCTACCCGTAACCCACAGGGTGAGCAAGAGCAGCATCATCGAGATAACAAAATGGTCGGGCACGATGCTGGTTACCAGCACAAAGGCCAGCGAGAAGAAGAAGAAGGTGAGAAGGGTGCTCTGTGCGCGACTGCACTGCACCACCTGACGAAAGATGCGATAGATGAAGATGCCGCTGTAAAAAGCGCAAACCACCTGTATGGTGGCCACAATAAACACGGCACAATTGATGCCTGTAAGCCACATCAGTGCCTGATTAATAAGGTAGGGCACATACATAAAGAAGGCCAGCAGGGGGTGGCGAAACACGGTGTAGCCCGAGTGCCAATTACTAACCACCGAGAGGGTGATGGGATCGAAGCCTGAGATATGAAAATTGTTGATAAACAGTTTCCAGTAGTTGTCGCTGAGGGGCGTGAACAACTCATAATACTTGCATATCACTAACACGTTGAGGGCCACAATGATGGCCAGCAACACCAGCGCCAGGCAGCGCTCTTCACGACGGATACAGAAGATATCTTTGATTGTTTTCATTCTTATTTCTTAAGGAAGAAACGCACTAACAAAAAATTGACGGGCACGCAGATGCAGAACATGGGGATGGGAGCCAACGTCTTGCTCACCCCCAACCACAAGAATAGGTATAGGGTGGCCATCTGCAACAGATAGTTGACCACATGCGACAACACAAAACCCGCGCCACGCTTGGCGTTGGCCTCAACCTTAAAGGTGTAACGGGTAGAGGCAATAAAATTGAAGATAAAGCTCAGGCCATAGCCTACCGTCATGGCCAGCGAGGGCGCCATAACATGTATGAGCACCCAATAGATAGCATACTGTAAGGCGGTGGCCAGCACACCTACAATGCCAAAGCGCACCACTTCGCCCAGTTTTTGGCGCTGTGCGGGAGAGAGTTGGCTTAATATTTCAGGCATATATTTTTTTAGTTGACGAGTTAACAAGTTATTACCAACGCATAGTTGTTTTGCAAAGCAACAAAAAGCCTACAAAATCCATGCCACCGCGCACCGAAAGAGAGCGTGGCAGTATGGATTATGCAGGCTTATGTTGTAAGCGGCCTCTGTAAGTTGTTACAGATGGGCCGCCCCGTATGTTCTACTTACGTTTGGCCACACACTTCACACCGCCACTCATAGCGGCCATGCCTTTGGCGGCTTTTGCTGTAGTTTTCTCTACGGGGAAGGTGCGCGAGTTGATCACCCAGCTTTCATCCTCGCCATGGAACGGATTGAAGGTAACGCGTGTAACGGTGGTGCCAAACTTGTCGGTCACGGCCAGCACACCTACATACCATCCACCCTCATCGGCAGTAAAGGTCTTCTTGTAGGTGAACGAGTTGTTCAGAGCCTTCACCACATCGGTTACATCTTGTGCCTTGTCGGTGGTAGCCATATAGTCGGCCCACGCATCTGAGGGATTGTCATACTTATAGCCATCGCCCTCTTTAATGCCCAACATATTGTTGAGCGCAACGTCCCAGTCATGTTCTTCCATGAGCAACATCTTAGCGCTGCTAATCTCGGTGTCTTTAGAGGAAACCTCAAACTTAATGGCTACTTCGCCATTGTCGGCCAACTTGTTGGTAACGTCAACCACGGGGCAGTCGTTAGAAACGGTTGGCTTGATGTGCTGGTTCTTAATTTCAGCCTTCACCCAGTCGCCATTCTTGTCAATGCCAACAACGTAGAATGAGAAGTCGGCCTCCTTGTCAATACCCCACACATGCTCGTCGTCGGTCAGTGTGTACCACTGGTCGCGCGTAAACTGGTTAGACTGTGTAAACATGAGATAGTCGTAACCGTAGGTATTGATAAACTGGTCGATAGTGGCAGAGGTGCCAAACACCATGTGCAGGGTGTTCACGTTCTCGCTGGCCTTTACGTCGAACCATACTTGGCTGTTATCGTTCACGCCCTTGTAGTCGACGGTCAGCGTCTCGGTGCTCACGCCTGGCTCCTTGGTGGTTACCTTTACATAGTTGATGTCGCCATCGAGCAAGGGGCCATCGGGCATCTGCGTTATGCCTTCGGTCACAATGTAAAAATCTTGTCCGCCAGGGATGAAGCGTGTCTGTCCAGCAGCATCCTTCACACCATCGGTAAAGGTGAAAGATTGTGCTCCTTGCCCTATAAAGCCGTAGCCAGCATTGATGAGCTGATTGAACATAGCGAGCAATGTCTTGGTGTCGTTCTCATCGAAAGAGCCGTTTTGCTGTATGGTCAGCAATTCGACATACGACTTCTGCAACAGCATGTGCACATACGATTTGTTTTCATCGGCAGTCAGCACCTTGTACGACACATAGTTTTTTCCTGTCTCGGTAGAGGCCACCTCAACATCTTTCATCTCGGGCACACCCTCGGGACGTGAGAAAGCAATGTAGTCGTCGGCGCCCAACGATACTGCTTCAACGTTGTCTGTACCCTTATTCAAGAAAACCTTGTGCTGCGCCTGTGCGTTGCTGGCAAAGGCGGCGGCCATTATGATGGTTGATAATATAATCTTTTTCATTGTCTTATATCGCTTTTACTTAGTGAGTTTAGTAACGTCGCCCTCGTAGTGTCCCTTCAGACTGCCACCAAACTTGGTTGACGAGAATATGGTAAAGTCGAATTTGCCCTTGCCGGCATTGCAGATGGCCTTTATGTTACCACCAGCGGCGATGGCTGTTGCGGGGTCGGAGGTAGAAGCCTGGTTGTAGGTATTGCCACCGTAGGTGATGCCCAGCATAGCATTGATATTGTCGCCTGAGAAGCCGTGCGTCATATTATCGTTGATAAAGTCGTTGGGCACGGTGAGAACAATGTCAGCGTCGGCCATACCTTCAACGGTGGTAACGCCCTCTTTACTTGAGAGGTAGATGGTGTGGATATTGCTATCGTCAACCACCACGCACGACTTCAGCGCCACGGCATCGTTATTAGCCACAGTATATTCGTTAGGAACAGTGAGGTCGTACACGGCGGGAGTGCCCTTATAGTAAGCTTGCAAGCTGCGGCCATCCTTACCCATGCCCTCTACATCAATAATAATGGTGTAGCTGCCATCGCCACGATCGAGCACGCTCACGGTGCCTGTAGCGGTGCGTTGGATGCCATTGCTAATGAATATCTCTTGTGGGTTGTTAATATCGGTAACGTTATCATAGAGGGTGAGCTCATACTCGCGGTCGCCCGTAACGTCGATATCGGTGCCATCCATCTCCTTGTTGGGCACATAGAGGCGTGCATAATAGTAAGTATTTTCCAAGTCGTTGGCCTTGTCAATGTTGCCCGATGTGAGGTAGAAGGCTACGCCATCGGCCGTCTTCTCGGCAAAGGCAGCGCGCAGCTCATTGGTCTTACCATCAACATTGAAGAAGAACGGGTTCTGTGCTATCTCGAAATAATTGCCATCATACTGCGCGGCAAAGGCTTCCTGATTTTCTTGTGGTACACAGTTGATGTTCACCTTCAGGTTGTCGTCTTCCATGTTTACATACAGGGTACCACTGGCGAAGTAGTCTTCCCAATCGTCAGATGCAAACATTACAGGCTCATAGTCGTCATCTTCATTATACCTTACAGGATCCATGTACATTACCTGATAGAAGTCGTCTTCTTCAAAGTTATCTGCGAAGTTCTCAATGGCGATGTTCTCGTCGAGGAGAGAGGCCGACATGGCTATCTGAAGATACTTGCCTTCGGCTACATCTTCAACCGAGGCTACGCTCTCTTTCTCAGAGAGATACACATATACCAAGGCACCACTGTAGGTAATGAGGGCCGACTTCATCGTTACCACCTCGTTGCCTATCTTCACTTGGTTGCCATCAAGCGATATGCTTTTCTGGAAAGTTATGTTGTCAATGTCTTTGCCCACCTGATAGGCCGAGACGATACGTCCGTTCTTTACGACGAACACGCTGTCGGGCGTGGCCGCCTCTGCCATTATTGCCTGCATGGTAAAACCAAGAAGCATGGCGAAAAAGAAGAATATTTTCTTTGTCATTGTTGTTCTGTTTGTGCGTGTTAAGCGTTTTTATTTTCTATATACACGATGGGGCGAGCAAGATTAGCGCTTCACCATCTTCAAGGTCTGGCCGTCGGTCTTCACCACATATACGCCAGCACCTAAGTCTGACACGTTGATGGTAGCCTTTCCGTCGCGGGCTTTGGCTTTGGCTACAACAGCGCCACTGGTGGCATATACGGTAAGCACATGGCCATTGGTCATACCACTGGCAGTAATGCTGGTGCCGTTATAACGTATGGTTACGGCCTGTACCTTGCTGGGAGTGTTGATAGCGGTAACGTCGGCAGTTAGTTCTATCTTGTCAATGTCGGCTGTTTTGTGCGTGGCTACGGTGGTGCCATCGGCAGAAAGCAGTAGTACATCGTCGCCAGTAATCTTTAATTTTTGCACTTGCGACATCTGTACCACGTGTGGTGTACCATCAAGGTACAATACATTCACCTTTGTGTCTTGTGCGTTTGTCGCAAACGCAAATGCTAAAGACAAAAAGGCTGTTACAAAGTATTTTTTCATCATAAGCAAAAAAATATAATTATTAATAATTTAGTCTGTTGTTTCCTTCTCTCTTTATTTTGGGGTTTGGGGTGTTTAAAGCATTGCGCGGCTTGGCCCCATATACAAATTAAGTGCAAATATAAACAAAATATTAACAACTCAATGGTAAAAATAAAGAAAAAGCAACAAATTGTATAAGAAAGGGCAATATTCATGATAATATGTATGAAAAGGAACTACTTTTCATCATAAATTAGGAGGTTTAAGGAGCAAAAGGGAATGAAGAAGAAAATTGGGAAAGAGGGAACGCATCAGAATCTAAAGGGCTTAAAATAGCCTTGATCAGCATAAGCCAGCATCTCTTTATCGCCACGACTGTCGCCAAAGGCCGACACGTCATACTGCTCGCGATGGGGCCACACCGCCTCTATGCGGCGCACCTTCTCAGGACCGTAGCAGTTGGGGGTAGAGAAACGACCCGTGAGGCATCCAGCGGCATCAACCTCAACCTTTGTACCCAGCACAATAATGGGCGATGAAGGTTTATTGTCTTGAACATTGTCTTGAACATTGCCTTGAGATTTATCTTGAGCATTGTCTGACTGCAGATACATCTCAGCGAAGGGTCGCACCCAGTTGTCGATGCTGGCGCTTACGATGGCCATGGCGTAGGCTTCAGAGCGCACGATGTTGATAAAGCTGCGGGCTGCGGGGCGCAACAGGTGCTCGCCTTGCTGGGCAAAGGCGGTGCAAAGGGCATCGAAACGGGTAAGCGTCATGCCACGAAAGAAGTGGGCAAACACCTTTTGCTTGGCCTTATAGTTGGGATACAGTTTCAGCTTCATCAATACCAACAAGGGGGCATACAGGACAAAGCCCATACACATGCGCACAGGTCCACAGGCAAAGCGTATGAAGGCCAGCAGCGTGTCGGCATAGGTAAGGGTGCCGTCGAAGTCGAAAACAAATATCTTTTTCATTTACAGATAAATACGTTTCTTTTACAGTTTATAGATTAATCATTTTCATTTATAGATAAATCATTACAAGGAAGGTTACCAGCCATGCAGCAATGATCAGTTGCGAGAAGCGGTCGGTGAGCGCCACCTTTACGGGGTCGCCACTCTTCTTGTCAACCACCGCTATCTGTATGTAACGCAGCAGACCTAAGAGCACAAACACGCTGGTGAGGTAAAGGTATTGCGACTTAAAGTGTTCTTCAACCTCGGGCGACACCGTGTACATAATATAGCACACCAGCGTAACACTGGCCGTGATGGTGATGGCCTGGTTGATGAATGTTAGGTTATAACGAATGGTGTTGTGGCGCGGTGCTTCGCCTGTTTCGTTCATGCGTAGCACATCGTCGCGACGCTTGGCAAACGAGAGGAACAGGGTGAGCAAGAAGGTCATCAGCACTATCCATTGGCTTAGCGCTACCTCTTCGGCCACACCTCCTACCACAATGCGCAGCACAAAACCGAAGGCCACGATGCACACATCGAGCACAGCATACTGTTTCAGCTTTGAGCAGTAGGCCAAATTCAGTACATAATAAATAGCTACCACAGCAGCCGTGCCCATACGCACTGGCGGTGGCAGCAACATAATCATGGTGGCCGACAGCACCGCCATGACGGCCATGAGCAGATAGGCATGCGACACCGATACCTCGCCTGAGGCAATGGGTCGGTGACACTTCACGGGGTGATGGCGGTCGGCATCGGCGTCAACAATATCGTTGTAACAATATATTGACGAGGCAATGAAGCTGAAGGCCATAAACACCAGCAGTCCGCTCTCAATGGTGGTGAGGTCGAACAGCACGCCTCCGAAGAACATGGGCACCAGCACAAAAACATTCTTTATCCAGTGCTGTGGACGTATGAGTCGAAGATATTTTTTCATTGTTATTCCTTTCTTTTATGTTATTATCCTTTCTCTACCACCCGCATGGCTTGCTTTTCAACAAACGCGGCGGCCTTATGCAGCAGCCACGCCAGCGGCATGGTGATGATGACGGTGAGAGCGAAGGTGGGCCAGTAGCCCAAATGCTCGCGCTCGATATAGCAGAGCACAAAATGGCTATGTATGAGGTATGCCTCAAGGCTGATCGCCCCCACCAGTCGGCAGAAAGCATTAAAGGCCTTGGGTGTGTGGCGGAACACGCGGTTCAGCACCATGATGGCCGTGATGGTGAACGGTATGTATATCATGCGTTCAACAAACAGCGGAAAGAGGCCGTGGCGCTCTTGCTCCAGATACAGGCAGGTGCCAAAGGTGGTGAGGAAGATAACCAGCAGCAACCATACCGACGAGCCTGGCAGCGTGTGTTTTTCTTTCACATATTGGCCCATATTGATGCCGATAAAGAAGATGGGCACACGGCTCCAAAAAATCTCGATATGCCCCACAGCGGCATGAATGGGCAGCACCCATTGCACCATAACGCACCACAACACCATGAGCAGTGGCAGCCAACGATAGATGGGGTATCGGCGAATGAGCATCATGTAGAACGGTGCAAAGGTGTAGAGCATCATAATGGCTGGTATGTACCAGAAGGTGAGCTCGTCGTGCAGCCAGAAGTCCCAGTTGATGGCAATGTCGCCTATCAGGTCAACCACCGATGTGCTATGTCCGCCGTGGTGCAGATAGTCGGGTATGTAATATAGGCAGGCCATGAAGAGCCATGCGGGGTAGATGCGCAGATAGCGTCGGGTAAAGAAGTGCTTGAGCGACGGTGTCTTCGTCCACGAATACCACAGCCCCACTCCACTCAGGAAGAGGAACATATCTACGCCCACATTGCCACAGCGCCGCAGCCCGAAGAAAGGGTCGCTACGGTTGAGCGACACATGGAAGAGGATGATGAAGAGCATGGCGGCTCCCATCAGTTCGCCACGATAGCGGCTGATATTGGCCAGTTCTATATCAGGTATTTTCATGTTCCTTCTCTTTTAGCTTGGGGTTGGGAATCTTTTTCATTACCTCGCTGCACAGCCATGCCAAGGCCAGCGATGCAAGAATGTAGAGCAGCAAGCCCGTATAGATGTCGCCCCGTCGGCTGATGGGGATAAATATCTTACGGGTAACGGGATGTATGACGAAGAGGGCAGCCGACACACGACCTACCCACAGCAGCCAGTGGGCCACGCCCTGTTGGGCACCATCGGCCTTCATCATCTTTACCAAGGCCACGCTGAAGGTGCACACGAAGAAGGGCACCCAGAACCACAACTGATAACTGAAGCTGAAGGCGAAGACCGCTGCCCCCGACAGCACCAGCACAGCAGCCCATTGTGCCTTGCTCACCGTGGCAAAGCGTGCGCCATAGCGTGCGGCCAGCAATCCTAATGCAAAGGGCATGATGCCACCCATAAAGTTGTAGCGTATGCGGTTCAGCGTTTCGCCCTCAGGGTCGCACACGGCCTGCATAGCCCAGCATGCCAGCACCAGAGCCGCCAAGGTTTTCCATCCGCCACGGTTCAGCACCACTATATATATAATGTATAGCTGCAACATAAGGCCGAAGAACCAGAAGGGTCCGGGCCAGATAATGTGGTCGGGGTCGGGCATCACATTGTTGAACATGCCTAGCTGTGCAATAATGTTTACCAGCGTGTAGCGCCATTGTCCGGGCGTCATGGCATCGACAATGGTGAAGGCCACAAAGCCCACCATCATCATCTTAAACAGTTTAAGATAGTGATAGCGCACAAAGGGCACAATGGCGGGCGCGGGTTTGTTGCCCTTCTCATACTTCATCACCAGGCCATAGGCACTGAGAAAGAGGAAGATGGGCACGCCATAATGTCCGAAGAACGACAGCAGATGCACGGGTAGCGTCCAGTCGGGCGAGGCCAGCACCTCGAACAACCTACGGCAGTTGGCCGCCGTATAGGTATATTCGTTTTCCTTCACGATGGGTCCCAGCCAGTGGCAGTAGTTGTGCAAGAAGATGCCTATGATGGCCAGCCCGCGCAACACGGTACACTGTGCCGATGTGAGCAGCGGTGCTGCCCCTACAGCAGTATGGTTTAATGTGTTATTGTTCATTTCTTTTTCGTTACATAATAGTCGGGCATGGGGCCCAGCTTATCATAGTCGGTAGTGCCTTTCAATATTCGTGGGCGCATCTCGTTATATTCGGGTGCTATGAGGTTATACTCGGGGTGATAGTCTTTGCTGTGTATGCCCGCCAGGTAAACCAGCAGATGCGGCAGCGCATCGGTCATGAAACGCTTGTTGCGAGCCGCCTTTATCTGTCTGAATATCTGTCGGTGGCGGCGCACATACTTCTTCGAGCACCATATCCAGAAGGGAATATCAAACTCGGCATGCGCCAAGCGCGAGTCGATGGTGGCCGAGTGCATACGACAATAGAAGTGCAGGTTGCCCTCATAACACTCTTCGCCATGGTCGGGCACATAAATCACGATGGCCTCTTTTTGTTCGTAGCGACGTATGATTTCGTCTACCACCGAGTCGTTATACAGCACCGCATTATCATAGTCGGCCAGCACCGTGCGCTCATGATCGCTCAGGTGGGGTTTCAGTTCGCGATACTCGTCGCCCGTAAAGCGGCGGTTCTTGCGCGGTGTGCGCTGACGATAGTTTACGTGCTGCCCCACGAGGTGGAAGATGGTGAGGTTGTGGTCGCCATCCTCGGCCTTCAGGCGTTCATAGTCGGCCAGCAGTTCTTCGTCGTAGGTGTGCAGTTTGTCGTTGCGCGTGTCAAACTGTGCCTTGCTCAGCGTGGGGTTGTTTAGGAAGAAGCCTCCGCTGAAGTCGTACACCGCCTCCTTGGCCTTGGGCAAGAACTGGTTGGTGATGAACGTTACGTGGTAGCCAGCCTTTCGAAACAGTTCGGGGAAGAGCGGATAGTCGCACCACTCGCCCTCCTGCCCTACCACGTGCATAGAGAACAGGTTTTTGAACACAAAGCTGGTAAGGTTCCATGGCGACACCACATCAGTAAACTTCACCAGTCGGCCTGTTCGTTCGCGCTTCACCTGTCGGGGTGTGGTTTTCTTTACATAGCCATATTGTTGCGAGTGGTGGCGGTTATAGCTTTCGCCAATGATGAGCACAATCTCGGGCGAGGTAAACTTACAACTGTCTACCTGCACATGGTTGGCAGCACGTATCAACTTCTGCACCTGGTTGGCGGTGAGCTGGTTGGCATAGATGCTGAAGGCCAATCGCCAGATGGGCAGATACAGTTCGGCATGTCGGGGCTCGGTCAGGGTGTGTTCTACCTCACCAATGGTTTTGCCCGTCATCAGTTTCCAGGTGGCAGCCTTATTGTGGGCGCTGGTGCCAATGGCAATGGCCAGCACCAGTGCGGTGATGGCAGCCAGCACAGGCATGATGTATTGCTTGCGATGCGCTTCGGCCCACGCCTTCAGTTTCTGCCACAAGGTTTTTACGCTACGCGGCACAAAATGGGGGAAACGTAGCTCGAGGGTGAGCAAGATGTGCATGATGGGCACCAGCAGCACCCAGCCTACATTGCTAAACAGCACGTCGGGCGACACACAGGCGCGTATAAACTCGCTGGCCTCGCGCGAGTCGGTCTCGCCCACCAGCAACAGCATGGTGGGGGTAAGGGTAGAGTCGAACTTTACAAAGCAATATACGTCGGCCAGCGCTGTGGCATATAGCACCACATACAGCAGTGAGCGCAGCCAGGGGCGTAGCACACGAGGCACGATGGTGAGCACCAAGGCCAAGACGTAAACGTCGAGAAAAAGCTCGAGATACAGGTTGCCATACAGTGCGGCATTGCGTGTGTGGGGTATGGTTACCCACGAGCACACACATCCCAACACATACATAAATGTGAAGAAGGTGGCGTTGAGGCGTATCGGCTTCAGCACCCACCCAGCTATTTGGCGTAATGTGTTCATGTCAAATATATTAAACTTTTACAAGTTCAGAAGTTAACGGAATTAAGAAGTAACCACTCCCTTCGGTCGTTCAGGAAGTGAACAGACAATAGCTTTACTACTCAAGCTACATGACATACGTCCGTTACCTTCACTCGCAAAGCGAGTTAACTTCCTTTTAACTTCTGATAACTTCCTTACATGCTATATTTATATAATGTATGAAAAATGTCTATGCACTCCTAATACAACAACATAAGTCCGGCAAAGCCGGCCCATAATATCATGCGTATGGGGTTTATCTTTAGCACGCGGGTGCCGAAATAGGTGGCTATGAAGAGCGCAATGCTAATCCAGAAATGCCAAGGACTGATGTCGGGCGACGAGAAGTTTTCCTTCGTCATCAGCAGCAAAGCCGCCGCTGCCAGCAATCCTACCACGGCAGGGCGCAAGCCCATAAACACGCTTTGCACCGTGGGCGTTTGCATATACTTCATAAACATACGGCTGATCAGTATCATCAGTATGAGCGAGGGCAGCACCAGTGCTACGGTAGCCACCACGCTGCCCAACACGGCCATGCCACCACCGAAGCCCGCATTGTGGGCAGCAGTATAGCCACAATAGGTGGCCGAGTTGATGCCGATAGGTCCTGGTGTCATCTGACTGATAGCCACAATGTTAGTAAATTCGGCCGACGTGAGCCAGTGGTGATGCACCACCGTCTCGGTTTGTATGAGCGACAGCATGCCATAACCGCCACCAAAGCCGAACAGCCCTATCTGAAAGAAGGTAAGAAAAAGATACAGATATATCATTCAGATGTTTTTATTAGTTTGCCATACAAGAAGCCGCCCACGGCCGCCGCAATGATAATGAACACGGGGTTTACGTGCAGCAGATAGATAAACAGGGCGCTGGCAATGGGTATCCAGCAGTTGGTGAGCGAGATGTGTGCGCTCTTAGCCAGCGAGAAAGTGGGGGCAGCGATAAGTGCCACCACGGCCGGACGTATGCCGCGGAAGATGCTCTCTACCACGGGGTTGTCTTGAAACTGCCTAAAGAAGATGGCGATGGCCAAGATGATGAAGAACGAGGGTAGCGCTGTGGCCAGTGTGGTGCACAGGGCGCCACGGGTGCCGCGCATCTTATAGCCTATAAATGTGCTCATGTTTACCGCCATCACACCCGGGCAACTTTGTGCCACGGCCACGATGTCGATAAACTGTTCGCGGTCTATCCACCTATATTTGTCCACCACTTCGGCCTCGATGATAGGTATCATGGCATAGCCTCCACCCAGCGTGAACATACCTATCTTAAAGAAGGTTTTGAAAGATGTAATATAAAAATTGTCCATTATATAACTACTTGAACTTTCGCAAGTTCAGAAGATAACAAACAATAGCTTTTCAACAAAAACGATATAGCATACGTCTATTAACTTCACTCGCGAAGCGAGTTAACTTTCTTTGTTACTCCCAATAGCTTCTATACATGCAAAACATAAGTCCTGCCCCAAGGGCTAAAAAGGGAGCCGGAACACTGCCTTTGCAGGTCTCCGACTCCCTTCAGCTTATCAGTTGTTGCCTGGTATCAGGAAACCATTCACATTATTTGCCCAGCTTGGCCTCAACCCACTTGCGGGCATTTACAAAGGCCTCAATCCAGGGTGTTACCTCGTCGGCACGACGGTCGGCGGGATACCATGCGTTCTGCCATGGGAAGATGGCACGCTCCAGGTGCGGCATCATGGCCAGGTGGCGTCCGTCGTTCGAGCAGATGCCAGCCACGTTATAGTCAGAGCCGTTGGGGTTGCCCGGATACTGTGCATAGTTATACTTAGCCACCACGTTATACTGGCTTTCAGCCTCGGGCAGAGAGAACTTGCCCTCGCCGTGAGCCACCCAGATGCCCAGCTTGCTGCCGCTAAGCGATGAGAACATTACGCTGTTGTTCTCAGGAATTTGCAGCGAGAGGAAGGTGCTCTCAAACTTATGCGAGTTGTTATGCAACATCTTGGCGCGCTGTGCGTGCTCGGGGTTGATGAGGTTCAGTTCGACCATAAGCTGGCAGCCGTTGCAGATACCCAACGACAGGGTGTCTTCACGCGCATAGAAGCGGTCGAGGGCCTCCTTGGCTTTCGGGTTGAAGAGGAAGGCGCCTGCCCATCCCTTTGCCGATCCCAGCACGTCAGAGTTAGAGAAGCCACCGCAGAACACAATCATGTTCACGTCTTCCAGCGTCTCGCGTCCGGTGATAAGGTCGGTCATCATCACGTCTTTCACGTCGAAGCCAGCCAGATACAGCGAGTAGGCCATCTCGCGCTCGCCGTTGGTGCCCTTCTCACGAATGATAGCAGCCTTGATGCCCGAGGGTGTGCGTCGGTCGGCGCTGATGCCGTAGCTCTTCAGTGTGCCACTAAAGTTGTCGTTAAACTTCATCTCCAGAGGCTGGTTCTTATAGTTGTTCACGCGCTCGTCGGCACAGCCGTTGAAGCTTTGCTTGCGGTCGAGCAGCCATGATGTCTTATACCACTCGTCGCGCAGAGCGTCAATGTCAAAGGTGTGCTCATAGTTGTCCTTCTTCACCACGATGGTGCGCTCGGCAGGTGTGGGATAGCCTATCTTGGCATAGTCGATGCCGACCTCCTCCATATACTTCTTAAACTCGTCTTTGTGCTTATCGCTCACCTGTATCACCACGCCAGGGTTCTCGGCCATCAGCACCTTCACCATGTCGTCGCCCACAATGTCGTGCAGGTTAATGTGCATACCGCCTTCAGTGTTGGCAAAGCACATCTCAAGCAAGGTAGTGATTAAACCGCCCGCCGAGATATCGTGGCCAGCCATTACCCATCCTTTCTTGATGAGGTCTTGCACAGCGTTGAAGCAGTCGGCAAAGTATTCGGCATCTTTCACCGTAGGCACGTCGCTGCCCACCTTGCCCAGGCTCTGTGCAAAAGCCGAACCGCCAAGGGCTTGCTCGTCGAACGAGAAGTCGATGTGATAGAGCGATGAGTTTTTGTCGTTCACCAGCACGGGCGATACCACCTTCTTCACGTCGCTCACCTCGCCACCAGCGCTCACGATAACGGTTCCCGGAGAGATAATCTTCTCGCCGTTAGGATACTGTTGTGAGAGCGAGAGCGAGTCTTTACCCGTAGGCACGTTGATATTGAGGTCGCAGCAGAAGTCGCTCAACGCCTTTACAGCCGAGTAGAGGCGAGCGTCTTCGCCCTTCTGCGAGCGGCACGGCCACATCCAGTTGGCAGAGAGCGAGAGGCTCTTCATGCCATCAGCCAGCGGAGCCCATACAATATTGGTCAGCGCCTCGGCTACCGACAGCACGCTGCCAGCCTCGGGCGATGCCAATCCTGCCTGCGGAGCATGACCCAGCGCCGTAGCAATACCTTTCTCGCCACGGTAGTCGAGGGCCACCACGCCACAGTCGCTCAGCGGCAGCTGTATCTGTCCCTGGCACTGCTGGCGCGCAATCTTGCCCGTTACCGAGCGGTCTACCTTGTTTGTGAGCCAATCTTTGCAGGCCACAGCCTCCAGCTGCAGCACACGGCTTACATACTGGTCGATATCTTTTTCAGTATAGGTTACATTTTCATAAGTGCGCTCTACGGTCTCGTCGCGCATCACGGTCTTGGGCGAGTGGCCAAACATCTGTGCCACGTCAAGATCGAAGGGTTTCACGCCATCGGCCTGCACAAATGAGAAGTGAGCATCGCCAGTGGTTTCGCCCACCACATACAGCGGAGCACGCTCACGCTCGGCAATGCGACGCACGTGGTCGATGTGCTTCTCGTCGATGAGCAAGCCCATACGCTCCTGGCTCTCGTTGGCAATAATTTCTTTGGCCGAGAGGGTCTTGTCGCCAATGGGCAGCTTGCTCATATCAATCTCGCCTCCACACTCTTCAACCAGCTCTGACAAGCAGTTGAGGTGTCCGGCCGAACCGTGGTCGTGAATACTTACTACGGGGTTTACGTCTTCCTCGCACAGGGCACGTACCAGGTTGTAAGCACGCTTCTGCATCTCGGGGTTGGCGCGCTGCACGGCGTTCAGCTCGATGCCGTTTGAATAGCGACCTGTGTCAACCGACGATACCGAACCGCCACCCAAGCCAATGCGGTAGTTGTCGCCACCTACCACCACTACCTTGTTGCCCTTCTGGGGCTCCTTCTTCAGGCAGTCGCGCTTGGTGCCGTAGCCCACGCCACCAGCCAGCATAATCACCTTGTCGTAGGCATACTTCTCTTGACCCTCTTGGTGCTCGAAGGTGAGCACTGAACCGCAGATGAGGGGCTGACCAAACTTGTTACCAAAGTCGCTGGCACCGTTTGAGGCCTTAATCAAAATCTGCTCGGGGGTTTGATACAGCCATTTACGCACGGGCAGCACCTCTTCCCAGTCGCGCTTCACATCGTTTGTGATGGTTACGCTCTTATCGTCAAGGCGAGGATAGGCAGTCATATACACAGCCGTACCAGCAATAGGCCATGAGCCTACGCCACCACCCATACGGTCGCGAATTTCGCCACCCGTACCTGTGGCGGCACCGTTGAAGGGCTCAACGGTGGTGGGGAAATTGTGGGTCTCGGCCTTCAGAGAGATAACACTCTCAATGTCTTTCACCTGGAAATAGTCGCTGGTCGACTGGTCTTTCGGAGCAAACTGCTCAACAACAGGGCCTTGTGCAAAGGCTACATTGTCTTTATAGGCCGACAATATTTTGTTGGGGTTCTCCTTAGTTGTCTTCTTAATCATCTGGAACAGAGAGCTTTCCATCTCTACACCATCAATGATAAAGGTGCCACCAAAAATCTTGTGGCGGCAGTGCTCTGAGTTGATCTGAGCGAAACCGAAGATCTCGCTGTCAGTCAACGGGCGGCCCACCTGCTCCTGCACCTTATGCAGATATTCAATCTCTTCAGGCGACAGAGCCAAGCCTTCTTGCTCGTTATAAGCCTCAAGGTCTTCAACATGCTTGATGGGCTCGGGCTGGTGGTTCACAGTAAAGATGTCTTGGTCCAAACCCTCATACATGCGCTGAAGCATGGGGTCGTGGTCGGCATCCTTTGAGCTGGCGGGGAAGTATTCCTCTATACGCGAAATGCCGTGGAGACTCATGTTTTGGGTAATCTCTACGGCATTTGTGCTCCAAGGGGTAATCATTTCACGGCGCGGTCCTACAAAGAAGCCATCGATGCTATCAGCCTCGATGCGCTTTGCGTCGCCATAAAGCCAACACAGTTCATTGATTTCGTCCTGAGTGAGCTGATGGTCAACAGCTGTTGCTATCACGCTCTGTTGCGGAGTCCTGAAGAAAAGAATCATATCTCTTTGTTATTTATATAATGTGTTTTTTATATATGCTTCTGCAAAGGTACTGCAAATCGAACACAATACAAAAAAAACGCCGTTTTTTTTTATTGTTGAGATGCAACGTAGCTTATCTAAAGGTACTGCAAAAATCCGATTAAGCGAAGAGAATGAAAAATATTTTTCTTTCTTGAGCGTGAGGATTTTATTAAAATCGAACACAATACAAAAAAAACAAGCATTTTTTTGTTATTCAACCCATTAAACGATGCACACGACAGAGGCGACCTACGCCATAAAACAAGTAGGACGAGGGCTTGTTTTTAATTAATAGGCTTGTTTTTTGTTGCAGCAAAATTACACCTTGACTTTATATGTTAATGACACATATGGGCTTAAAAATAAAAAAACAGACCAAAATGGCATATTTTCTCTTTTTGAACCATATTTTACCCCACTAAAGGCAATTTTGGCTCAATAATTTTATTTATTGAAGATGTAAGAATGTGAAAGGGGAGAGGTTTTCTTACATTTCACGTTGCACTCATTATACCGAGTTTGTTTTAACTTGATTGAAATAGTTATAAGTCGATGCGCAAACTAAGGGTTTGACCATCGGTGCCCAAATGCCAGCGGCTGCGCTCGCCCGTGAGCTTATCGCCCAGCCAGTAGCCAGCCTCGGTGGCGGCAATGCCTATGGCGGCTCCCACCACTACATCGTCCCAGTGGTGGCGGTTGCGACGCACACGGTCGACAGCGGTAACGGTGGCCACGGTATATCCCGCCACGCTAATCCATGGCGAGACGTGTCGAAACTCTTTGTCTAACATACGAGCACCACAAAAGGCTACAGCGGTGTGGCCCGAGGGAAAGCTGTGGTTGTCGGTGCGGTCGGGGCGCATATCGTTGATGGTGTGCTTTAACAGATAGGTGGTGCCAGCGGTGAGGCCTATCGAAAAGGCACCATCTATAGCCAAGCGTTTCCACGAACTGGCCGACTCTACGCCACAGCCTTTCAGCGTGAAGGTGGCTACCAGGGGCACGTATTCGAGCACGTTGTCAATGCCATCGCCATGATATCTTTTACCTTGCGCACTCAGCGTAAGGGGGCAGAGAACGAGGGCAAGCAGAAGGGTTATGAGCTTATTCATATTGTTTTATGGGTTGATACGTTGGTATGATTTTGGATGCAAAGATACTACAAATAAGATAGATAGCCACATGGGTTAGCGGCTGTGTTATATTAAAAATATGTTAAAACGCAAGGGCGGGGTTGAAAAGTGTGTGCATAGGTTGTCTTTGCTATAGAAACAGCCTGACTTACTGGCCTTACAAAACAACAGAAACATACTGATACACAAATCACACAATAAAAAGAAAACATTTAAAAGCAACACTACAATTACATAACACGAAGAAAACACACAGGATGACACAAACGCTATATTACGAATAGTTTTTTGTTGAAAAGAACACATTAGCTTTCTAATGGAAAGAAATGAATGAAACAAAAGAAAACATTGGTTTGAGAAAAGAAGATTGGTTGTAAGAAAAAAAAGATTGGTTCGTAAAAAGAGAAGAGGTGTATGATAAAACGCGAATAACGTTTTTCATACACCTTTATTCTTTCTATAGTTTATTCTTTCTATAGTTTCGCATGTCTTTCGCTCGCTATAGTGGGTTATAGAATAATAAACGGCATCCTCAACCTGTTTTTATTTCAACCAGAGACCAAACTGCTTGAAAACATCATTGCCATAAATCTCTACAACAAATATGGCGAGGAACTGTATTATTATCATGTTGAACCTCTATTATGAGGGTTCAAGCCACACCCATATCATTTCTTTTTCTTAAACAAGCCTTTTACCTTGTTTACGGCTCCCTTGGTGGCGTTTGACACCTTGTTGCCCACCGACTTTTTGCCTCCCGACACGGCCGAAGCAGGATTGTCTTTCAGCTCAGCAGCGCTGGGGGTGTCGGGGGTATCAGAATAGGGTTGATATTATTGTTATGTTATTTAACTCGAGCCCTTGCCCCCATGATTGAGGCAAGAGACAGGCAAGGTTTCTATCGTAAATGTTTTTATTCTGCTTTGTTCAAAATGGCTTCCACTTCATCATTGCTAAAGCCTGTTGTCATAGCTATTTGCTCAGTGTTCATTCCGTTAGAATAGAGCAACTTCACTACATTCTTTAGCTGATTATCCTTCTGCTGAAGCTGATTATCCTTCTGTTGAAGCTGTTCATCACGCTGTTGAAGCTGATCATCCTTCTGTTGAAGCTGATCATCCTTCTGTTGAAGCTGATCATTCATCAGTTTCAGTTCCTTCTCACGTTTCATTATAGCCGTGTCACGGTCTTCAATCGCCTTGTAGTATTCGTCCTCCACATTCATGTCTTGGCGCATCTCCGAGTCGGCGGCAGCAGCAGTAAGACGATGCAGCATATACATCATATCGGCATCATCCTCATATTTATTCTCATCAATATTTAGAACCTGTTTGTCTTCAGCATCTTTCTTTGACTGGTCAAAAATGCTGAGCACCTTTTCAAGGCGGTTATTCACATGCCCTCTCAGTAGGGGTATCTGCACAATGATACTGTTGTGTGTAAGGCTTTCAACAAACGGTTCTTCCTTACCGTCTTTCACCACATGGCCGTTATAGTCGTACACATCATGATTGACGTAAACCACAGGCTCTTTTATATCGCCCACACGATGCCCGAGCAGGTATACAGCCACCATAGGATAGGCGAAGCCCTTGGCCGAGTCGGTGCGAATGTTCATCTTGTTGCTATATTGCGCGCCAAGATATTGCCTAAAGCGCAGGGTCTCGGTGTCGAGCCATGTCTTCTGCAGTTCAATAAGCACCACGCGGTCTTTAAACGCCTCGCTATCAGCGTCTTTCTCGCGCACGGTGGCAGCAAAGTCAATGCGAAACATTGAAAGCGTGTCGCGTGTAGTGTTGACATACTCGTGTGGGCGCATTTCAACCTTTACCACCTCTTTCTTCAGCAGTGCCGAAAGGATGGTTTTTGATATGCGTTCGTCAGACATGATGTATTTGAACACAGAGTCGTAAATCGGGTTAGCAACGTGTAGTATCATAAGCGTTAAACATTTTCAGATAATTATATTTGCAAACTTACTATTTTTTACGCAAAATAGGTGCAAATGGGGTAAAAAAATTGCTTTACTGAGGAAAAAACAAAAGAAACAGGCTTGCACCATCACACATGGGTGGGGCGCACAGGCCTATATATATAATAAGGTGTAAGTAGGGGGCTTGAACTTGAAACTTTTTGAAACTATAAACAGGGGGGGCGCTCACACGAGGCTGCAAAATAAAGAACAACCCTTGGGCATTTTTGCATAAATATACAGAAATGAGGGCGGAAATGAATATTTATGCAATCTACGTATTTTACGTTTGTTAACATAATATTATTCCATTTTCTAACAATCTGTAAGCAAATAAAGGCTGTTTGCTTACAGTTTTCAAAGTTGATACTTCTCATTTGCAAAACCCATGCTTTCACGTCCTGAAACCCATGCTTTCACAACCTAAAACCCTTGATTTCACACTCTAAAACCCATGCTTTCAGACTGTAATTTGATGCCTTTCAAAAAACGCTTTCATTGTGTATAAATATACAGAAAAATATGTATAAATATACAGAAAAAGGCTCAGATAATATTGTTGTGTTGTTAACCATTTAATAATATATTATTGCGAGTATAATTTTTTATCGAAACGGATGCACCCTCCAAGTAGGGATCAGTGGAAATTTAGTGGGGATAAGCATAAATCTTTGCAAGTCTATACAGAAAGAACTTTTCATCAACGATACCTCTTAGTGATGCTCTGAATGCTTTGATTTTCGCATTAAAGGATTCAGCTGCAGCATTAGATGATCTATTTGTATAAAAGTTAAGAATATCATCGTAATGTTCATAGAATGTTGCAGCAATAACATTGAAAGAACGGAAGCCTGCTTCTTCCACTTTATTGTACCATTTAGCCA
>USAI01000033.1 GCA_900552675.1 uncultured Prevotella sp.
AACACGAAAATAGGAGATAAACACCTATGATTAGTGTTTACCTCCTACTCGATTTATCTGTAATAGGATTAAATGTAGATGTGATACGAATATGGAGTGATGTTCCTTTGCATCAATTGCTTTATTTGCCCATTACGCTTTGCATAATCTTCTCAGATGCTCCCGAGCGACTCATTACATAGTTGGCACTTGCTTGACCGCTCTGACGACAAAATTCTTCGTCTGAAATGAGTCGTGAGATGATGGCGTTGAAACTTTCATAGTCGGTGACTTCAAAGCTTCCTTTGCATGCCAGCAGGTCTTGCGCCTCTTGGAAACGTTTGTTGTTAGGGCCGAAGATTACGGGTACTCCCCATACTGCTGCTTCAGGCACATTGTGAATTCCTACGCCAAATCCACCGCCTACATAGGCAATCTCGCCGTAACGATAGATTGTGGATAGCAAACCAAAGCAGTCGATGATAAGACAGCGTGCCTCGGCAGCCGATGCTTCAGTGGCTTGCGTGTAGCGTACGGTCTTCATCTTTAGCTTTTCAAGGATGTAAGACAGATGATCTTCGCCGATAACATGAGGTGCAATAATCAGTTTCCAGTCAGGATGTTCATTGAAAAAGCGTATGAAGATATCTTCATCAGGTTGCCAACTTGAGCCTGCTACAAATACTTTGCAGCCACTATTGCTGTTATTTATGCCCTTAAACGCTTCAACGATGGGGAGCTCTTTTGCTTGGTTCTTAATTTCAAGTACGCGGTCGAAGCGTGTGTCGCCCACCACCGTGGCATTTTCAATGCCTATACTTTTTAGCAGATCTTTGCTTACCTCGTTTTGTACAAAAAAGTGGCTGATACAGCGCAATACTTTTCCGTAATTATGTCCGTACCATTTAAAGAAGACTTGTCCTGGACGGAAAATGCTGGAAACACTATAAACAGGCACACCGCGATGTTTCAAGATGTGCAGATAGTTGTACCAAAATTCATACTTTATGAAGAACGCCATCACGGGGCGTACTGCACGCAAGAAGCGTCGTGCGTTACGTACCGTGTCGAGCGGCAAGTAGCACACAATGTCGGCACCTTCATAGTTTTTCCTTACTTCATAGCCTGATGGTGAGAAGAAGGTGAGCAGAATTTTATATTCAGGATGTGTAGCCCTCAGTCGTTCGATAAGGGGGCGTCCTTGTTCAAATTCGCCCAAAGAGGCAGCGTGGAACCAAACATACTGAGCGGTGGGGTCTACCTTTTCTTTTAGTAGAGCCACCGCCTCGCGTTCGCCACGCCACATTTTCTTTATTTTCTTGTTGAAGAGGCTACCGATGGCCACTCCGATAAGATAAAAATAAATGGCAATATTGTACACAACTGTGTGGTTTTTGCTTTTCGTTGTTACGTTTTCTTGATTACTTCAGTACCTCGATGGCCTTGTTCAGGCGGCGGATGGTTTCCTCTTTACCCAGGAACGCCGAGATGTCGAACATGCCCGGACCTTTGCCAATGCCTACCAATGCCAAGCGGAAGGCGTTCATAACGTCGCCCAGCTTGTAGCCTTTATCTTCAACCCATTTCATTACGATGGGTTCTTGGCCCTCGATAGAGAAGTCGTCGATGCCTTGCAGCACCTCTGCCAGTTCGCCCATAACCTTTGCCGAGTCTTCCTTCCAACGTTTCTTTACGGTTTTAGCGTCATACTCAGTAGGTGCGATGAAGAAGAATGAGCACAATGGCCACAATTCTTTTACAAAGCTCACGCGGTCTTTCATCATTGATACTACCAGCGTGATACGTTCCATGCTCTCGTCTACGCCGTTGTTGGCAACAATGGGTGCAAACAACTGTGCAATTTCTTCATTGCTCTTGCGCAAGATATATTCGTGGTTGAACCAAATGCCTTTTTGATAATCAAAGCGGGCACCTGCCTTTGAACATTTGGTAATGTCGAAGAGGTTTACCAGCTCGTCGAGTGTAAACATCTCCTGCTCTGTGCCTGGATTCCAGCCCAGCAGTGCGAGGAAGTTGACAACAGCTTCAGGGAAGTAGCCGCTCTCGCGATAGCCTGATGATGTTTCGCCCGACTTGGGGTCGTGCCATTCCAGTGGAAATACAGGGAAACCCAATCGGTCGCCGTCGCGTTTTGACAGTTTACCTTTTCCTTCTGGCTTTAGCAACAGGGGTAAATGTGCAAAGATGGGCATAGTGTCTTCCCAACCAAAGGCGCGATACAGCAGCACGTGCAGCGGTGCACTGGGCAACCATTCTTCGCCACGAATGACGTGGGTAATCTCCATCAAGTGGTCGTCAACAATGTTTGCCAGGTGATAGGTTGGCAATTCGTCGGCGCTCTTATACAATACTTTGTCGTCAAGCACATCGCTCTTTATCACTACATCGCCACGTATCATGTCGTTTACATGCACATCGATGCCGGGTTCTACCATGAAGCGCACTACATATTGTTCGCCATCGGCAATGCGACGTTCAGTTTCTTCTTTACCCAGTGTTAGCGAGTTGGTCATCTGCATACGTGTATGGGCATCGTACTGGAAATTCTGAATTTCGTTGCGCTTGGCCTCCAACTGTTCGGGGGTATCGAAGGCAATGTATGCCTTGCCTGCCTCCAGCAGTTGGGTTACATATTTTTTATAGATGCTGCGACGCTCGCTTTGGCGATAGGGTCCATGCTCGCCTCCGAACGACACACCCTCGTCAAACTTAATGCCAAGCCATTTGAACGACTCAATGATATAGTCTTCGGCTCCAGGCACAAAGCGGTGCGAGTCGGTATCTTCGATACGGAAAACCAAATCGCCGCCATGCTGGCGTGCAAACAAATAGTTGTAAAGAGCTGTGCGAACGCCTCCGATGTGGAGCGGTCCTGTAGGGCTGGGTGCAAAGCGCACCCTTACTTTTCTTTCTGTCATTTCAAGTAAAAGTATTTGTTGATGACGTTACGGCCGTTACCGTCGTCCTTTTTGTTTATGATGGCAAGGAAGTGGGGCACACCTCCCCCAATATCAATAATAATTTTTGCAAAAATACTCATTTTTTTTCTATTATAAATGTTTTTTTAGTATTTTCGCAAATGAAAGCGTATTTTGCTTGTGTGAAAGGCGTTTTCGGTGTGAAATGTGAATATTATCATGATTTAATAAGAACGTGTTTTTTGCTTATAAGAACGTAATCTTTGCATAGATATGAACGAATTGAATACAAATAAACGCATTTTCTGGCGAAACACCATCACCCGTACCTTACTGGTAGTGGTAACCGTGGGATTTATTGTGTGGGCCATGCCACGCGAGCAAGGGCAGCGTTTTCGCTACGATGTAGGTAAACCTTGGATGTATGGCTCTTTCATTGCCCAATTCGACTTTCCTATTTATAAGACCGATGATGCTTTAAAAGAAGAGCAAGACTCGATGTTGGCTCTGTTTCAGCCCTATTACAATTTTAATGAAGAAGTGGGACGCAAGCAGGTGAAACGTTTTTTGCACGATTTTCGTGAAGGTATACCTGGCTTGCCCTATCATTTTGTGCCCCTTATTGCCGACCGTTTAACGCGTCTCTACCAAATAGGTATCATGGATACTCCCGACTATAATGTGGTGTCGCAAGATTCTACTGCTGTTATACGTGTGGTAAATGGCAATAGTGCGCAAGGCGAAACGATAGGCTGCATTTATTCTACGCTCTCGGCTTATGAGCAGCTATTTCTTGATGAGCAAATCAGCCCGCATCGTGTTACCCTGTCGAAGTGTAATCTTACCGATTATATTGAGCCTAATCTTGAATATGATAAAGCTCGCAGCGAGACTGAGAAGAGCGATTTACTGAGCAGCATACCACCCGCCAGTGGTATGGTGATGGCGGGTCAAAAGATTATTGATCGAGGTGATATCGTAAACGACTATACATATCGCGTGCTTAACTCGTTTGAGCGTGAGATAAAGCGGCGTATCGCTTCGCAGAACCAAATTACCAGCACACTGTTAGGCCAGATACTGTATGTGGGCATTATGGTCATTATTTTTACTGCCTATCTGCTGCTGTTCCGTCGCGACTATTTCGATAAGCCTCGTAGCATAGCTATGTTATATGTACTGCTCACCCTGTTCCCTGTGGTGCTGTCGCTATTTATGCGTCACAATTTTATGAGTGTTTACATCATACCCTTTGCTATGGTGCCCATGTTTGTACGTGTGTTTATGGACTCGCGCACGGCCTTCACCACCCATGTTATCATGGTGATGATATGTGCTGCTGCCGTAAAATATCAGTACGAGTTTATCATCATCCAGCTCACTGCTGGCTTTGTTGCCATTTATTCGTTGCGCGAACTGTTACGCCGAGCCCAAGTGTTTAAAACTGCTTTGTTGGTAGCGGTGTCGTCGGTGGTGGTGTATCTGTCGTTGCAGATGATGCAAGACAACGACTTTATGAAAATGGACCACGAAATGAATGTGCATTTTGCAGTGAATGGTGTGCTGCTGTTGCTGGCTTATCCGCTTATGTATATCATTGAGAAGGCCTTTGGCTTTGTGTCAAATGTTACCCTCTTTGAACTTTCAAATACAAACCGTGGCTTGTTGCGCGATCTTAGCGAGGTGGCTCCTGGTACCTTCCAACATTCAATTACCGTGGGCAACTTGGCAGCCGAGATAGCCAATAAGATTGGTGCAAAGAGCCTTTTGGTGCGTACGGGTGCTTTGTATCACGACATAGGAAAAATGACCTATCCTGTGTTCTTTACCGAGAACCAAACGGGCATCAATCCACACGAAAATATGTCGTTGAAGGAGAGCGCTCGCATCATCATCAGTCATGTAACTGAAGGTGTAAAGATGGCCGAGAAGGCAAACCTTCCTCAAATTATTAAAGACTTCATACTCACGCACCATGGTGCGGGAGTGGCTAAATATTTTTATATCAATTATCAAAACCAGCATCCTGATGAAGAGGTCGATCCTGCCCCCTTCTCATATCCTGGCCCTAACCCCTTCACCCGTGAACAAGCTATCTTGATGATTGCTGACGGGGTAGAGGCGGCCTCGCGTTCGTTGAACGAGTATACAGAAGAGAGCATCAGTAATCTGGTAAACCGTATTATTGATGGCGATGTAGAGAGTGGCTACTTTAGCAATTGTCCTATTAATTTCCATGACCTTGCCGTAGCTAAACAAGTGCTTATCGAGCGTTTAAAGTCGATATATCACACCCGTATACAGTACCCCGAGTTGAAGTCGGATGTAAAGTCTGCACAAAACAATGATGTGCAGACACCTCTGCCCACTGAGGTGCAGCCCATTCAGCCTAATGTAGAACAACCCGTATCTTCAAAGAAGCTTTAAGGCGCTGTTCACATGATGTATGTAGATGTTATATTGCCTTTACCCCTTGAAGGCCTGTTTACCTATGCTGTGCCTGATACGATGCAAAGCATGGTGTGTCAAGGTGTGCGTGTACAGGTGCAGTTGGGTAAGAGCAAAACTTATACGGCTATGGTTGCTGAGGTGCATCAGCGTCAGCCTCAGTTTAAAACGCGCGCTATCATGCAGGTGCTCGATACCGAACCAATCCTATTGCCACAGCAATTTAAGTTGTGGCAATGGGTGGCTGACTATTATATGTCGCCCATTGGCGATGTATTTAAGGCAGCATTGCCTCCTGGCCTAAAGGTAGAAGATGGTTACCGCCCTCGCACCGAGACCTATGTTACCCTTCCTCAAAATTTTCGTAACGAGCAAGCCTTGCACATTGCCCTAAGCATGTTGCGTCGTGCCGAAAAGCAGTTGCGCACCTTCGCTTGCTATCTCGCTTTGAGCCATTGGGACACCCTCAATGGCCAGCAGCCTCAAGAACCTGTGGTTGAGATTACGCGCGAAGAACTGATGAACGAGGCCCACTGCACCACAGCGGTTCTTAAGGCTTTGACCGACCGCCATCTCCTTGTGTGTTATGAGCGAGAGGTAGGACGCCTAAATAATGGTGGTGAGGCACATCCTGAACATATTAAGGCTCTGAATACAGTTCAGCAAGATGCTTACAACCAGATTGTATTTCAGATGTTGAAGAAAAATGTGGTGTTGCTACATGGTGTGACGTCGAGCGGAAAAACAGAGATTTATATCCATCTCATACAAAAGGCCCTGAATGAGGGTAAGCAAGTGTTATACCTGTTGCCTGAAATAGCCCTTACCGTGCAGATGACGACACGCCTACGCTCGGTATTTGGCGATCGGTTAGGCATCTATCATTCGAAGTATTCGGATGCTGAACGTGTTGAGATATGGCGTAAACAACTTTCGGCTCAGCCTTACGATATCATTATAGGTGCTCGCTCGGCTCTGTGGTTGCCCTTCCGCAACCTGGGACTTGTGGTGATTGACGAAGAACACGAAACCTCTTTTAAACAGCAAGATCCAGCCCCGCGTTATCATGCCCGCTCGGCAGCCATAGTGCTGGCAGCTATGTATGGTGCCAAGACTTTATTGGGTACTGCTACACCTTCGGCCGAAAGCTATTTTAATGCAAAAACAGGCAAATATGGATTGGTGCGCCTTACAAAGCGCTTCAAAGATATTGCTTTGCCCGAAATTCAGGTAGTAGACATTAAAGACTTACAACGCCGAAAGATGATGCGTGGTCCTTTCTCTCCCCAATTGTTGGCGGCCATGCGTCAGGCGTTGGACGAAAAGAAACAGGTGATATTGTTTCAGAACCGCCGTGGATATGCACCCATGGTAGAATGTCATGTGTGTGGCTGGACACCACGTTGCAAAAACTGTGATGTAAGTCTGACCCTTCACCGCACAATGAACGTGCTAACATGTCATTATTGCGGCTATACCTATGGCGTGCCCACACGTTGTCCAAACTGCGAGAGCACTGACTTACGTGGTAGAGGCTTTGGCACCGAGAAGATAGAAGACTATATTCGCGAGGCTTTTCCAGAGGCGCAAGTGGCGCGCATGGACCTTGATACCACCCGCACCCGCAATGCTTATGAACGTATGATTGCCGATTTTGCCGATGGACGTACACATATATTAATAGGTACGCAAATGGTGACGAAAGGACTCGATTTTGATAATGTGAGCGTGGTGGGGATATTGAGTGCTGACAATATGCTCAATTATCCCGACTTCCGAGCCTATGAGCATGCCTACACCATGATGGCACAGGTGAGTGGGCGTGCAGGACGAAAAGGGAAACGTGGTTTAGTGTTATTACAAACCAAAAATCCACAGTTGCCAGTTATTGCTCAGGTCGTGCATAACGATTATGAGGGCTTCTATCAATCGCTGGTGGCCGAACGCCAATTATTCCACTATCCGCCCTTCTACCATTTAGTATATGTTTTTTTAAAACACCGTATGGATAATGTTGTAGAGTCGGCCGCCACCGAGTTTGCGGGCCGCTTACGCAGCATTTTGGGCTCACGTGTGCTCGGCCCCGATAAACCTGCTGTGGCACGTATTAAGGAACTGAACATACGCAAGATTGTAATAAAACTTGAAAACAATATCGATTTGGCACGTGTGCGTCTCTGCTTGCGCCAACAACAAACGGCACTGATGCAAGATAAACGCTATGGGGCTTTACAGATGTATTATGATGTAGATCCGCTTTAGACAATTCATGTTTGTGAAGGTTTTATTATCAAGACACACTAACACTTCTATCGGTATGTGCTTCCTCAAGTTAAAGAATTCCATGCCATGACCGGCACTCCCATCGATATCTCGCTCGATTAAAAGATAGGAATATTAACTGCAAGTAGAAATATAAAATAATGCGCCCTGTGATAGTGAAAGTGCTAATAACACTTTTACTGTCACAGGGCGCTTTTTTGTTTTAACTCGTTTTCCCCAATTTTTTACCCTATTCCCATCAATTCGATATCGAAGATGAGGGTAGAGCCACCTGGGATGCCTGATTGTGAGAACTTGCCGTATCCCATCTCTGCTGGAATGTATACCTCCCAGCGGTCGCCTATACACATGTGTTGCATGGCTACAATCCAGCCGTTGATAAGGTCGCTGAGACGCATGGCCAGTGGAGCGCCACCTCGACTGCTATCAAACTTCTTTCCGTTGATAGTCTTGCCCGTATAGTGTGCAGTAATGATGCTTCGGGGTGAAGGGTGTCGTCCATCGTTATTACCTTCTGCCAGCACTTTATAATAAATGCCACGAGGCAGTGCTATCACGCCTTCTTCCTTCGCTTTCTCGGCCAACCACTCGGCGTTGGCGCGCATATATTCACGTTTGTTCATATCTATATTTCTTGCTAAACGATATTGTTATTGTTATTGTTACTTGCAAAGGTACTGATAAAAACAATGAATGGCAAAAATTAGTATAAAAAAGGGGGAACATCATGGCTTTTGCAAGCCCGATGCTCCCCCGTTTCCTCCCAATTTCATTATGGGTGCGTTGCGATATTGTTCAAAATAAACTTTCTTAGTTCATTTGTAGGGCGTTTTTGTTTTACAATACTTAGAAGTGTATGTCTAAACCTACACCAAACACGTTGTTGTTACGTGTGTAGTCGGCTTTGTAGGTAGGTGCATTAGCTGCGCCTGTGTTCAGTTGCTCGCTGGTCTTCTTATGGTCGTAGAAGGTGTGGAAATAAGCCACGTTCAAGTCCATTTTCTTGTTTATATGCCATACGCCGCCGAGGGCCACCGAGTTAGAACTTACCACGAACGAGCGGTCTTCCATATACTCGTCGCTCAAACCATAGCTTGTGTTCTGCCAGCCACCGCTCACGGTAATTTTCTTGTTCACGTCATACTCAACGCCAGCGTTATACTCCAGTGTACCACGGTCGAGCTGCTTGTTACGGTTGTTGTATGAGGTAGCGTTCTTATCGTCGAACCAGTGGAAACCTACGTTGATACGTAACGCGTCGATGGGGCTATAGCCAGCACCGAGGGTGAGGTATGAAGGAATGTCGGCAGCAATTTTCTTGCCATCTTCATATTCGCCGATAGCGTGGTCCAGTTCTTTGTCAAACTGTCCTTTCAGCTGCAACATAGCGCCCTTGATAACATCGTTGCTAAGAATTGCTTGAGCGGTAGCCGCTGGCACACCGTTTTTAACGTATGCAGCATACAGGTTGTTGGGCAGGTTACCGATACTGGGCGACTGGTTTACCGCTTTGTTCTTCAAGCGCATACGAGTTTTAAACTCATACTTAGCCGAGAAGTTCCAGCGGCCTGTTTTAAAGTCGATGCCAATGATAGGAGTAAATCCAATACCGCTCTGGTCGCTGCTCAGTTCGATGTCGGCGGCGTAGGTCTTGGTGGGGTCCAGCACCTGATATAGGGGCATGTTTCCTACCTTGATGTCGCGCACATAGCCATAATAGTTACAGGTAGCGTAGAGACCACGTACGCCTGCATAGGCGCTGAAGTTGTCGGTAACCTTATAAGCAGCTCCCACCGACAATCCAAAGTAGTATTGACGGCCGTGCATATAGCTGTCGAAGCTATATTTGCCATCGGTTCCAAACACGGCATTGGTTGAGAAAATATTAGGCACATGATAGGCCGAGGCTACACGGTCGATGCCTGTGGCCAGCTGGCTGGCTGCCATAGCGGTTTCGGCAACAATCTTTTCAAATGATCCCAGACCATTGTCGAAGGTACACTTACCGCCACCGCCAGTCAAAGCAAAGTTGCCTTGAATTGACCAGCGTCCTTTGTTATAGGCATATTGGAAAGAGGGAATAACGGGTGCAAAAGCCTTACCTTTAAAGTCGCGTGGTGTGGTGGGGCTTTTTACGTTGTTGTAGAACAGTTCATAGTCGTTGTTGATGGTACGAGTTTGGTAAGCTAGCTGCCAGTTGATAGACAAGTGGTGGCCTTCGCCCATAAATACTACGCCTGCGGGGTTGTAGTAAACACCATCAATGCCAATAGAAGCCTCACGGCTCATCATTCGATTGAAAGCAATGTTTTGGTTGGTGTTTGTCAGCAGTCCGCCTGCAAATGAAGCACTGCTTGATGCAATCGCTGCAAGCAAACAGGCTGTTTTCAATTTATTCATCTTAATTACCTTTAAAAAATTGTTTGCAAAGGTATATAAATTGTTATGTTTTACCTAACTAATCTTCATTTGTTTAATATCTATTAACATATGATCCGACCTTTCTTGCACAAAAGTCCTTGTGTGTGCAACAAATTAAAACAAAAAGCCGCCTTATCACATTGCCTGTGATAGGGCGGCTTTTTAATGTTTTATCCTACTTTAGCTCAAGTCATTTTTTTAGAAATAGTAAGCCAGTGCAATCTGCCAAGCGTTGGCACGGCTACGCACCTCTTTATTGGTGAGCTGCTCCAGACCTTCTGTTATGGTAGCGTCAGATGTTTTGCCGCACACCACGTTATAGTTGGCAGTGAGCTGTAGGTGGCTGAGCAGAGTAACACCAGCACCAAAGTTGAGGCTGAAGTTAGAGTTCTTTACGCTCCATGTTGAGCTTTCAGTAATCTTCTGATCCTTGTCGCCTACGTTGAAGCCAAACTGCGGACCCGCAAACAAGAAGATGTTGGCCATGCTGCTCAAGCCCCATCCATAACGAAGGTTGATGGGTATGTTGATAGCCTGGCTACGCAATGTTTCCTTTGTAGTGGTGTTGCCCACTTTGATTTTTGCTTCGCGCTGGTCGTACAGTGCCGAAGCGTCGATGCCCAATCCTACCAATGGCAACTGTACCTTGATTGTAGGACCTACGAAGAAGCCTGTGCGATTGCTGGCATCGAACACGCTGCTGTTCAGCGACATATCGGTAACGTTTACACCGCCTTTCAGACCAAACTTAATTTGTGCTGATGCGTTGTTGGCTGCCGTCATGGTGACGATCATTGCCAAAAGCATAAAAATTTTTTTCATAGCTTTTAAATCCATTGATTTTAATTGTTCGTATTGTCTTTACGCTTGTTTTCTCTCTTGTTCTTAATCTCTTTTGTTCTTAATCTCTTTTGTCAATAATTGTTTCCTTCCAGCCAGTTTTCTTACGTCCAGCCAGATGCTCCAATTAATGTCTTTCGCGTCGAACCGAAACACGTGCCTTGCTGCCTGATGAGCTTGATGTCGACCTGCTGCGCGATGTTTTCTTTACCTTGGTGCTTGCGGTGCGTGCCGTCTTGGCCGAGCGTGTGCGCTTGGTCTTCTTCAGTTCTTTCTTATCAAGCTTAGCAATGCTGTCGAGCGAGTCTTTTCGAGCCTGATCGCCCCAGATGTTCTTTTCAAAGGCTGCCAGTTCGCCCTCTATGCGCTTCTGTTCGCGTGCCATTGCCGTGTCGGTGGGGCAATATTGTGCCAAGGTTTTTCCCAGCATATTATTGGTTTTGTATATCTTACCTTTATACTGGTTCTTGGTAAAGAAGTCGTCCATGCTCATGGTGGCGGCGTTGTTCAGGTTGCTCGTCATCACGGTTTGCTTCGTAAGGAAGGGTGCCAGCTCGTCATACTTTATCCAGAACAGTGGGTATGAGGTAGCGGCATCGCCAAAGTCGTCTTCGCGCTTCAAGATAGGGCACAAGGCCAGCACCTTGGTGTGGAAGGTGGCCGAGCGCTGGTCAAAGTAGGTGCACTCCTTCAGATAATAGGCTGTCACCTCTTTTGACGGAATGTCGCTATCGTCGATGTGTATGCCACGGTCGGTGCGCTCGTAGAAGATGTGATAGTTGTCAAGTATCGACTTCAGGTTCACCTTAGCGGCATCGTTAAACACCTCGTTGCCGTCGAGCCTATACTCGTAGGCGTTGACAGAACGGCGCATCACCAGTTTAAAGATATAGGTGAAGAGGTTCATTTGCGAACCTATGGGCTCAACGGGGTAGTAGAGGGCGGCGTTTTCGTCGCGTGTGATGTCTATTTCGCGGTATATGTCGCGTCGCCACACCACATCTTCGCTCATTGCCTCTTGTGTGGGGAACGATATCTGTGCGCGTGTGGTAAGCTGGCTGCTCTGCTGCTTGGCTGCTTGCTGCTGTTGCTGACGTCGTGCGGCGGGCTGTGCCTGCATGATGCCTGGCAACGTGCAGGCTGCGAGCAATATAGTGATAATGCGTTTCATTATATTATTGTTTGTTATTGTTTCGCTTAATGGGGTTACTTCACAATTACCTGCATACTGCCTGTTAACTTACGCGAGATGCCATCGGGGCCCACAGCAGTAATATTGGCAATATAGAAGCGTTTGTTGCGTGAGAGCTTACGGAAGGTATCGCGCTGGCGCTCAGAGAAGTGTGCACCGTTCGACGCCATAGGTACAGCGTTACCCATATTGTCGAAGAACACGGTTTCGAAGCCCGTTACACGGAACTGTATGTCGAGAATACCGTCGTCGATGGCAGCGTTTAGGTGGGTAGCACCCATGATGGCCGCCTTTGACAGTCCACCCTCGCGGAAACGTGAGGTGCCAATTTGCAGATAGGCCGTGGGGTCGGGTAGCTTGCGCACGTGGAAGGTATATTTACCCATCTGTCGTGTGCGTCCGTTGTCGTTCGAGGCCACAATAATGGTTACATCTTTGCCCACAGTTGTGGGTCGAGCAATGTATCGGCCCATGCCTATCGACTTAAAGCCACCGCCCTCCATTGATGCTGACACGCTGCTCAAGGGCACGCCAGGGATAGAGATGCTTACTGGGTTGTCGTAGCCAGCATACAGCACATTCATCAGGTCGGCCGACACGGTAGCGCTGGGTCCTACCACAGTATATTTCTGTGTGAAGTCGCGCCGTATTGTGTTTCCATTTCCGTCGCGCATGGTGATGTAGCCACCGAAGCTGTGCTCACCCACGCCGCCTGCAGTAAACTGATATTGGCTACTGTTAATGCGCTGTCCGCCCACATATATCTCTGGCTGCTGTGTGGTGTCTACCGCAGCCATTACGATTTGTGCTTTGAACAGGTCGCCACTGATAACGGTGCGCGATTCAGGAATGACGAAGGCGCTGAGTTTGTTTACACGAATATCTTTCATGTCGATATTGGCCACCAGCGTGTGCAGCACCTCGCCCTCGGCATAGCGCACGTCGCTTTGCAGTTTCGAGAGCAGCGTTATGGCACCAGCCACAGGCATATCTTCAAACATATATTCTTGCCAGTTTTTGCCCAGCGTGCTGGCTTTGTGTGGCACCTTTGTGGTGAGGTTGTTGGCAATGATAGCCTTCTGTTGAGGGTCGGTTACCATGGTCAGTATGCGCTCACGAAAGTGGTTGATGGCGCTAAACAGTTTCTTTCCTTGCCCTGATCCTGGTGCCAGCATGATGGTGCTTGCCGCCTCAAGATTGTCTTTAGCTTTCACGGCTTGCACGTCGCCATCCTTGCCGTCGGCCTCTTTCACGATGGCCACCTTCAGCTCTTGGGCATAGTTGTATAGCGAATCGCTCATGCGCTTCACCTCAGTAGCCTTTTCGAACCATGCTTTCACCTTTTGCGGGTTAGCTTTCATCTGTTCGGCAAAGTTACCGTATAGGCTCTCGTTCTCTTTTGACGAGTTGGCGGTTGTTCGGTTGAGGCTTTCTTCCACAATCGAGAAACCGTCTAACACCTCGGTCGAGACGTTGAGGGCGAGCATGGCCATGAGGACGACGTACATCAGGTTGATCATCTTCTGGCGTGGCGATATCGGTCTTTTCTTTATTGCCATTGTTTATTCTTTAACCTTTAAATTCATATTAACGGTCATTGCCTCAATCATGCGTGCATAGATGCTGTTCAGCTGTTCTATCTGCTGAGCCATGCGTCGGCTTTGGTCGTTAATCTGGTCGATGGTGCCAATCTGTTGGCTGGCACCCTTAAGCTGCATCTCGTATACCTTGCAGATGCCAGTGAGTGTGCGGTTTAGGTTTTCCATCTCCTCGCTGTCGCGGGTCAAACGTTCGCTCTGCTCTGCCACCTTTTGCAAGGTCTCGGTCAGTTTCTTCAGTTCTTCCACATAGTTGCTTTGTGCGTCGGCCAGCTCGTTTGATGCCTGTTGCTGTTCTTCCAGCGAGCCAGCGCCCATGTTGCCACCTATTATAATAGTGCCACCCACAGCCGAGCCACCTTCTATCGTTGCGCCCGATGCGGGTGCGCCACCTATCACCGTGGTGCCCATGTTTACGGTGCCAGCCATCGTAGTTGTGGCTGCCGTGTTAGCAGATTCGTTGTCACCAGTTAGCTCTTCTTCTTTATCTTTATCTTCGTCGAGATGTGTGGGCAGATCCATGCCAATGGCCGTCTTGTCGAAGGGGCGGTCGAAGGCTGAGAGAAAGAACACGAAAACCTCGGTGCCCATACCCAAGAACAGCCAGAAGTTGGCGCCCGGAAGGTGGGTCAGTTTGAAGAGAGTTCCGAGAATTACGACCGATGCACCCCAGCTATAGGCATAGTTGAGGAAGGTTTGTCCAGGCACGCTGTCCATCCACTTTTGCAGACGGTATATCACGTTAAACTTACTATACTTTGTCATCTTTTCTTGCTTTTTTTCTGTTTCACACTTGACGTACTGGCGAGGCTGCGCACGCAGCGGAAGCCAATGTAAGAACGGGGCTGGTTTTGATATTCCCATGTGCGCCATGCCGAGCGTATGAACGACTCGGGGTCTTTCCATGAACCACCGCGCACACTTTTCTTTTTCAGGCTGTAGGGGTCTTCCTTGGCTGCCTTATATTCGAGCTGAGGGTTCAGGTCGTCCATGGCATCTACGCCTGCATCAGTATATACCGTGCTGGTCCATTCGGCCACATTGCCCGCCATATCATACAGTCCGTTGCTATTGGCATTATAGATGCCCACCTTTGATGTGATGAGGTTTCCGTCTTGCGTATAGTTGCCACGGTCGGGTTTAAAGTTGGCAAAGAAGCATCCCTCTCCGCTCTTCACGTCTTCATTTTCCCACGGAAACTCGGTGCCCTCTTTTCCTCGAGCCGCATATTCCCATTCGGCCTCGGTGGGCAGACGATAGCGTTGCACATAACGTGCCTCGGGGCCGAGGCCCTTCAGCAGATAGTCGGTGCGCCAAGCGCAGAAAGCGTTGGCCTGTTCCCATGTTACGCCCACCACAGGATAATCGTTATACGTTGGGTTTGAGAAGTAGTTGCGCAGGTATGCCTCGTTGTCTGAGTTGCGGAAGTCGTTCACCCATACCGTGGTGTCGGGATACACGTTTACGATGTAGGTGTTCAAGAAGTCCCAGGGTCCTGACAGCGGTCGGTTGATGGTTTGTCTTACAATGCGTCCTTCGTCGTCAATGTATGCGGTATCTTTCGATATCATCACCACCTCGTTGGGGTCGAGGGTAACATCGGTGTTCAGGTTACGCTCGTCGGGGTTTAAGCGGTTGCGGCGCAACGCTGCGGTGGTATAGTCGTACACCTCGTAGCGATAGTTTAGCTGACGATAGTCGAGCATCTTCTCGCCCGTTACGGGGTTTGTGATGTATAGGCTCTCTATGGCGCGCTGCTCGTCTTCGTTGGGCTTGCGTGGCAGCTGCTTCTTCCAGTTCAGGTGTGGCGTTACGGGTTCGCCATTCTTATCCTCGGTTATCATGTATGTTTCGTCGCCACCATACGAAGGGTCGGCCATACGTGTGCGCAGAATACTATCGCGCACCCAGAACACAAACTGTTTGTATTTTGAGTTTGTTACCTCGGTTTCGTCCATCCAAAAACCGTCTACCGAGATGTCTTTCTTCGGCGTTTTCATGCCCCACAGGCTGTCTTCTTTCTGAAGGCCCATGTGCAAGAAGCCACGGCTCACCTTGGTCATGCCGAAGGGGGTGGGCTCGCTGAAACCTCGGCCTCCGCCCACGCCTACCAGTTCGCCGCCTCGGCCCGAACCTGACGCGGCTCTTCCGCCGAAGCAAGCGCTGACGGTCAGGGCAATGATAGCCGCCATCAGCAAGGGTACTATTCTTATTTTCATCATGATGTTAAAGTATTCTTACGCTTTTATGTTTATTCTTTCCTTTCTTTGTCATGTTCAGGTCCATCTGGTAACCTATGAACAGCTCGTGGCTACCGTTGCCAGGGCTGATGGCCGATGTGTAGCACTCGTAGCTATAGCCCAACATCACGCCGTGTACGCGTCCGCCAATGAGCAGTGTCACCGAGTTGGTAGGGCTGTAGGCCAGTCCGGCATACATCACCCTTTTCTCGTTGGTGTAAACCAGTCGGCCTGTAACGTCGGCGCGCCAAGCCACCCCATCTGTTCTGCCTAATGCCGATGTTTTGATGGTGAGATAGGGGTTGCGCAGTTTTATGTCGTAGCCCCCCGTAATATAGTAGGTGGGGTCAATCTGCAGCTCGTTCTTTTCGCCCATGCGCACCAGTGGTGCTGTGAGGTGTGTGGCCGATATGCCCGCATACCACGGCCCGTGGGTGTAGTAAAGGCCTGCCCCTATGTCGAAGGCGTTGCCCTTAATGTCGGTAGTGGCCAGTGCGGGGTCGTTGCTCTCGTCAACGTCAACCTTCGATCCATCAAAGCCTTCGCTCAGCAATCCGGCGTTCACACCTATGCTCAGCGTTCCGCCCAGCAGCCTGCTCTTATAGGCATATTGCACGGCAATGCGTTGGTGTGAAAAGAGGCCTATCTTGTCGTTCATAAACTGCAGACCCACGCCGTGTAGCGCACCCAAAAACCTTACGGGCATATCGGCGCCCGCATACATCGTGTTTGGGTTGTGCTCAAAGCCCGCCATATCAATGGCGTATGCCGCCGCGATGTTCAACTTCGACTGCTTTCCCACTGCCGCCGCATTAAACGTTGGCTCGAGGTCGAAATAGTGGCTGAACGACGCGTCGTACTGGGCATGTGCCGCTGTTGCGACAGATGCAAGCAATGCTAATATAATGTAACTGCGTTTAAACACGCTATAATAACGGAGTTGTACCTATATTATTATACAAAAAAGGTGAAAATTTTCTTTCGCCACCATCTAAAAGAACTTATTCACATTTTCGGCACTTGTTTTTGGCAGACAGAACAGAACACTTGTGCAAAATGATGTAGCTTAAACGTAGGACGGGGCGTAGTTAAGTGAAGAGTGAAGAATTCATGTGATGGACGAGGCAAATCAAAGTAGGACGGTGGTCTCTGTGCCCCGTCCTCCAGCAACAAGCAATGCTATTTACTCCCCTCTCCAACGGGGAGGGGAAAGCCGTGCGTTAGCGCGGCGCGGGGGTGGGGCTATTGATAGTTATCTATTTAGATGTGCTGGGTGTTGGAGGACGGGGCGCGGAGACCACCGTCCTACTTGGAGGGTGCATCCGTTTAGTAAAAGTATTAATGCTGTGTGAAGTGTTTCAGTAAAAGTATTAATGCTGTGTGAAGTGTTTCAGAAAAAGTGGGCGTAAGGCGTGTGAAGGCAAGGGAAAAGTGAGCTGAAAACAATGGAAAAATGGGGTGGAAACAGTCGAAAAGTTGTGGGAAACCCATGTAAATGTTATCTCGTAACGGTCGATGCACATGCTCATGACGGTCGATGCTCATGTTCATAACGGTCGTTGCTCATGTTCATAACGACCGTTGCGAGATGACATTTTCGTGGGTTTCAGAAAACTGTTTGTGGCTTTTTAAAAAACTGTTTGTGGGTTTTTAGAAAACAAAAGGCTACTTTTGGGCTTACTTTAGCCTTGCTTTTATGGTGCTAAATGCTTGTGTGAGCGTGGGTTATACTACGCTCACTGATGATTGATGCTACAGTCTCGATGCAATATGTTTGCGGTATCGCTTCATGTGCGTGTCAGACAGCACCTTGCTGATGCGGTTGATGCGTTGCTGAGGAGTGGCCGTAGGGTCGTCGGCCTCGTTATCTTCGGTCAGGCGTAAGGTGCCTTCACCTGTTACAGGCAGATATTCGTCCCAGTAAACGGGCACGTCGTGCCAATCGCCATCGCCTCCTAATTTTGATATGTAGCTTACGCGCTCTTCGCTATAGTGGCCATGGGCATACACGGTTATCTGTTTTACGCCATCAACGGTAGGGCCTTCTTCGGTCTTCAGTATGCAGTCGGTCACGCACGATGGGTCTTGAAAATGCTGTTGCCCCCAGTGGTTAGCCAGCGCTTCGTGTTCCCAAAAACAACTTTCTTGTTTCATCTCTCGCCCATAGATGTCTTCTTTCGGCCTTATTTGCTGATACATAGGCACGCAGAGCAAGGGCGCAAAAGTGAAATAGATGGCGCGAAAGAAGTTGGCGTTCATGCTATAAAAGTCTTTTTCGGCACGGGCATAGTCGTAGTCGTCAAACTGTCGTGGGTTCATATCAAGGTTTACCGATTGTATGTGTTCGGCCACGATCGTGTTGATCATACCGTCTTTTATAAAGTCGAAGTCGTCGCCATAGGCCGTCCATTTGTCTTTCAGCAGCTTGAGTATATTTTCTTGTGCCAGGGGTGTGAAGAGCAAGGCAAACTGCTGGTTGCTGTTGCGGTTGCTGGTGTTGAAGGCCACCTCAAACGCTTCGTTCGTCATCATGGCATAGTCGTTATTATCAAGGTCGCGCGCCTTACGCTTCAACTTATACTTTTGCCACTTGTAAGAGAGCGACCCCTCGCGGTTGGCCAGCCCACTGCTCTCGCGATAAAAGGTGAGGTCGGGGGCGGCGGTGTTGCCATAAAATAGGCGGGTGCGCTCATAATATTCGGGGTAGGGGGCGGTTACGCTGGCGGTAAGCGTCTCGCTGTGTTCTACGGCATGTTCTTTGCCATCGCTGTCGGTCTCGTATGTAGTCCAGTATATGGTTTTTGAGCCATAGTAGGTCTTGGTGCCCATCTCCATCTTGCGTGTGCGACATAGCACAAAGGGGTTGCCATTGATGAGGCCCGTGTTGGCGTAAATAACTGATCGCTCTTCGTTAAAGTCGTCGTCCCAGCCGTACCGCTCTTTTAGGTCGGCCAGTCGTTGCGAGGTGAAGTAGGGGTCGAACGCAATCTTGGGCACTGTGGCCGTTATCATACGTGCGAGCATATCCCAGTCGTACAGGCGGTTCAAGGGTTCCATTTGTAGCCATGCCTCTTGCTCCATCTCGTATGCCGACTGCTCAAGCTCGTCGCGCTCGTTGTTGAGGCGTCGCATCTGTGGGTGTATCTTGATGAACAGGCATAGCAGTGCCGCCACCATCGCCATGACGATGATGTAGAAGGTAGCGTCGTCTATCGTTTTTTGGTTTTCGTAGAGCACGAGTCCACAGATCACCACTGCTATCCAAAGCAGTGTGCAGAAGAAGCGGGTCCACCAGTAGCTTTTCTTGATGGTTTCAAGTTCATCTTCGGTGTCGTATAGCCGGCTGCACGTTTCTTGGTTGGCTTTTACGTCAACCTGTGCCTCTTGTGCCAGCTGTGCGAAGGTGTCTCGGGCTACCTTTTCAAATTTTGGGCGAAACGTTTTGACATATTCGTCCAGCGGATCGTATATATCGTTTGCCATTGACAAGAAGGATTGTTTTTTGTTGTTATTAGGTTGTGGTGATGAGGATTAGAAATCCCATTTCACACCAAGACATGGGCGACATTTGAAGCCACCTGTCGAGCCGAAGTTGTTGGTCAACTCTACCTCGCCACCAATGCTAAGGTTTTCGCAGCCAAAGTGTTGACCTACGTTATACCATAGCTGAGGCTCAGAGAGGAACACGGTGTGCTTGGTGTCGCAGCCGTCTTCGCGATAGTCTACGCCGTGTGTCTCCCACCAGAAGTCGGCAAAGCCGTTAAACTTCAGGCCCTTAACGCCGAAGATGTCGTTACAAGCCCATACGGCCGTAAACTGCATGGGCACGTTTTGTCCTTTCTTGCGAATGGTTTTGTAGAGGGCTTCGAGGGTGAGCGTGTTCTTGAACGCCTTGTCGTGCATGAAATATTCAACACCAAAGAGCCAAGCGTTGTTGATGGGGTAGGAGGCATAGATGCCACCGTTATATTCAACGTGCAAACTCCAGTTCTTCAGGCTCGAGTTTTGCCAAAAGTTAAGGGCGCGTGATATCTCGGTATAGGTGCCGCCCAGTGATACATTGTGTTTCGAGTCGGTAACCTTGTCGTAGTTGAAGTCGTGATCGACAAAGAAGTAGGTGCTTCCCCACTTGTCTTGCTTGAACATCTCAAGGGTGAGGGTTACAAACTTACGGTCGGAACCAAAATCGTATAATACTTGTGCATTGGTTTGTGCCTTAGCCTTTACGGTGAAAAGTGTGGCTAAGAACAATACTACCACGATGGTCAGTTTGTTAGTATTCATTGTTGTGCGATATATTATAAATGACAGTGAATATTTAATATCATTTACAAAATTAAACATTTTATTTGAAACCCAGTGGCTCTATCGTGTAAATAATGCCATGTGTGCCCACGTTTTATGCTATTATACACAAATGGTATAACAGAATATCTACAAATGGTATAACGAAATATCTACAAATGGTATAACGAAATATCTACAAATGGTATAACGAAAAACCAATATTTTGTATAATTATGTGCTTAAATGCTTCATTTATAATGTTTTTCGTATCTTTGTGCCAGCAATCATAAATGGCAAGAAATATGAAAAAGTATAGACCAACCACTAAGTATGCTATTCGTCGTGAAGATGGAGTGTATGTTGTTCCTATAGGGTGCCTTAAAAACTAGAATTGGCAAAATCCACACTTTAAATATTCGTTGAGGATTGAACGGTAATTTCCACTCCTTGAATTTATTATGTCTCTTTCAATTCTCATATTTACACCAATTACTTCTGTTTTGTGCCAAATACGACACTTTTCCGAACTTGTTAGGTGCAAATATACAATATATAGAGGAATACTACAACTTTTCTGAAAGTTATTTTTATTTATTTTCCAATCATAACGAATCAGCTTATTGCATTAAACCCCAATCGTTCATTAGGGCTTGCTTGTATTTTGCTTTCAGAAGAGTAGATTTTGTTTGGCTTTTAATGAGTAATAGCGAGCTATTGCAAATTATAAACAGAAAAAGCGGTATAGGAATATTGTCAAACAATTCCTATACCGCTTATATTCAACGCTTTAATCTATACTGGATAGTAGCTTTGAGCCATTAATATTTGTCTTCGTTGAAGAGGGACAATGCTTACTGAGTTTCAAACGATTAATAATAGTAAATTAAACCATTTTATATCGCATTATTGTAGTAGAAAGGAAAACCATAGTGATTATTCACTCTTGTTGTTATCAGCAAACTTAGGCTCATGTCTACTTGGTTGCTACAGGGCGTGCGGAAATGCCCCAGTTTCGATACGAGGAGTTACCACTTAATTCTGTCGGATTTATTTGGTCTTTTCTAAAATGCAATATTTCAATATATTGATAATCTTCAGTTCGCGCTATATCTTTTATAAGATAGCTTCCATATTTTCCTGACCACTGAATGAGTGACCCTGTATTAGCCCCAGCAGCAGGTAAGAAAATTGAATTACCATTAGGTCCTGTTACAAGATAACCTGTTATTGATTCGTTATCGTAGCTTAACCGCCACTCCCACTTACACTTTGTAACAAGTTCGATAGCTTCTGCATGCTTTGGCAGTCGGCTTTTTTTGCCCCATTTAACGGTTGCTACATCGTCGGCAGCGTCCAACTCACGTTTTCCGTCTTCCCTAGTGTACTTAGTAAACTCATCGCCATCAAACCATTTGTAAGTAGTCAAGGTGTATTTGTTCTTAGGCTCAATTTCGCCCCAAGAGTAATAGTTGCCAACTTCATAAATAGATTCAGCCCCAACGTTGCGAGTTGCCCACAACAAACCGCTAGGCAAACCCAAATCTACAAATTTGTGGCCATTGATTACATACACTCCATTCTTGCCCGCTGTAATGTTGTCATCGTTATCATCATCGCTGCTGCAAGCTGTCAGAACGCACAGGCATAGCAACATCAACGGAAACAATCTAAATATCTTTTTCATATTCTGTTTGTTGTTTTGTTAATTTTATTTTATTTTAGTGCAAAGGTAGTCAAATACCCTATCATTCTATTTAACTATGTGTTAACATATATGAAAATACAATAAAAGTTTGCCTTATTATCTCAAAACGGTCGTTAGGGCTTGCTTGTTTTTTGGGGGTGCAACCCACGTTTCAGACCGACGAGGACGCTTCCTGTTAAGAAGTTACAGAACGGGATTTCCCCTCCACTTTAGGGAAATTCATACGCATGTTTATAGTTTTTCCTTTACAACATCGGCTAATAAGGCATATCTTTGCATAAAATAGGCTGCATCTCGGCAAAATCATCAAGCAAGCTTGATATTCTGCTCTCGATTTGCACTATCTTTGTAACAGAAAAAACAAGTAATAACCCTCAAAACAATCTGGATTATGAAACGTACATTATTAGCAATCGCAGCGGCAATCGTGATGATAACATCCGCAAACGCCCAGAAACTTACCAACATTCAGGCTGAAGCCAGCTTCATCACCGATAAGATGATGGTGGAATTGGGATTGAACAAATCTCACCGCAACAGCATCCTGAACATCAACCTGTCATATCTCAACGGCATTAACAGCTATCGCGACATCGACGCCTATGGATGGCAATATCGCAACAGGCAGCTAAGACACATTCTCTCGCCCAGTCAATGGAGACGTTTCTGCGAATCGTATTACTTCTACCGTCCGATAAGTTGGAGCGACAGAGAATATGTTCACAACATCTACGTGAAATATCCGAAACACTGCTGTCACTCCAAGCACCACCGGTATTACGACGACAGACACCACAAACACTACAAGAAGTGTGACAAGCATTGCAAGCACTACAAGAAGTGTGACAAGCATTGCAAGCACCACAAGAAGTATGACAAACATTATAAACACCATAAGCACCACAAGCATCACAAACACTACAGGGATAGAGATGACGACTGACGCAACGGCAGGCACATAGTCTGCCCCATAATCCCAAAGCGGTCGTTAGAGCATATTTGGATTTTGAGCTTTTTAGAAGAGTGGATTTTGTTTGTCTTTTAATCCAATAGTTCGTTAAAATTTGAGATAACGGCTAAGCGGCTTTGCGCTGCCAGCCAA
>USAI01000034.1 GCA_900552675.1 uncultured Prevotella sp.
CTGGCAGCGCAAAGCCGCTTAGCCGTTATCTCAAATTTTAACGAACTATTGTTAAGTAAGTAGAAAACTTGTAAAACTTTAAAACAATTAAATATTACTTTTTATGATTATCTTAATTACTCAAGAACAAACTTATTCGCAAATTTGCGAATATTAAATTTTAATTGTATCTTTGCCCCATGAATATAGAATTTGACAAAGAATATTTGTTTGATTTATATTTCAAAGGCAAAACTAATGATAAAAAACATAGATATCAGCCTGAAGTAGTGCGAAGTTATCAAAAAGCTGTCGCACTATTAGCAAATGCAAAATGCATTGAAGACCTATTTGTTTTTAAATCATTAAATTACGAAGTTCTATTGGGAGATAAAAAAGGTATTTCATCTGTGAGATGCGGTCGACAATACCGATTAGAATTTATCGTAAAGGAACAATCAGACATTATTACTATAAAAGTCTGCTTGCTTTTGGATATCAGCAATCATTACAAATAAATACGCATAATATGATAAAAGACACAACATACACACTGGGCGACCTTATCCCCTCTACCCCTATTCATCCGGGAGAGATCATCAAGGATGAGCTTGAAGCCCGAGGAATATCACAGCGCAAGTTTGCTTCAATCATTGATTGTTCTTACACAGTGTTAAACGAGATGCTCAACTGTAAGCGTGCCGTTACAACCGACTATGCCCTACGCATTGAAGCCGCCCTCAACATAAAAGCCTATCTGCTTGTTAACATGCAAAGCGAATATAACCTTCAAACAGCTCGGCACGACAATCACATGGAAAAGATCTTAAACAAAATACGCGCTGCAGCCGCCATCTTCTGATACCACGATACAGAAAGCGATATGTGAAAATATTATAACATATTTTAGGTTTCACGCTTAATTGGTTGTCAGTAACATCTTTATATGTCGTGAAACGTTAAAAAGAGGGCTTTGAGGTTATGAATGTAAAAAAAATATTATTGGTTTCGCTTTCCAATGTACATTTATTTTTATAATTTTGCATGACAATTCCTAAAAGTTGAACATCGTCGAAAGACTAAATAATATAATAACGAATGGTAGAACCCACACTTTCTCCGTGGAATAAGGCACTTGCGTTGATACGAGCCAACGTCACGGAGCAGGTTTACAATACATGGTTTCAGAAAATCGTATTCGAATCGTACAACGAGACAACGAAGACGGTTTTACTTCAAGTACCCAGCCCTTTTGTATGCGAGTATGTGGAGGAAAACTATGTAGACCTACTGGGTAAGGCCCTTCGCGACAATTTCTGTCCCGAAGTGCGTCTGCGCTACCGTGTAGTGACCGATCAGGAGCACCATTTGGGCCAGACCATCTCGTCGGAGCCCGAAACCGATGGCACCCCTGGCGGATCGGCACGCCCTCGCAGCTTGGCACAGCAGCCCAAGCCCCAGGTAGCCGCTTTCGACTCGCAGCTCAACCCCAAGCAAACATTCGACAACTATATAGAAGGCGTGTGCAACAAGTTGCCACGTTCTGTGGGCGAGTCGTTGGCCGAACATCCTAACACCCCACAGTTTAACCCCTTCTTCATCTACGGCCCGTCGGGCAGTGGCAAGACACACCTTATTAATGCTATTGGTGTGCGCACGCGCCAGCTGTACCCCGACAAACGTGTGCTGTACCTCAGCGCTCGCACCTTCGAGGTGCAATACACCTCGGCCCAGATACAGAACAAGATAAACGACTTTATCAACTTCTACCAAACCATTGACGTGCTGATTGTTGACGATATACAGGAGTGGGAGAACAAGAAGGGCACACAAACCACCTTCTTCCACATTTTCAACCACCTATTCCGCAACAACAAGCGCATTATCTTGGCAGCCGACCGCCCACCCGTTGAGCTGCAAGGCATTATGGACCGTCTGCTCACACGCTTTAAGTGCGGACTGATAGCTCCACTCGAGCGCCCCAACGTGCAGCTGTGCATGGATATACTTGACAAGAAGGTGTATCGCGACGGGCTGGAGATACCGAAAGACGTGATAGAATATATTGCCGAGAATGCCAATGGCTCGGTTCGCGACCTGCAAGGCGTGGTCAACTCGCTCATGGCTTTCAGCATTGTTTACAACCGCAAGGTTGACCTGTGCTTAGCTGAACGTGTGATAAAACGTGCCGTAAAGGTTGACGAAAAGCCCCTCACCATTGACGATATTATTGACAGCGTGTGCAACCACTTCAACGTTACCGTGGCCGAGGTAAACGGCCGTAGCCGCAAACGCGACTATGTGATGGCGCGCCAGGTGTCGATGTTCTTGGCACAGAAATATACCAAGATGCCCGCCAGCCGCATAGGCAAATTGGTAGGTGGCCGCGACCACAGCACCGTGATACACAGCTGCGCACAGATTGAGCGCCGACTGAAGACCGATGCCAACTTCTCTGACGAGATACAGAGCATTGAAAACTCGTTTAAGTTGAAAAAGGCATAATGCCTAAACGCGCGCACACCATGTTGCAACATAACAAAAACAAATTGTTAACATACAAATAGAGAGAGCCATGTATAGTAAAGAAGATGACTATGCATGGCTTTTGCTTTCTACGAGAATAAAAATTTTGAAGGAACAGATATTTATATGACTTATTCAATCGAAAAAGTAACAACGCTCATCGGCGCACGCCGATATGGCGACCGAGAAGCTACCGTAGGCTTTCTGCTCACCGACAGTCGCTCGCTTTGTTTTCCTGAAGAAACATTGTTCTTTGCCCTAAAGAGCCAGCGCCGCGACGGGCACAGCTACATTGCCGACCTGTACCGCCGTGGTGTGCGTAGCTTTGTGGTTGAAACCCTACCACAAGACCATGAGGAGCGCTATCCTGATGCCAACTTCTTGAAAGTGACTGACAGCCGAGAGGCACTGCAACGTTTGGCCGAACGCCATCGCGACGAGTTTCAGATACCCATCGTAGGCATTACGGGCAGCAACGGCAAGACCGTGGTGAAAGAATGGCTAAACCAGATATTGGCACCACAGATGGCTGTGGCCCGCTCGCCTCGTAGCTACAACTCGCAGATAGGTGTGCCCCTGTCAGTATGGCTGCTCGACGAGCAGAGCCAGGTGGGCATCTTCGAGGCAGGCATCAGTGAGCCTAACGAGATGCAGGCCTTGCGCGACATTATACAACCCACCATTGGCGTGCTTACCTGCCTGGGCGCAGCCCATCAAGAAAACTTTCAGTCGATGGAAGAGAAGTGTAACGAAAAGCTCAAGCTCTTTCACGATGCCCAGTGTGTGGTATATGGTAAAGACGATGCCCTGGTTGAACACTGCATGCAGCAGCTGAACATCAAAGGCGAGCGCCTGGCGTGGTCAATGCACGATACCCAGGCCGCGCTGTATGTGAGCAGCGCCGTGAAGAGCGATGCCACCACCACCATTACCTATACCTGGCAGGGCAACACACACTGCTATACTCTACCCTTCATTGACGATGCATCGGTGATGAACTCGATCACCTGTGCTGCCACCGCCCTACACTTGGGCGTGAGCGCCGACGCTTTGGCACAACGTATGGCCACCCTTGAACCCGTGGCCATGCGCCTTGAGGTGAAAGAGGGGCAACATGGCTGCACCCTCATCAACGACAGCTACAACTCTGACATCAACTCGCTGGACATTGCCCTCGACTTTATGAACCGACGTCCGGACCACAAGAACCGCCGACGCACACTGATATTGAGCGACATCTTGCAGTCGGGACTCACCCCCGACGAGCTCTACTCGGAGGTGTCGCGCCTCTGCACCGAGCGCGGCGTGCAAAAGCTTATTGGCATTGGACCCGACATTTGCGACCATGCCTACTGCCTGCATCTGCCCGATCAGCGCTTCTACCCCTCGATAGAGGCTTTCGTGCGCAGCGATGCTTTCAAGCAACTGCACAATGAGGTGATACTGCTGAAAGGTGCCCGACAGTTTGGCTTCGACCATCTAACCGAACTGCTGGTGCAGAAGGTACACGAAACCACTCTTGAGGTAAACCTTAGTGCTGTGGTGGCTAACCTGAACTACTATCGTTCGTTCATGAAGCCCGAAACAAAGTTGGTGTGTATGATTAAGGCCGACGGCTATGGTGCCGGCGCGGTAGAAATAGCCAAGACGCTGCAAGACCACCATGCCGACTATCTGGCGGTGGCGGTAGCCGACGAGGGTGTGACGCTGCGCAAAAATGGTATCACGTCGAACATTATGATTATGAACCCCGAAATGACATCGTTTAAGACGCTGTTCGACTATGATTTGGAGCCTGAGGTGTATTCGTTCCGACTGCTCGACGCGCTGATAAAAGCTGCCGAGCGCGAGGGTGTAACAGGTTTCCCCGTACACATCAAGCTCGACACGGGCATGCACCGCTTGGGTTTCGACCCCGAACGAGATATGGAGGCACTGATTGACCGCCTTAAGCACCAAAGCGCCCTCATACCGCGATCAGTGTTCTCACACTTTGTAGGCTCTGATGCCGATTGCTTCGACAGCTTCTCGGCACACCAGTTTGAGCTGTTTGATAAAGGCAGCAAGCAATTGCAGGCGGCCTTTACGCACCATATCATTCGACATATCGACAATTCGGCAGGTATTGAACACTTCCCCGAACGACAGTTAGATATGTGCCGACTGGGCTTGGGCCTGTACGGCATCGACTCGCGCAACAACCATATTATAAATAATGTAAGCACGCTGCGCACCACCATTCTTCAGATGCACAACGTGCCTGCTACCGACACTGTGGGCTATAGCCGCAAAGGCACCCTTGACCACGACAGCGTGATAGCCGCCATACCTATAGGCTATGCCGACGGCCTAAACCGCCGACTGGGCAACCGCCACGGCTACTGCCTGGTGAACGGGCAGCGCGCTCCCTACGTGGGCAATATATGTATGGATGTGGCCATGATTGACGTAACTGGCATCAACTGCCATGAGGGCGACAGCGTAGAGATATTTGGCGACCATCTGCCCGTAACGGTGCTCTCTGATGTGCTCGACACTATTCCGTACGAGGTGCTCACAGGCATCAGTAACCGCGTAAAGCGCGTTTACTTTCAAGATTAAAAACATATAAGCATCATGACGTGAAGGGCTTGCGATAGGTGCACCCTTCACGCCATCGGCTACAACCATAGGCTGTATGGCCCTTAATAATGGTGCCCTGACCACACTGGGGGCATGGTGTGCCCACTAAGGGGTCGGTAGTGCCACTGCCCTTTGTTGCCGTGCGGCGCTTGGCGGGGCGCTTCTTCTTCAAATCTTCATCGGTGGTGATGGTGACATGGCGGTTGCTATTGTCGCGCAACACATCGTTCACAATCTCGGTTATCTGCTGCTTCAGTTCGTTGATAAACTGTGCGGGGTCGTACTTCTTATGCTCGATGTCGCGCAACTTCTTCTCCCAGATACCCGTCAGCTCGCAACTCTTCAACAGTTCTTCATGAATGGTGTCGATTAGTTCGATGCCCGTAGCCGTGGCCACCAAGTTTTTGCGCTCGCGCCTAATGTAGCGGCGCTTAAACAGGGTTTCGATAATGCCTGCACGCGATGATGGGCGACCTATGCCGTTCTCTTTCAAGGCAGCACGCAGGGTTTCGTCGTCAACAAACTTGCCTGCCGTTTCCATGGCACGCAAAAGAGTGGCCTCAGTATAATACTTGGGCGGCGTGGTAAGCTTCTCGGTAAGTGTGGGGGTATGGGGGCCACTCTCGCCTTTCACAAACGAAGGCAGGGTGCGCTCTTCGTCGCCTTTCTTGCTCTCGTCGGTGTCGTCAGCATCGTCGGCGTTGCGCTGGGGAGTAGCGGTTTGCGTGTCGCGCATATATACCTGTCGCCATCCCGGACTCAATATTTCTTTTCCGCTCACCTTAAACTCAACCTCTTCAACCTGGCCCAGCACCGTGGTGGTAGAAAATTTACAATCGGGGTAGAACACGGCTATAAAGCGCAAGGCTATGAGGTTGTAAACGTTGCGCTCAAGGTCGGTAAGGGCGCGGGCGGGCACACCCGTGGGTATGATGGCGTGGTGGTCGGTAACCTTTGAGGTGTCGAACACCTTCTTGCTCTTCTTCAGGTTCTTGCCCTTCAGCGGTGCCAACACATCGTCGTAACCCTGAAGGCCAGCAAGGATAGAGGGACACTTGGGATAGATATCGTCGCTGAGGTATTGGGTGTCGACACGCGGATAGGTTGACAACTTTTTCTCGTATAACGACTGTACAATGTTCAGAGTGGTCTCGGCGCTGTAACCAAACTTGCGGTTACACTCTACCTGCAACGAGGTAAGATCGAAGAGTTGCTTCGGGGCCTCGGTGCCATTCTTCTTCTCAACCGATGTTACCGTAAAAGGTTTATCGGCAATGGTTGAGAAGGCGGCTTCGCCCTCGTCTTTGCTCGTAAACTTTCCTTTGGTAGCCGTGAACAACGTGTCGCGGTAAATGGTAGAAAGCACCCAATAGGGTTCGGGCGTAAACTGGTCGATTTCTTTCTGGCGGTTCACAATAAGGGCCAGCGTGGGGGTTTGCACACGGCCTATTGACAGCACCTGGCGGTTCTGCCCATATTTTAAAGTATAAAGACGGGTGGCGTTCATGCCCAATATCCAGTCGCCAATGGCACGACTTAATCCGGCAAGATACAACGGCTGATAGCAGGTTTGGTCTTTCAGCGAGGCAAAGCCCTCACGTATGGCCTCGTCGGTCATCGACGATATCCACAAACGCTTCACGGGGCATTTGGCTTGCGCCATCTGCATCACCCAGCGCTGTATAAGCTCACCTTCTTGGCCAGCGTCACCACAATTAATAATGCCATCGGCGCTCTGCATAAGGCGCTGTATAACAGCAAACTGCTTCTTGATGCCTTGGTCGTCGATAAGCTTTATACCGAAACGTGGAGGTATCATGGGCAGGGCGCTCAGGCTCCACCGCTTCCAGTTCTCGGTATAATCGTTGGGCTCTTTAAGGGTGCAGAGGTGTCCGAAGGTCCACGTCACCTGATATCCGTTTCCTTCCATGTAACCATCGCGGGCACTGGTGGCTCCTATAATGCGAGCTATGTCCTTGGCTACGCTGGGTTTCTCGGCGATACATACTATCATCTTTATCTTTTCCTTATATATTGAATTGCAAAGGTAGTGGAAAAAAACGAGACCATAAAATATGCTTGCCTCTTTTTACATTATCAAGAGCCTAATAACATTAGCAAAATCTTATCGATATAAAAGTGCGGTTATCTCAAATTTTAATTGTATTTTTGCAATCTATATTACTGACAATACACATATTTTCCGATGGAAACAAAACAGACATACTCTTACGAGGAAGCCTACGAGGCATCATTGAAATATTTTGCTGGCGACGAACTGGCCGCCCGCGTGTGGGTGAACAAGTATGCTATGAAGGATAGCTTCGGCAATATATACGAGCGCAGCCCACAAGACATGCATTGGCGCATAGCCAACGAGGTAGCACGCATAGAACAGAAATATCCTAACCCTATGTCGGCACAAGAGGTGTTCGACTTGTTAGACCACTTCCGCTACATTGTGCCCGCAGGAAGCCCCATGACGGGCATAGGCAACAACCACCAGGTGGCATCGCTGAGCAACTGCTTCGTGATAGGCTTGGAGGGCAACTCTGACTCGTATGGCGCCATCATGCGCATTGACGAGGAACAGGTGCAACTGATGAAACGCCGCGGTGGCGTGGGCCACGACCTGTCTGACTTGCGACCGAAGGGGTCGCCTGTGAACAACTCGGCACTCACCTCAACGGGCTTGGTGCCCTTCATGGAACGTTATAGCAACTCGACCCGCGAGGTGGCACAAGACGGACGTCGAGGCGCACTGATGCTCAGCGTAAGCATTAAGCACCCTGACAGCGAAGCCTTTATCGATGCAAAGATGACCGAGGGTAAGGTAACAGGCGCTAACGTGTCAGTGAAACTGGACGATACATTCATGCAGGCTGCCATCGACGATACGCCCTACGTGCAACAGTTTCCCATTGATGCAGCAGAGCCTCTTGTAAAGAAAGAAATCTCGGCTAAGAAGTTGTGGGAAAAGATTGTACACAACGCATGGAAGAGCGCTGAACCAGGAGTGCTGTTTTGGGACACTATTCTGCGCGAAAGCATACCCGACTGTTATGCCGATCTGGGTTTCCGCACCGTGAGCACCAACCCTTGCGGTGAGATACCTTTGTGCCCCTACGACTCGTGCCGACTGCTGTCGGTAAACCTTTATAGCTATGTTGAAAACCCGTTTACACCCAGTGCATCGTTCAACTATGACAAACTGAAGCAGCACGTGCGCGCCGCTCAGCGTATCATGGACGATATTGTTGATCTAGAACTGGAGAAGATTGACGCCATCATGGAAAAGGTGAAGGCCGACCCACAAACCGATGAGGTGAAACATGCCGAATATCATCTGTGGGAGAAAATTAAAAACAAGAGTAGCCTGGGACGAAGAACGGGTGTGGGCATCACGGCCGAAGGCGATATGATAGCAGCCATGGGGCTGCGCTATGGCACACAAGAGGCTACCGACTTCAGCGTGAGCGTGCATCGCACACTGGCACTAAGCGCCTATGGCAGTTCGGTAGAAATGGCGCGCGAGCGCGGGGCCTTTGCCATATATGACGCTGAACGCGAGAAGAACAACCCCTTCATCTTACGCATAAAAGAGGCCGACCACCAGCTGTATAACGACATGGTGCAGTATGGCCGACGCAACATTGCTTGTCTTACCATTGCCCCCACAGGCACCACCAGCCTGATGACGCAAACCACCAGTGGCATTGAACCCGTGTTTATGCCCGTGTATAAGCGTAGACGCAAGGTAAATCCAAATGACGCCGATGTGCATGTTGACTTTGTTGACGAGGTGGGCGACTCGTTTGAAGAGTATATCGTTTACCACCATAAGTTCTTAGAGTGGATGCGCATAAATGGCATCGACACCACACGCAAATATACTCAAGCCGAAATTGACAATCTTGTAGCACGGTCGCCCTACAATAAAGCCACAGCAAACGATGTTGACTGGCTGATGAAGGTGCGCATGCAAGGTGCCATACAGAAATGGGTTGACCACAGCATCAGCGTAACGGTAAACTTACCAAACGACGTTGACGAAGCACTGGTAAACCGCCTCTACGTAGAAGCTTGGCGCTCGGGATGCAAAGGCTGCACCATCTATCGCGATGGAAGCCGTGCGGGCGTAATGGTATCGGTAAGCAAGAAAGAAAAGAAGGCCGAAACACCCGCTCCTGCCCCACACGCCGAGGTGGTAGAGGTGCGCCCAAGAGAACTGGAATGTGACGTGGTGCGCTTCCAAAACAACAAAGAAAAATGGGTGGCCTTTGTAGGCTTGCTGAAGGGGCATCCGTATGAAATATTCACGGGTCTGCAAGACGATGAAGAGGGCATCTCACTGCCTAAAACAGTAGTGAAAGGACGCATCATTAAACAAACACTGGAAGATGGCAGCCATCGCTACGACTTTCAGTTTGAGAACAAACGCGGCTATAAAACAACCGTTGAGGGACTGAGCGAGAAGTTTAACCCTGAATATTGGAACTATGCTAAGCTAATTTCAGGCGTGCTGCGCTATCGTATGCCTATCGAAAATGTTATCAAACTGGTAGGTTCGCTACAACTGAAGAGCGAGAGCATCAACACATGGAAGATAGGTGTTGAACGTGCCTTGAAGAAATATATCGTCGACGGCACCAAGGCTAAAGGCAAGGTGTGCCCCGTGTGCGGACAAGAGACGCTGGTTTATCAAGAAGGATGCCTCATCTGCACCAACTGTGGTACCTCGCGCTGCGGATAATGAAACACTGATTATCATATATCGGGAAAAGGGCGCTATACAACAGCACCCTTTTCCTTTTTTTATTTCATCATAGATAAAAGCAATGACAGCATTACATATTACACACAGCACCATCTTTGTAAACGACATACAGCTGCATGCCTACCACGGTGTGATGCCACAAGAACAGCTGACGGGCAACGACTATTTGGTAAGCGTGTCGGCACAATATCCTATCGACAAAGCCATTACCACCGACGATGTACAACACACACTAAACTATGCCATGGTGTATGACATAGTAAAGGAAGAAATGGGCATCAGTTCAAAACTGGTAGAGCACGTGGCCGGACGCATTGCGCAACATCTTATGAAACAGTTTGCCGACATATCGGCCGTGCAGGTGCGCATTACCAAGCTCAATCCGCCCATGGGTGCACAATGTGCTGGGGCTGGCGTTGAGGTAGAAATGACACGATAACAAACAATCATAAAAGCTATTATTATTAGGCTATAGCAACAGATATCATAAGGTTATTGCATGATTATTCTGCAGTTATAACAAAGCTATTATAAGGTTATACGCCTACTAAAAACGAAAAAACTGAACGTTTCTTTGGGGTTTCCAACTTTAATGCTTAAATTTGCAACAACGTATGTACATTAGTTTCATGAACTCTATAAAGGCCCTATTTCTCGCCCTCTGTATCACTACCGCTGGCATCCTGCAAGCGGCAGTAACCGACCGCTTTACACTTGTTATCGACGCTGGACACGGCGGACACGATTCGGGAGCCAAAGGTTCGTTCTCGTATGAAAAAAACATTAACCTGTCGGTGGCATTAGCCTTTGGCAAGTATGTAGAACGCAATTGCCCCGATGTGCGCGTGGTGTACACTCGCAAAAAAGATGTTTTTGTTCCGCTGTATGAACGTGCCGAGATTGCAAACCGCAATAAGGCAAACTTGTTTGTGTCGGTACACACAAACGCTCTGCCTAAAGGACGAATATCACGCGGATTTGAAACCTACACGCTGGGCGACGGACGATCGCATGGCACCAAGACAAACCTTGATGTGGCCAAACGCGAGAACTCGGTCATCTTCATGGAGAAAGACTATAAGCAGCACTATGTAGGCTACGACCCTAACTCGGCCGAAAGCAACATCATGTTCGAGTTTGTGCAAGACCATAACATGCAGCAAAGTGTTGAATTTGCTAAACTGCTGCAACGCAATGTGTGCTCAATGGCAGGACGCATTAACAAAGGTGTGCACCAAGACAACTTTGCCGTGCTACGACTCACATCAATGCCAGCATGCCTCATCGAGTTGGGCTTCATCACTACGCCCGACGAAGAGAAAGCATTGAACGATGCTAACATGGTAGACCGCATAGGACGCGGCATATACAACGCCTTCATTGAATATAAGAGCAAACAGGCGGGCGGTATCACCATTCCATACAAGCCTCTGCCTGAGGCTGATAATGAGATAGAAGCTAAGAATGAGGCTAAAGTAAAGAATGAAATAATGCCTGAAGCAAAGAACGATACAAAGGCTGAAGCAAAGAATGATGCTAAGGCAGAGACAAAGAATGATGCTAGGCCCAAAGCAAACAGAAAAACAAAAGCTAATGCCCAAAGCAAACAAAGCCTGGCGGCATTAGAAGATGGCATTATAACGTTTGATGAAAACGCAGGAAAGGGCACCAACAAGCCTGTGACAAAGCCTGCACAAGAAGTGAAACAAGTGGCAGCTGCTAAGCCCATACCTGTGGCGAAGCCTCTTCAAGAAACAAAGCCTGTTCAGGAGACAAAACCTGTTCAAGAGACAAAGCCTGTTCAGGAGACGAATCCTGTTCAAGAAACAAAGCCTGCATCTGTGGCTCAGAATGTAGAGCAAAGTGCGCCTATCTTCAAGATACAAATTATGACCAGCAGTCGCAAGTTGAAAGCAGATGATGCTGCTTTTAAAGGTTTGAAAGGAGTCGATTTCTATTCTGAAGGCAACAGTTATAAATATACCTATGGTGCTTCGACCAACTATAACGAGATTTATCGTTTGCGCAAAGAGGTAGTTGAACAGTTTCCCTCATGCTTCATCATCGCATTGAAAGACGGACAGCGTATGGATGTGAACGAAGCAATAAAACTATTCAAAAGCAACAGAAACAAGTGATCATATAAGACAAGTGATAACGCGAAATAAAACGTAACGCGAAACAAGAGAGAACACAAACAAATAATAACGCAAATATAGTTAGGAACAAGATGAAATACTTTACAAAAGAAGTTAGAATTGCCCTCGTGGCAATAGTGGGAGTGGTCATTCTTTTCTTTGGAATGAACTTTCTGAAAGGACTGAACGTGTTTTCGTCGCAAAACGAGTATGGTGTAAACTTTACCGACATCACCGGCCTCTCGGCATCAAGCCCTGTTTATGCCGACGGCTATAAGGTGGGTGTGGTAAAAAACATCATCTACGATTATACTGGCACCAAAGGCCCCAAGGTTATCATTGGTGTTGACAAACAGCTGCGCATACCAGCAGGAAGTTCGGCAGAGATTGAGAGCGATATGCTGGGCAACGTAAAGATAAACCTGTTGCTGGCAAACAACCCTCGCGAAAGAGTGAACCCTGGTGAAACCTTTAACGGCAATGTAAACAATGGTGCCATGGGACAACTGCAAAACATGATTCCCACCATTGAGAAGATGCTGCCTAAGCTCGACAGCATTATGACAAGCCTGAACACTATCTTGGCCGACCCCGCCATTAAAGAGTCGCTGCATAATGTACAAAACATTACAGCCAACCTCACCACTTCTACAGAACAGCTGAACACGCTGATGGCAAACGTAAACCGCAACATGCCCGCCATGATGACCAAAGCCGACAAGGTGCTGGACAACACACAACAGCTTACAGCCCATCTGGCGGCTGTTGATGTAGCCTCAACCATGAAACAGGTTGACCAAACCATTGCTAACGTGCAAGAGCTCACTGCAAAGCTGAACAGCAAAGACGGAACACTCGGTCTGCTCATGAACGACCCATCGCTGTATAACAACCTCAACTCTACTATGCGCAATGCCGACTCGCTCGTCATTGACCTCCGTCAGCATCCTAAGCGCTACGTCCACTTCTCTATCTTCGGTAAGAAAGACAAATAATATACATTATTGTTTCATCAACAAAACAATATTGAACCACCAAACAACGTTTTTCAAAAAAACTTATAACCCAACAAAAAGCCTTGCAAGTGTCACAGATGTGCTTGCGAGGCTTTTTATATACCTATAAAAAGAAGAGGATGCATTATATTCTTGACATCAACACTATTGCCTTAATATACCAAATAACGATAGTACTAAATAAAAAACGATGAGAGCAAGATACTGAAAGATCAAAAGAAGTAATAGAATCGAGAAGATAACAGAGGATAAAAAAAGAAGCATATTAAAATCCTTCACTGGACTTAAATATGCTTCCATTTTCTTCTTACACCTAAACTATATATCAGTTTTCTTCTTTCAACCTTACAGAGACAAACTAATGCCAAAGTTTATAACTCGCTGATTCATGTATGCATCACCAGCCGAATTTGTTTTAATTTCCGGGTCTTGCTGATACTTATCATAGCTGGTCCAGGTGAAAAGATTATATGCATTCATATAGAGGCGAAGACCGCTAAGGAAGCGCGGGGTATACTTCTTTGGGAAATCGTATGATAAATCAATTGTCTTCAAGCGAATATACCACGCATCAACAAGCCAAAAGTCTGACATATAAGCCTGGGCACTATTTACTGTATTGCCATTGCTCGTAAGACGCGGGAAATTTATAGGCTCTCCATTCTCATATCGTTCCAAGTTCCAACGTTCCAAGTGTAAAGGCTGGAATTGGCTCTTAAAGGGTTCGATACCCGTTCCTACCACACTGAAACTATAATTGAAAGAGCCTTGGAACAAAACGCTAAGCGTTAAGCCTTTCCAAGAACCACCCACGGTCCAACCCAAAGTAGTGTTAGGTAGATTGGGCTTACCTATAGCACTCTTGTCATAATCGTTGATAATACCATCGCCATTCAAATCTTTATATTTCAAATCGCCAGCCTGAACTGGTATATCTGTATTAGGTACAGCGGGAGCGTCGGTAGCACCTGCCTTTATCTTTGCAATATCGTCGGGCGTATAGTATCCCTCCCAAGTATAGCCGAAAGGCTGACCTATTGAATGACCTGTAGATGCCAACCAAGGATAAATTTGCTGAGCTTCGGCCTGATATTCAATTTTGTTCTTAGCATATGAGAACACAAAATTAGTATTAAACTGGAAATCGCCAAACTTCTGTCGATAACCTATCTGTCCGTCAAAGCCCTGATTTGTGGTACGAGCAATATTAACAGGCGAGGTTCCTACACCTAAGATAAGCGGAATGTCATTACGATATACCAACTGATCATAGCGTTTATCATAGAAATAGTCGAAAGTAAGCGAGACACAATTGAAAAGGTTCAAATCTATACCCAGGTCAAACTTCTTCGCCTTTTCCCATGTAACATTGTCATTACCCAAAGCTCCTTCCTTATATCCAGGAAAAGTTTCTGCCTCATACTCAGAGAAATAATAGCTATTACCATTTTCATAAACCTGATTATAAAGGTAGCGGTTGCCCATAGCCACATCACTACCCACTAAGCCATACGATGTGCGCAGCTTCAAAAGGTCTACACCCTTTACGTGCTTCCGAAACCATGACTCTTCAGAGATAGCCCATCCTAAGCCAATGGCAGGAAAGAAGCCATAGCGATGTCCTGCTTTAAAACGGTCAGAGCCATTGTAAGCCATATTGAAATCGACAAGATATCGGCTATCAAACTTATAACTCAACTTCAACGTTGTGCCACGAAACTTAGTGGGCACCTGCGGCGAATACACCCATGAGGGGCTATCCAGTTCTACCGTTTTGCTTTCTTGATTGAATAGCAACATCGCATTTACATCGTGTATCTGATTAAACACGCGAGCATAATTGATTGAGGCCATCATATTAAGATCTTTAATAGCCGTATGCGGGTCAACAGTAATAGCGGGAACCTCCTTTGTATAAACGCCATCAGGATTAATATTATATAAACCTGTTGCTGAATTATAATGATAGGTGGGATACGAGTTGCGCCAAGCCGAACGCGCGTTCTCATCAATTGTAGAATAAGCCACACGCAGATTTGATGACAAGCCCTTTGTTAGAAAATCCATTTTCCAGTTGGCACTGTAAAGAAGGTTATTGTCATTACGGCGCGTACGGTTATACCCCTCATTGGCAAGACGTGCATTAAGTGTAGGACGTCGAGAATTGGTGTCATACAGATAAGCATCTGTTCCATCAGGATTCTTCACAGGTGCCGAATAGGGATGCATCTCATTAAAGTCGTAGATAGCTCCTACAGCATTGATGCCTCGAGGCTCATTGATATTCATGAAACGAGAAGTAACATCAAGACGCATTGAGAGATTGTTTGTAACCTGAAAGTCGAGGTTTGAACGGAAATTAAAACGGCGATAGCGATAACTACTGTTCAAATCGTCGCCCGAATCGAAGTCGCGTAACAAACTGTTTTGGCCGAAGTAGCCCACCGAGACAAAATATTTTAGACGTTCAGAACCACCCGATACATCAACATTGATGTTCGACTGCATAGCTGTTTTCTTAAATATTTCATTATACCAGTTTACATCTGGATACCCATATGGGTCGTCACCAGTACGAAAATGTTCAATATCGTTTTCTGTAAATGCTGGGGTAAGGCCATCGTTCTTATAGGCTTCGTTTACCAATTGTGCGGTCTGATACGAATTAAGAAATTTAGGTGTACGAACCGCCATTTGCAATCCGGTTTCCATACGCACATTAATTTTCGGAGCGCCATCTACACCACGACGAGTTTTCACCACCAGCACACCATTGGCACCCTTAATACCATAAATAGCGGTTGTTGAGGCATCTTTCAATATAGATATACTTTCTATTTCGTTCACATTAATTTGCGACAACTGATCGTAACTATATTCTACATCATCAACAATAATCAACGGTTTGTTACCCGCATCATTTAAAGAACTTACGCCACGGATAAAAAAATCAGAAGCATCCTTACCAGGCTGTCCGCTACGCTGCTGCGAGAAGAAGCCAGGCAGTTTTCCTGCCAGCGTGTTTTGCACACTGCTCACAGGCACCTTGCGCAGCTCAGCTCCGTTAACAGCGCTCACAGCACCAGTCATGGTAAGGCGCTTAGCTTGTCCGTAGCCCACTACCACCACCTCATCAAGATTGCTGTTATCTGGTTGCATCACCACATTTAGTAGCGCTCCCTTTACCGTAACAGTATACTCACGATAACCGATATACGAGAATATCAGTTTCTGTCCTACTTGCGTTTTAATGGTATAACGTCCGTCAAAGTCGGTAACAGCAGCCTCCTTACCCTTGACACTCTTCACCGTAACACCGATGAGCGCATCGCCACCATCAGAAGCTGTAACCGTTCCGCTAACAGTGATATTCTGTGCGAAAGCTATAGCGTATGTACAGAGACATACTAGTATAAATAAAAGTCGTTTCATATTCGGTTACCAATTAGGGTTCTGTTTCATATTTTTATTCTTGATCACTTCGCTATAGGGGATAGGATACAAATAGTTTTTTGCACTAAACTTTGTTGTCATTAAGTCGACACGCGTATATACGGTTTGTCCTGATCCTACCGTAATATTCATGCCTTGCAAGGGTTTAGCAAACACCTCTTCAGCAATGCGCCAACGACGAATATCGTAAAAACGATGCTCCTCGAAAGCCAACTCTATGCGCCGTTCGTTTTGTATCACTTTACGCATTTCATCTTTGGTCATGCCATCAGGCAGACCATATTTGCAGCCTGTTTTTCCTGCCTTAATGCCAGCACGTTTACGCAACATACGTATAGCATCATACACGTCTTTTGAAGGGGTGTCGAGATATTCATTTTCTGCCTCAGCAAAATTAAGTAATACCTCTGCATAACGAAACATTACCCACACGCGTGTGTGCTCGCTATATGATGTAGCATCAGCAAACTTGCCCATAAACTTACCCATAAAATAGCTCGTTTTCGAATAGCTACTACCATTCGAAGGGTTATTATCACCACCTTGCCAAGTGGCTAATGTTGTACCCAACCATTTTGAACCATTGTGTAAAACCGTCATATCAAGTCTTGGATCTCGGTTGGCATATGGTTTTTGGTCATCATAAGGATATGTGGTGCTCTCACCAATGGGTTTACCGTCAAGCATAGGGAAGGCATCAACCAGGTTTTGTGTGGGACAAGTACGTCCGTTACCTAAATTGCTACCAGTAAATCCTAACGGGCCATTAGCGTTTTCTATGGCCTTACTCTTGCCATCATTACGGAAGAAGATGAGCTCTGGATTGGCACCATAGCTATAATAATTGAGAAAAACGTCGCGCATATCATCAGTTAAGATAAGATCTTCAGTGCCCTTATGTCCTACACTATAGATAAGATCACGGGCAGCGTCGGCCGCGCGTTTCCAGCGTTCTTTATCATAGTCTTTATAACCCACCAATTCATTACCAGCCTCAAGTGTTTTACCATTAAACAGCGGACTGGCAGCATATAACAACACTCTCGACTTTAATGCTTGGCAAGCTTGCTTTGTTGCCACATGTGCATACTCTGACATGTTAACAACAGGCATCGGACGCAGCGAATCTTGCACATCATCAAGTTCTTTTACAATATAATCAATACAGTCGTTAAATGAGTTTCGCGGTAGTTCAAGGTTGTCATTCAATCCGTAAACCTTATCCCCCATCAACGGTACGCCACCATATCGACGAACCAACTGAAAGTAAAACCAAGCCCTCAAGAAACGAGCCTCAGCCTTCATTGAAACCCCTAACGGACGTGTCTGCCCTAATGCATTAACATAAGTCAGCCGAAATGGCACACGGTCAATACCATTAAGTAAAATATTGGCTTTACGTATGCCTGCATAATATTCATCCCACATCATGTCACTACCCACACGGTTACTGGCAGTGTAGCTTCCTTTATAGATACGCGTTACATCAGGATCATTATCTGCTTTGCTGCTGATAGCATCGTCAGTGGCAGCATCCAGATAATCGCCTCCCACACGATTATGTCCTGTTTTCATGACATCGTAGATAGAATTGAGCAACTGACGCGATTGTGTTCCCACCGAATCAGTAGGCGAAAACAGATATTCCCACGTAAACTCATCGGCAGGCAATGTCTCATAGTTGTCCATGCACGACGTGAAAAGCGTTGCGCCAAAGACAATAGTTGCTAATATATTTATTTTACGTTTCATAAATATTCGTTGTTAAAATGTTTTAGAAGTTTAGGGTTATACCTGTGAAGAAGCAACGCTGTATAGGTGATGAAGTGAAGGTCACCTCAGGATCAACCAAGTCGCAAGCTGAGAACGTGAGAACATTCTGTGCACTTACAAACAATTTCACACGCAGTCCACCAAGCACGTTTTGGCAAACATTTGTAGGAATATTGTAAGCTAACTGCACATTTTTCAACCGCAAGAAGTTGCCTTTATGCATCCATAGTGATGATCCCCAATAGCCACCATAGTTATAGGTATTTCCACCAGCCGACAAGCGCGGATATGTAGCTGTTTCAGCTGTCTCAGGTGTCCAGCGTCCTAAAATATTCTTGTAGGCCTGTCCGTATCCTTGTCCTTCGGCCTGAAAACCTTCTACCAATGTGCGGTCATTAACATATAAATCTCTATTATAGTATCCTTGCCACAACATTGAAAATTCAAAGCCTTTCCATTCAAAGCCTAAGTCGAGGCCGAAACTTTGCAGAGGTTTATCGCCACCTATCACTACACGGTCATATTCATCAATCACGCCATCATTATTCTGGTCGACATACTTCACGTCGCCAGGTTGCACATCATATCCATTCATCACAGGATAGTTGTTAGCAATATCCTCAGCCGAGAGGAAGCCGTTTGCTTGCAACCCAAACATCATGCCCAATGGCCTACCCGTTTGGCGCATATAGGCATAGGGTGTAGCTTGCTCGTCCATAAACAGCAGTTTTGTCTTTTCTATGCTCCAATTTCCTGTAACATAATAATTGAAAGCCCCCACATGGTCTTGCCATGTAACCGACAGTTCAACGCCTTGACGACGCGATTTACCTATATTCTCAGTAGGATATACTGTTCCCAGCAATGCGATACTTTTCCCTCGTGTCTGCAACAAGTCAGTATACTTATCATTATAATAATCAACAGTACCACTCAGCCGATGTTTCAACAAGGCAAAGTCAACACCTACATTCAGTTTATGTGCCTTTTCCCATGTTAGGTAAGGGTTGTAAAGAGGTGTATTCTCGTTGGTAAAGATGCCATTGCTCTGCGACGAACCTTGCGGATAAGATGTTGTAGCATTTTGCGAAAAGGTTTGGCGATAACGATAATAGCCCGAGTTGTCAATACCGTTACCCGTGTGTCCGTAGGTGGCACGCCATTTCAATTTGTCCAGCCACTCAGCCCCTTGCATAAAGCGCTCCTTTTTCATGTTCCATCCCAATCCTACCGCAAAAAATGTTCCCCAACGGTTTCCTGGCGAATAACGATTAAAGTAACTCTGCACTACCGATGCCTCGGCCATATATTTTTGGTCATAGTCATACTTCACACTCTCCATAATATTCGAGGGTATCATAGGCAAGTCATACTGCACCACCTCATGACGTGTGTCAGCCATCAAGCCACCCTTAAGATGATGCTTACCAAAGTGGCGTTCATAGTCGATGGCCAACTGTCCGTAAAGGTTCTGATAAGTGGCAACATGGCGAAACGCGTTGCTCTGCGATACCGAAGCCCCATATTGCGTATACGTTTCCTTACCATTTTCGTCAATCAAGTATTTAAACACTGGGTTCTGCTTTGTACGCACTATGGCCGTACGTGTTTGATTTGTAACACTACCCATAAAACGAGCAGATAATCCCTTTACCAATTTATTGAAATCATATTTCAACTTGATATTGGCCATAATGTCTCGGGTATTATCATTGAGATAACCCGACTCCCAAGCCTGTGCAGCCAAGTTGTTTGTATATGAAATAGTGCCACCCCACGAGTCATTAGGGTTCTTAACAGGGTATGCATTGTTAGGTGTACGCCAAATATTGAGCAACAAATCGCTATAGCCCGAGCCTGAACCACCAGGCTGATTGCCCTCAATAACACGAGCAATGGCGTTCATCTGTGCTGTAAAGTCGGGTGTGATATTTATGTTCACTTTCGACGATATCATATAGCGATTTATGTTGAAATTGGTGTTGTAACCATTATTTTTATTGGTTTTAAACAGACCTTCCTCGTTAGTGTAACCTAAAGAAACCACATATTGAGCCACACGTCCGCCACCCGAAACATTTAAATTATACGACTGCGACAAAGCGTTTTTGTTCATCAGTTCATCATACCAGTTTACGTTAGGGTGTGTAAAGGGCTGCGTACCATCTAGATATTTCTGATAGTCGGAAACTGAATACAGGGCGCTGCTACCATCGTTTTGCAAAGCCTCGTTCAGCAGATACGAATACTCTGAGGCGCTAAGCGGCTTTTGTTCTTTCACATTACTGTGCAAGCCCCATTTGCCCGTAAACGAGAAATGAGGTTTACGTATTGTAGGGGTTTTTGTAGTAATGATAAGAGCGCCACGCGAGCTCTTCATGCCCAAGAACATGCTTGAGAGCGCATCACGTTGCAACGTTACCGACTCAATGGCCTCGGGGTCGAGCGATAAATATTCGCGCTCCATACCATCTACTATTACCACTGGAGCCATACCACGAGCCGACAAACTAAAACGTGTGTTATCGCTAAAGGGTAATGCTCCGTAGCTGGCAGGTCTGTTTCCGATAAGGTCACCCGATGTGTTTACCGAAGTGCGTTGTAAGTCGAAACCACGATATTGCATAATATTGAAGCCTGCCATACGACCTTGCAACGAGGTGAGGATGTCGGTAGAAAGATATTTCTCCATATCTTTTCCTTGTACCATAGCAGTGGAGCCCAGCATCGTAGCATCAGTTTGAGACATTCCCATTTTATCAGTTACAGGAGCATCGTCGGTAGCGAAACGATCTGTAAGATGCACAATATATGTATGGTTTTTCTTTACCTTCACACGTTCTTCACGACACAGATAGCCAATATGTTTAAACACTAGCATATCGTTATCGTTAAAGTCGAGCACAAATGCCCCATCGGCATCAGTAGTGGTTTGCTTATCTTTTCCCTTTACCTGAATAACTACACCTGGTATAGGCATATTATTCGTATCATAGACAAGCACGCGCGTCTTGTTGTCAGTGTCTTTGGCTTGCATCGTCATAGCTAATGCAGCAAGCGTTAGGCATAATATATGTTTTTTATAGTGTTTCTTCATCTTGTTTTGTTTTTAAAGATTCATTCACAAGAGAATACGAAATTGAAGAGTTCTTTTTCCGTTGGATAAGGAGTGCCCTGTTGCACAAAGTTATCATCCGACTGTGTAATAACTATTGAGCCATCAGCATTGCTAAACCAGTAGCAAATGTGGTCTATCTGCTGATCGGTAGGCACACCAAAAAAGCCACAAGGCCATATTGTTAGCTGGAAAGTTTTAGTCAGCTTGTTAGGCTGGCTCATTAGCGTTTTCTCGTTGCGGTTATCTATACGATACACACGCCCGTCTGTAGTTACAGCTTCGCCTTGCAGATACACCACATTGCTTTGTGCTAGCAGGTTATCGGCAGCATCGCCAATAAACGAAATGGTAACATAATCGTTTTGCAATGCCGTCATGGGTGTAACCTTGTTATAATGATTATTACAGAAATCAAGCGTCATACCCTGTCCCCCTACAACCTCAAAACAGAT
>USAI01000035.1 GCA_900552675.1 uncultured Prevotella sp.
TTACCAGTAAAGCCTATAGCTACAACTTCGGGCATTGTGTTAGAGAAGGCTCCGTGGTTATAGAGACCTGTTTCACTTACCTGTGCCTTGTCGGCCAGTGCCGAGTAGTAAACATAGTTGCCGAGAGATGCTCTGAGCGAGAAGCTCAAGTCCCAATTCTTATACAAGAACTTAGAGGTGAGACCCATCGTTACATCAGGAGCGGGGCTCTTGTAGTAGTAGCGGTCGTCGTCGTTAATCTGGCCGTTGCCATCGCGGTCAACGTAAACACCCTCGATAGGCTTGCCGTTCTCGTCGTAAACCTGCTGGTAAACATAGAACGAGTTGAGGGGATAATCTACCTTGTTGCGCTGCAGAAGTGCGAAACCACGGGCTGCACCTGTGCTGGTTACCCATACCCAGTCTTGTGCGCCGGCTTTCAGCTCGGTAATCTTATTCTTGTTCCAACCTACGTTATAGGTCAGGTCCCATGTAAAGTCTTTGGTTACGATAGGCTTAACATCGAAGGCAAGCTCGAGACCATAGTTCTCGAGTGAACCGATGTTCTGCAACAGCTTATCGCCGAAGGTTACACCTGATACTACTGATACGTCAGAAAGCAGGTCGGTGGTCTTACGCAGATAACCGTCAACGCTTACTGAGAAGCGGTTGTTCAGTGCAGAGAAGTCGATACCAGCATTGTAGGTAGTGGTTTTCTCCCATGTCAGCTCAGCATTGTATTTGTTCGGACGGTTGGTATATTTGTAGTTGTCGCCGAAGGGATACTGTGCATACTGGTCGCCGCGTACATAAAGCGGAGCATAGTAGAAGTCGGCAATACCGTTCTGCTGACCTGTTTTACCCCAACCTAAACGAAGCTTCAAGTCATCAACCCAGTGCAGGTTCTTCATGAACGACTCTTTGTTGATCTTCCATGCGAAGGCTGCTGAGGGGAAGTAGCCCCACTTGTGGCCATCGGCGAAACGTGAAGAACCGTCGGCACGGAAGGTAGCGGTGATGAGGTAACGGTCGAGGAGGTTATAGTTTAAACGACCGAAGTAAGATACCAGTGAGTTGTGTGTAGCCCACTCGGTTTCTTTTCTTGCTTTGGCATTATAAGGCTCGTTAGTGTAGTAGTCGAAGCCCTGGCCATAGTAACCTGTACCTGTACGGTGGTAGTGGCTTTGCTCGGCACCACCCATGATGTCGATGTCGTGTACACCAAACTTATGAGCATACTGTGCGTAGGCGTTAGCTACAATATTATATTTCCAGTACCCCATGTTTTCAACCCTTCCATAATAGTTATTGCTATGTGAGTAGCGGCTAGATGTTATGTTTTCGCGGCTGTCGGTGTATTGTGCTCCCAAGCTTGCGTGCAAGTGCAAGTCTTCAAAGCCGTGAATCTTATAGTCAACCTCAACATTGCCACTATAGTCATTAGCATGGGCCAAGTCGTATTTGGTGTTAAGCATGGAAACGGGGTTATTCGTTGTGTGGTTGGCTCCTCTCTTTCTCCATGAAGGATCGCTGTAGCTGGCATCAGACAATGTCTGGTAGTAACCACCAACAAACTGATAGTCGGGATCGCTCATACGTACGGGACGGGTGGGGTCCATAGCTAAGGCAGCACCGATGGCACCCTGATCAGCATAGCGGTTCTTCTCGTACATATACTTAGCAGTGATGTTAAAGTTAAGGTGCTTGTCGAGGAATGAGGGAGCAAGGTTAACGCTGGCATTGAAACGGCGCATCCAGCTGGTAATGAGGATACCGTTGCCAATGTTGTAACCAGCACTTACGCGGTAAGGCATGTTCTTCAAGCCACCAGTAACGCTAATGCTGTGGTTTGAAGATACTGCGGTGCGCAGAATTTCGTCCTGCCAATCGGTATCGGCATCGCCTAACAATGATACGTCGATGTTGTTATCGGCCACTACTTTGCGATACTCGGCAGCGTTCAGCACTTCATATTTCTTACGTGAGGTAGACACGGTGATGTCGCCATTGTAAGAAACCCGTGCCTTCTGTCCGGCACGGCCTTTCTTGGTGGTAATGATGATAACGCCGTTGCTGGCACGTGAACCGTAGATGGCTGTGGCCGAAGCGTCTTTCAATACGGTGAAGGTTTCGATATCGTTAGGATTGACGTTGGCAAGGATGTTACTCATACCCGTAGCGGTATTGTTGTCAATAACCAAACCATCAATTACGTACAGAGGGTCGTTGCTGGCTGAGAGCGATGCACCACCACGAATACGAATTTGTGCACCGGCGCCAGGAGCACCACCAGTGGTTTGAACGTCGACACCAGCAACCTTACCTACAAGCATATCAGAGGCGTTGTTGGTGATACCTTTCGACAGTTCATCAGGCTTAATGGCTGTTACTGAACCCGTAAGGTCGTCTTTCTTTGCACGACCGTAACCAATAACGACAACCTCGTTAAGGTTCTGGTCGGTGTCTTCTTTTAGGATAACGTTAATGTTTTGTCCAGCGCTTACAGTAGTGGTTGCGTAACCAATGTACGAAATCTTGATTACTGACTTGGCGTCGGCCTTCAATGTGAAGTTGCCGTCAAGGTCGGTTACGGTACCGCCTTGAGTGCCGTCAATGCGTACTGTGGCTCCAATGATAGGTTCGCCAGAAGCGTCTTTCACATGGCCTTTCACGACAACCTGTTGTCCGAAGGCACTTGTCGTAAGGAACAGTCCGCCAGTCAAGGCTACTGCCCTTAAGGCATTTTTGAATTTAACTTGCTTCATTACTTTCGATTTTTATTATTAGAAGGTTATTAAAATATGCTAATGTATAAATAATGTAGAATGTCTCTTATATAGATGTATTATCATTTAAAAAGGGCACTCAATCTTATTGTTTAAATATTGTCTTAAATTTAGGCGTTCTTAATTTCAGTTGCAAATTTAGGACGAATTATAATATGTTAATGCTTATTTTAACGGAAATATATTGATTTAAGTGTGCAAACGTTTGCACACTCTTGCGCAAAATTGAAGGCCTTGTGTGCAACAACATTAAAAAGTTTACTATAACTTTGTAGCCGAAAATACTGCATAACCTATGATCGATGGCAATTTAACAACAATGAAAGACATCGCCGAAGAGTTTGGCGTGTCTATTTCTACTGTCTCGCGAGCACTAAGCGGAAGCAAGCGCGTGCGAGAAGATAAACGTTTGGCAATACAGAAGTATGCTGCCGAGCACAATTTTTATCCTAACGATATTGCCAAGTCGTTGCGTTATTCGAAGCGTCAGCCCGTAAAGGTGATAGGTGTTATTGTACCAGAAATTACCCACTATTATTTCTCGTCGGTGGTAACGGGCATTGAAGAGCGTGCCTCAGAACGTGGTTACCGCATCATGATAACGATGAGCAAGGAAAACTATGAGCGCGAGGTGCAGATGTGCCAAGTGTTTGAAGCCCATCAGGTGTGCGGCATCATCGTGTCGCAAGCAAAGAGCACGACGCGGTATGACCATTTTCAATCGCTTATCGATAAAGGCATCACCCTGGTGTTTTACGACCGCATTTGCACGGGCGTTAATGCCAGCCTGGTGGTGGTAGACGATTATATGGGTGCCTTCAACGCCGTAACATACCTTATTAAGACTGGGTGCAAACGCATTGCCTTTTATGGTATGCGTGGCAATGCCTTAATAGGTAAGAACCGTTTTAATGGTTATAAAGACGCACTGCTGAAGGCGGGTATGCACCCCGACGATAACTTGATATTTGAATGTGATAACCGCGACGATGCCGAGAACATAACGCCCTGTGTGCTGCAAACAGAAAACCGCCCCGATGGCTTCTTCTGTGTGAACGACGACACCGCCATAGGGGTGCTGTATACGGCAAAGCATATGGGGCTGCGTATTCCTGAAGATGTGTCGGTATGCGGATTTACAAACGGACAACGCGCCATAGCTTGCGACCCACAACTTACCACTGTTGAACAGCGAGGGGTGGAGGTGGGCCGAGAAGCTGCTGATGTACTTATAAATAAGGTGGAGGGTATATCGCCCATCGATAAAATTGAGAAACGTGTGGTGCGCACCCGTTTGGTGGTAAGAGGGAGCTCGCGATAATTCACCGCTCACTTCGCACTTCATATAATAAATACCTTAACAGAACATAACAAAAAATAATAACATAAACCTATGAAACAGAAACTCGATTTAAGTTTTTGGAAACTATGGAACCTTAGCTTTGGTTTTTTCGGCGTGCAGATTGCCTATGCTCTGCAAAACGCTAACATTTCTCGTATATTTGCAACATTGGGAGCTGACCCCCATTCGTTGAGTTACTTCTGGATTTTGCCCCCACTGATGGGTATTATCGTGCAACCTATTGTGGGCACGCTTAGCGACCGTACTTGGTGTCGTTTTGGTCGACGCATACCTTACCTCTTTATAGGTGCTGCCGTGGCTGTAGCGGTGATGTGCCTGTTGCCTAATGCAGGCTCGTTTGGTATGGCTGTGGGTACGGCTATGATATTTGGTCTTTTCTCATTGATGTTTCTTGACACCAGCCTTAATATGGCCATGCAGCCGTTTAAAATGCTGGTGGGCGACATGGTAAACGAGAAACAGAAGTCGGTGGCTTACTCTATACAAAGCTTCTTGTGCAACAGTGGCTCGCTGGTGGGCTATGTGTTTCCCTTCATCTTTACAGCGTTAGGCATTGCTAATGAGGCACCTAAGGGTGTTGTGCCCGACTCGGTTATCTATTCGTTCTACATTGGCGCTGCTATCCTCATACTGTGTGTGCTCTACACCTCCTTTAAGGTAAAGGAATGGAACCCCCAAGAGTATGCCGAATATAACGAGCGCAAGCCTGAGGTCGAAGAGCAGAAGGCGGGATGGATAACGCTGCTGCGTAATGCGCCCACGATGTTCTGGAAGGTGGGACTGGTGCAGTTCTTCTGCTGGGCTGCCTTTATGTATATGTGGACCTACACCAATGGCGCTATTGCCGAAACTGTATGGCAAACCACCGACACCGCTTCAGCCCAATATCAAGAGGCTGGCAACTGGGTAGGCGTGCTGTTCTTCTGGCAAGCGATAGGCAGTGTGATATGGGCTATGCTGCTGCCTAAGATTCCTAACGGCAAGTTGGCTTACGCCATTAGCTTGCTCATTGGCGCTGCTGGTTTTGCTGCATTACCCTTTATTGCTGACAAGAACTTGCTCATCATTCCCTTCTTGCTCATTGGTTGTGCTTGGGCCGCTATGCTGGCTATGCCTTTCACCTTTGTTACCAATGCCCTTGAGGGTTACGGACATAAAGGCGCTTATCTCGGCCTCTTCAACGGCACCATCTGCTTGCCACAGATTGCTGCTGCTGCCGTAGGTGGCACCGTGCTCTCAATGGTGGGTTCGCACCAGTTTAACATGATGCTTGTGGCTGCCTTGTTGTTGTTGCTGGGCGCTTTGAGCGTAGCATGGATTAAGAAATAAACTATAAAATTAGATATTATCCCATTATGAAACTATTTTTCTATTTGCAATACGCTACGATCTTTGGTCAAGACTTGCGTCTGAACATCATGGGCGAAACGACTGCTAAGGGCGACAGGGCCTCAGAAAACACTGTTTATGCAATGACCACTGTTGACGGAAAAATGTGGCAGTGTGAGATAGAACTGGAGAAAGCACCCAAAAGCATCAACTATTTTTATAGTATTGATAAGTGGGGCAAGGAAGAGCGCAAAGAGTGGCAAACTGTTACTCACCGCTTAGACATGAATGTGCCTAATGCCAGCGAATATAAAATATATAACCGCTGGACAGACATTCCGTACGACTCGTTTCTCTATAGCTCGGCCTTTACCGATTGCGTAAATCGTCGACATCACGAGGCTGTGCCTACTATAAAATATGAAAAGACATTGCGCCTGATTGTGCGTGCCCCCCAATTGAGAAAGGGCGAGCGCCTGTATGTTACGGGCGAGAGCTCGTGCCTAGGCAACTGGCATGCCGATCGTGCCTTGAAGATGGTAGAGCACAACTATAACGAATGGATGGTAGACATGAATGTTGATGCCTTTGATGAGGCTGAGACCGAACTGAAATTTATTGCCACCACCGATAATGGCGATGTGCTGTGGGAGACAGGTTATAACCGTACACTCGCTATACCTGAGATGGCTAATGGTGAGGTGCGTGTGGAGGAAATGGATCAAGCCTTCTTCGAGATTTGTGACTGCAAACTGGCGGGCACCCTTATACCCGTGTTCTCGTTGCGTACCCGTGGCAGCTTTGGCGTGGGCGACTTTGGCGACCTGAAAATGATGATTGACTGGGTGGCTGAAACGCACCAGAAGGTGCTTCAGGTATTGCCCATCAACGATACTACCTCTACCCATACCTGGACCGACTCGTATCCCTATTCGTGCATCAGCATCTTTGCCATTCATCCTCAGTTTGCCGACTTGCGCCAGTTGCCTGCCGTGGCCGACAAAGAGAAGGCTGCCGCCTTTGAGGCGCTGCGCGAAGAGCTAAACCAGTTGCCCCAGATTGACTATGAACGTGTGAACAACGCTAAAATAGAGTATCTGCGCATTATCTTTGAACAAGAGGGTGGCGAGGTGCTGAAGTCGGCTGGCTTCAAGGCGTTCTTGAAAGAAAGTGCTCACTGGCTGGTGCCCTACGCACAGTATTGCCATCTGCGTGATACCTATGGCAATGTAGACTTTAATACATGGAAAGGCCATGAGGAATGGCATGAGAAAGACCGCGAAACGCTGCTTAACGCTCGCACGAAAGAATATAAAGAGGTGGCCTTCTATTATTATGTGCAGTATGTGCTACATGTGCAAATGCGCGCCGCACACGAGTATGCTATGGCACGAGGCGTGATACTGAAGGGTGATATACCCATTGGCGTAAACCGTAAAGGCTGCGACGTATGGCATGAACCTCATTACTTTAACCTTAACTTGCAGGCTGGTGCTCCGCCTGATAGTTTCTCGGTAAATGGACAAAACTGGGGATTTCCTACCTACAACTGGGCACGTATGCTTGAAGATGGCTGCCAGTGGTGGTTGCGCCGTTTCCAGAATATGTCGAAATATTTTGATGCCTATCGCATTGACCACGTGTTGGGCTTCTTCCGCATTTGGGCTACTCCTACCACTTGTGTTCACGCCTTGCAAGGACAGTTTGCCCCCTCGCTGGCCATGACACGCGAAGAGATAGAGAGCTATGGCTTGCACTTCCAAGAGAAGCTGTTCACCACACCGTTTATTGCCCGTTGGGTGGTAGACCGCGTGTTTGGCCCTCATGCCGATGCTGTGGTAGAAAAATATTTGCAGCATGAGCACGACGACATCTTCTCGCTGAAGCCCGAATATGACACTGAGCGCAAGATTGAAGCTGCCTTTGTAGGCAAGGATGGCGCCGACGATGTTTGGGTGCGTGATGGTTTGTATGCATTAGCTTCCGACGTGCTGTTTGTGCGCGATATTAACGACAGCAACAAGTTCCATCCGCGCATCACGGCTCAGCTCAACTTTATGTATGAGGCTTTAGTTGATAGCGATAAAGAGAAGTTTAACCGCTTGTATAACAACTATTATTATCGCCGCAACAACAACTTCTGGTATAACGAAGCTATGAAGAAACTGCCTGTGCTGGTGCAGGCTACCCGTATGTTGGTATGTGCTGAAGACTTAGGCATGGTGCCCGATTGTGTGGCATGGGTGATGAACGAGTTGCGCATACTGAGCCTTGAACTGCAGCAGATGCCTAAAGACCCCAGCGTGCGCTTTGGCGAACTGTGGAAGAACCCCTACCGCAGCGTATGTACACTGTCTACCCACGATATGCCTACCTTAAGACAGTGGTGGGATGAAGATATGGAGCGCACACAAGACTATTATAACTCGCAGTTGTATCGCTCTGGTGCTGCCCCGCATCCGCTGCCCGGATGGTTGGCTAAAGAAATTGTTGTAAACCAGCTCGCCTGTCCGTCAATGCTTTGCGTCTTGTTGCTGCAAGACTGGTTTGCCATTGATGAGAAACTGCGTTTGGCTGATGCCAATGCCGAGCGTATCAATATTCCTGCTAACCCACGCCACTATTGGCGCTATCGTATGCACCTGAATATTGAAGATTTGATTGCTAATAAAGAATATAACGATAATATTAAAGAACTCATACGACAGACGGGTCGAGAGCAAGCTTAATACAATGCTTTGTAACAAAGCTTAAGAGTAAGTTTTTGTAACAAACTTAATGGTAAGTTTTGTAATAAGCTTCATAGTAAGTTTCGTAATAAGCTTACTTGCAAGCCTTGTTACAAAGCAAAGTAATCTCCTTGTCAACTCGTCAACTTGTCAACTTGTCAACTAAAAAATGAAACCTACAATTAATTTAAAAACCGCATTGATGACCTCATTATTCGGCCTCTTTGCACAGACCTTGTCTGCACAAGGCATCTTCAATGAAATGTCGTACCAACAGGGTATGACAGAGTTTCGCCTTAACGCTCCCACAGGAGCCACATTGCGTATTTATGATAATGGCTCTGACACCAAAGCGGCCAAAACCGTGAAGATGAAGAAAGCCAGTAATGGCGAATGGGTGGCCACGGTAAAAGGCAACCTTAAGGGCAAGTTTTACACCTTCGATACTGGTAACGGTGAGTGTCCTGGCCTCTTTGCTAAGGCCGTGTGTGCCAATGGCGACCGCGCTGCCATTGTTGATATGACTGATACGAACCCAGAGGGATGGGCCAATGATGTGCGCCCCAGCTTGAAGTCGCCATGCGATCTCGTCATCTACGAGCTACATCATCGCGACTTCTCTATCGACGAATCGTCGGGATTGGTAAACAAAGGTAAGTTTCTTGCCCTTGCCGAACCCAAGGCTATCGACTATCTCAAACGTTTGGGCGTGAACGCAATACATATCTTGCCATCGTTCGACTTCGCTTCGGTAGATGAAACACGTCTTGATCAGCCGCAATACAACTGGGGATACGATCCTAAAAACTATAATGTGCCCGAAGGCAGCTATGCTACTGATCCTTACGAGCCCACGCGCCGCATAAAAGAGTTTAAAACCATGGTGATGGCGCTGCATAAGGCTGGCATCAGGGTTATCCTTGACGTGGTTTACAACCACACGTTCAATATCAAAAACAGCAATTTCCAGCGCATTAGTCCCGATTACTATTATCGTAAGACTGCAGACGGAAAATACTCAGATGGTTCGGGCTGTGGCAACGAGACCGCATCAGAGAAGCCGCTCATGCGCACCTATATGATTGAGAGTGTGAAGTATTGGGTGAACGAATATCATATTGATGGCTTCCGCTTCGACCTTATGGGCGTGCACGACATTGAAACCATGAACCAGATTCGCCATGAGGTGAACAACATCGACCCCTCAATATATATCTATGGTGAGGGATGGAGCGCCGGCTCTTGTGCTTATCCCACAGAGAAATTGGCGATGAAGGCTAATGCTCAGAAACTCGACGGCATAGGCGCCTTCAGCGATGAGATGCGCGATGCACTGCGTGGCCCCTTCAGCGACGACCATAAGGGTGGCTTCTTGGCAGGTGTATCTGGTCAGGAAGAGAGCATCAAGTTTGGTATTGTGGGTGCTATACAGCATCCGCAAGTGGATATGACAAAGGTAAACTACAGCAAAGCACCATGGACCAACTCGCCCTCACAGATGGTGAGCTATGTAAGTTGCCACGACGATATGTGTCTTACCGACCGTCTGCGCACCAGTATGCCTGGCATTAACACTGACGAACTGATACGCCTTGATCTGTTGGCTCAAACGGCCGTGTTTACCTCGCAAGGTGTGCCTTTCATGCTCTGTGGCGAAGAGATGTTGCGCGACAAGAAGGGCGTGGCAAATAGTTTCCGTTCGCCTGACAACATTAATCATCTCGACTGGAACAATTTGAAGAAATATCCTGAGGTGTTTGATTATTACAGTGGACTTATTGCTTTGCGTAAGGCGCATCCTGCTTTCCGTTTAGGCAATGCAGAGGCTGTTCGCCAGCATCTTGAGTTCCTTTCAGCTCCCAGCGGTGTGGTGGCTTTCCGCCTGAAGAACCATGCGGGGGGCGATGCCTGGAACAACATCGTCGTGATACTGAACGCTAACCGTACGCCACAAACCATCAATATTCCCATGAACCAATATACCGCTGTGGTGAAAGATGGCGTGGTGAAGGCTGAGGGCATAGGCAACACGATTAATGCCGACAAGGTTGAGGTGGCAGCACAACGCGCAATGATTATCTATAGTAACGAATAATAACTTGGTGTGCGATGTCTCGCCATTTGCGAGGCATCGTGCGCCCCTTCTTTTTACTAACTAAAACAATAACAACAATATGAAAAAAGAATTAATAACAGCTGTTATGCTGGGCGCCACATTGTCGATGTCGGCTGCCAACAAAATCAACCGCATTGAACCTACCAATTGGTTTGTAGGCATGAAGAATCCACAGGTGCAACTGATGGTGTATGGAAAGAATATACGTTCGGCCGAGGTGTCGACCGACTATCCTGGCGTGCGCATTGATAGTTTGGTGCGTCTTGATTCGCCCAACTACTTGCTGATTTACATGAATGTAAAGGATGCTAAGGCAGGTACCATGCAACTGAAGTTTGCTGGTCGTGGCGTTAAGCAAACGGTGCCCTACACCCTCAATAATCGTAAGATGAGTGGTGAGGAGCGCCAGGGATTCACCAATGCCGACGTGCTTTACATGCTGATGCCTGACCGCTTTGCATCGTCGGGCGCTGACCACTCAAACATTAAAGGTTTAGACCCCTATATCTTTAACCGTAAAGAGCCCAGCATGCGTCATGGTGGCGACCTTAACGGTATACGCCAGCACCTCGACTATTTTAAAGACCTTGGCGTAACAGCTTTGTGGTTTACACCTGTGCTTGAAAATAATGGTACCGAACTGGGCAAACAGAGCTCTTACCATGGCTATGCCACTACCGACTATTATCGTGTTGACCCTCGTTTCGGCTCAAACGAAGAATATGCACAGCTAATTGATGAGGCACACCAAAAAGGCTTGAAGGTGGTAATGGATATGATCTTTAATCACTGTGGCTTTAGGCATCCGTGGGTGAGCGATATGCCGTCGCACGACTGGCTGAACACCCCAGAGTGGTTGGCACCTGAAAATCAGGCAAACAATAAGAAAACAAAAACGATTGACGGTACCGCACAGGTAAACGACAAGTATCTGCAAACCAGCTATAAACTTACGCCTGTGCTCGACCCCTATGCCAGCGAAATTGACTTGAAAGAGACTGTTGACGGATGGTTTACGCCCGCTATGCCTGACTTGAACCAGCGCAATCCGCACGTCATCACCTATCTTATTCAGAACAGCGAGTGGTGGATAGAAACTGCTGGCATTGACGGCATACGTATGGATACCTATCCTTATGCCGATCGCGCTGCCATGGCACACTGGATGGATGTGCTGAACCATGAATATCCTAACTTCAACACTGTGGGCGAAACATGGGTAACAGAGCCTGCTTATACCGCTGCTTGGCAAAAAGATTCGAAACTGACAACACAGAACTCGAATTTGAAAACTGTGATGGACTTTGCTTTCTTCGACCGCATCAATGCTGCTAAGAAAGAAGAGAGCGACAGAGGTGCTGGCTTCAACCGCGTGTACAACTCGTTGTGCTACGACTATCTCTATGCTGACCCCTCGCATGTGATGGCATTTATTGAGAACCACGACACCGACCGTTTCTTAGAAGAAGGTCAAGACACATTGGCACTGAAACAGGCTTTGGCACTCTTGCTCACCATCAACCGCATACCGCAGCTTTATTATGGTACAGAGGTGTTGATGAACGGCGTTAAAAAGGTAACCGACGGTTATGTGCGTTGCGACTTCCCGGGTGGTTTCCCAGGTGATGCACAAAACGCCTTTACACGCGAAGGACGCACCAAAGAGCAAAACCAAATGTTTAATTGGCTGAGCCGACTGCTGCACTGGCGTCAGGGCAACAAACTCATTACCGAAGGCAAGCAAACGCAGTTTGCACCTGTTGATGGTGTTTATGTTGTGGCTCGTACTCTGAATGGAAAATCGGTGCTCACCGTTATTAACGGTACCAGCCGTGAAAAGAAGATGCACATTGCTCGCTATGCTGAGATTATCAAAGATGCTACTACTGCCAAAAATATCCTTACAGGCCGAAGCATTGATCTCACCAAGGATGTGACGCTGACACCTCGCGCCACAATGATACTTGAGTTTTGATGAGATAAATCAAAATCATAAAGTAATATGAATTTCAAAAAAATTGCTACCTCTCTGGCCATCATCGCTGCTTCAACATCGATGATGGCACAGGGCTGGCCCACAGCCTATCAAGGCGTGATGCTGCAAGGCTTTAGTTGGAATAGCTATGATGCCACTAACTGGAAGAATCTTGAAAGTCAGGCCGACGAATTGTCGCAATATTTTAAACTGATATGGATACCGCAGAGCGGAAACTGTGGTGGCGAGTCGATGGGATATGACGACCTTTATTGGTTTGATAATTATAAGAGTGCTTTCGGTTCAGAAGACGAGTTGCGTTCAATGATTAAGACCTTTAAGCAGAAGGGCTTAGGAACCATTGCCGACGTGGTAATTAACCACCGTAAAACGCTGACCAACTATGTCGACTTTCCGAAGGAAACCTATAAGGGCAATACCTATCAGCTGCTTTCTTCCGACATCTGTGCTAACGACTGTAACGGCACGACCCTTGAATGGGCAAAGAAGAATGGATACCAACTGAGTAGCAACAACGACACGGGCGATGGCGTTGACTTTGCTCGCGATCTTGACCACAAGAGCCCCAATGTGCAGAAGAACGTAAAGGCTTATCTCGACTTCTTGCTGAACGATCTGGGCTATACTGGTGTGCGCTATGATATGGTGAAGGGTTACAGTGCTGGGTTTACAGGCATGTATAATGCTGATGCGAAGGTACAATACTCGGTGGGCGAATACTTCGACTACAACAAACAGTTGGTGATAAACTGGATGAACGGCACCAAAGTGAATGGCACAATACAAAGTGGCGCCTTCGACTTCCCCTTGCGTAACGCCATTCGCAGTGCTGCTAATAACAACCGTTGGAGCGACCTGTCATGGGGCGGTTTGGCTACTGATGCTACCTACAACCGTTATGCGGTGACCTTTGTCGAAAACCACGACACACAGGTGCGAAGCGCTAGCGAACAGCAAGACCCTGTGCGCACCGATACATTGGCAGCCAACGCCTTTATGTTGGCTATGCCAGGTACACCTTGCGTGTTCTTGCCACACTGGATTGATTGCAAAGCTGATATTAAAAACATGATATTGGTGCGCAATATGGTGGGCATTAATAACCAAAGCGCTTTTAAACAGAACGCAAGCCTTAAACGTCAATATGTGGCTACGGTGACGGGCACGAATGGAAAACTGATGGTGGTGGTAGGCCCTACTGCCACCGATTATATTCCCGCTGGTAACAACTGGGCAATGGTGCTTGATGGCAAAAACTATCGCTACTTTGTAGAGAAAACTCAGGAGAAGGCCTGGACCTCGCTGCCCTCGGGCACTTATTATGACAATCCTACCGCTACGTTGCGCGTGCTGTCGGCTACCGATGGTGCCAAGATTGTTTACACCACCGATGGCACTAACCCTACAGCCAGCAGCACAGCAGTGGCCAACGGCGCTACCATTAAATTGCCTGAAGGCCAATATACCATGAAAATGGCGCTGCTGCAAGGCGGAAAGGTGTGGGGACAGATTGAACGTCAATATGATGTGCGCTCGTTTAAGGCTTATCCTATTGTTGTAAACGTGAATGTTGAGCAAGTGGGATGGAACAGCATGAATGTTTGGTCATGGGGCGGCGATGGCTCGCACAATAACGTTGCTACGAAGTGGCCAGGCGACGCCGTATCAACCACCAAACAGGAGGGTGGAAAGAAATGGTACTCGCTGAACTATACCATGAACACTGTTGACGACTATGTAAACTTTGTTTTCAGTACAAAAGAGGGCAATCCTCAAACAGAAAACATTCAAAATGTTAAGCAAACCAGCTATTTTGTGGTTACAACCAATAAGGATAACCAGGGCCACTATAAGGTGCAAGACGTTACCAGCCAGTATACCACAGGCATAGAAGCTGTGGTTAGCAATTGTTCAGCGCGCCCCACGCGCACACTGGTTACCACCCTTGATGGTAGAACCTTGCGTTCTTACAATGCTGAGGTTAGCATTGCTACCGCCACTCAGGGTTTGCCCCATGGCATCTATATCGTAGGAGGGCGTAAGGTTGTAAAGTAACCACTTGCCTTTTCTTAGGTGAAGAGAAGAATTGTTTAAAAGATAAAATATAATTGTAAGAAGCCTATCGTTGTGTAAGCTGATAGTATCATCTTTTTATTGATACACGAACAGCTTAACGTCAAAACGATAGGCTTCTTTTTTGTAGACTCAACTTTTTTGTTGTATCTTTGCACTATTATATAATCATTGTATAATCTTTGCACAAAAATCTAATAAACATTATTCAAATAATAATATATGGCAACAGTTGACGACAAGAAGATTATCTTCTCTATGGTGGGAGTGTCGAAAATCATTCCCCAAAACCGAAAACAGATATTGAAAGATATCTACCTCTCTTTCTTCTATGGGGCCAAGATTGGCATCATCGGCTTGAATGGTGCTGGTAAGTCGACCCTGATGAAAATTATCGCCGGACTGGAACAACCCACTCAGGGCGATGTGGTATGGAGCCCTGGATACACGGTGGGCTATCTGCCTCAGGATCCGCCACTGAACGAGCAGAAGACGGTGAAGGAAAATGTAATGGAAGGCGTGCAGAAAGTGTATGACGCGCTGGCCGAATATGAAGAGATAAACCGCAAGTTTGGCGAAGAAGAATATTACAGCGACCCCGACAAGATGGATCAGCTGATGCAACGTCAGGCCGAGGTGCAAGACATTATCGACGCTACTGATGCGTGGAATATGGACTCGAAACTGGATCGTGCTATGGCAGCCTTGCGTTGCCCCGCTGGTGATAGTCCTGTAACCAACCTGTCGGGTGGTGAGCGTCGCCGTGTGGCGCTGTGCCGCTTGCTGCTGCAGAAACCCGATGTGCTGCTGCTTGACGAGCCTACCAACCACCTTGACGCTGAGAGCATCGACTGGTTAGAACAACACTTACAGCAGTATGAGGGAACGGTGATTGCTGTAACCCACGACCGCTACTTCCTCGATGATGTAAGCGAGTGGATCTTAGAGCTTGATCGTGGTGAGGGTATTCCTTGGCACGGCAACTATTCGTCGTGGTTGCAGCAGAAGACGCAACGCATGATGCAAGAAGAAAAACAGGCTTCGAAACGTCGTAAGGCGCTGGAGCGCGAGTTGGAGTGGGCACACATGGCACCCAAGGCTCGTCAGGCTAAGGGTAAGGCTCGTTTGAACGCCTACGAAAAGATGTTGGGCGAGGAGCAGAAGGTACGCGAGGAGAAGTTGGAAATCTTCATCCCCAATGGTCCGCGTCTTGGTAACAAGGTTATCGAGGCTCAGCACGTGAAGAAAGCCTATGGCGATAAGGTGCTGTATAACGACCTCAACTTTATGCTTCCACCTAATGGCATCGTGGGCGTGATTGGTCCGAACGGTGCTGGTAAAAGTACGCTGTTCCGCCTTATTATGGGCTTGGAGCAACCTGATGCCGGTACCTTTGAAATGGGTGAGACCGTGAAATTGGCCTATGTTGACCAGCAGCACAAAGATATCGACCCTAACAAGAGTGTGTATGAAACCATCTCGCAGGGCAATGAGACACTGCGTTTGGGTGGTCGCGATGTGAATGCTCGCGCTTACATCTCGCGTTTCAACTTCTCTGGCACCGACCAAAGCAAACTGTGTGGAACACTGTCGGGTGGTGAGCGTAACCGCTTGCAGTTGGCCTTGGCACTGAAGCAGGAGGGCAACGTGCTGTTGCTCGATGAGCCTACCAACGATATCGACGTGAATACATTGCGCGCCTTGGAAGAAGGTCTCGACGAGTTTGCTGGCTGTGCTGTTGTGGTAAGCCATGACCGTTGGTTCCTCGACCGTATCTGTACCCACATCCTTGCCTTTGAGGGCAATGGTGAGGTGTTCTTCTTTGAGGGCAGCTACTCTGATTATGAAATTAATAAGGCCCGCCGTTTGGGTAACGAAGATATCAAGAAAGGCCGTTACCGCAAACTGATGGAAGACTGATTAGTTGACGAGTTTTAAAAGTTAACTCGTAAACTTTTAAAACTCATACATTTATAAACAATAATGCGCCCTGCAACTGAAAAGTATGATGAACAATACTTTACTGTTGCAGGGCGCTTTTTTGTTAACCTATATGCGAGGTCTTTGTTAACCTATATGCGAGGTGTTATTTCTCTACATTTTTCAAGATATCGAGAATATGATCCCATACCATCTGTACGGTGGGAATGTGCAAGCTCTCGTCGGGGGTGTGTACGCCACGCAGGGTGGGACCAAACGATACCATGTCGAGGTTGGGGTAGCGTTCGGCAAACAATCCACACTCAAGACCAGCGTGAATGCCACGCACGATGGGCTCTTTACCAAACAGTTTCTTGTATGATGCTACAGCCGCCTCGGTAAGCTTGCTGTTGGGGTTCATCTTCCATGCGGGATAGCCATCGGTGCTCTCAACGTCGGCGCCAGCCAGTTCAAAGAGGGCTGCCACGGTGTTTACCTGGTTGTCGAGGTTGCTCATAACGTTTGAACGCTGTGAGGCAACAATGTTGATGGCATTATCAGTGGTCTCAACAACAGCAATGTTGCTTGAGGTTTCTACCATCTTCTCCAGTTCCTTCTCTTGGCACATAGCAAACACACCATTGTCAACAGCCTGTACGGCAAGGATGAAGTTGCGGCTAACGGCCTTAGGCAGCACGGGGACAGCGTCGGTGCTCTGGAGGGCAAACTCCATATCGGGGTCGGTTACATAAAACTCTTCTTGTACATGAGCGGCAAACACATTCCAGTCGGCACGTACGGTTTCTTTCTCGGCAGCGGGAACAGCAAATACCACCTTGCCATCGCGAGGAATGGCGTTGTGCTTCTTGCCCGAATTGAATGAGGCCAAAACAAGGGGCATCTTCTTCTGCTCAAGATACAAGAAACGGGTGAGCACCTTGATAGCGTTAGCGCGCTTCTTGTCGATGTCGTCGCCCGAGTGTCCGCCCTTCAATCCCTTCAGCGAGATTTCCATAAAGAAATAGCCCTCGGGAGCAGCTTCTTTAGTGAAATGGAAGGTGGCCATTGATGTCTTTCCGCCAGCGCATGAAACGAAGATCTGGCCTTCGTCTTCTGAGTCGAGGTTAATCAGCATATCGCCCTTCATGAAGCCAGCCTTCATGCCTATAGCACCCGTAAGCTGTGTTTCTTCGTCGCGGGTGAACACACACTCGATGGGGCCATGCTCAATGTCGTTGCTGTCAAGCAAAGCCAGCTCAATAGCGCAACCAATGCCATCGTCGGCGCCCAGTGTGGTACCTTTTGCTTTCAGCCATTCGCCGTCAACATAGGTTTGAATGGGGTCGTTGAAGAAGTCGATGTCAACGTCTACCAAATTGTCGCATACCATGTCCATGTGGCTCTGAAGGATAACGATGGGCTTGTTTTCATAACCCGGTGTGGCGGGTTTGCGAATAACAACGTTGCCTGTTTCGTCAACCTCAGTTTCCAGGTTGTGGCTCTTGCCAAACTCTTTCAGGTATTCAATCATTTTCTCCTCATGCTTTGAGGGACGAGGAATGGTGTTGATTTTAGCAAACTGCTCAAACACGCGAGCAGGCTTCAGTTCTGTTGTGTTCATTTGTTATATATTGTTTATGTTCTTATATGTCGTATCAGCTTGATGTGTTGTGCCAATGTGTAGGGGGTGTGCCACATTCGGTTCTGTTTGCGGCAGCGGCTTCACAACAAGCGTTAAGAGAGCCAAAGAAAAGCCAATAAGGCCGTGTGAGGGCGATAAAATATGACAAATTATTTTGTGCTCTGCTTGTTTTATCTTACCTTTGCAAACACAAAGTTAATAAAAATGATAGAAACTTTACTTCTTACCGTGTTAATTATTGCTATTGCTATGGCATTATTGTGTGTGAAGGTGCTTTTGAAGAAGAACGGACGCTTCTCGTCGCAGCATGTGCACGACAATCCAGGGCTACGCAAACAGGGCATACATTGTGTGATGGACCAAGACCGCGAGGCACGTCAGCGTAACGGTGCCTATTAATACTACGACAGGAAAATAATTAAAAACAGAATAAAACAATGAACAAGAAAAACTTTTTCGGAGCTATGGCTCTGGCTGTTGCTACATTGATGGCAACCACAGCATGCGACAAGTCGAAAACGCAGGCTGATGATCAGACTGCCAATCAGGTGGCATCCACTGAGACAAAGATTGCCTATGTTGAGGTAGACAGCATTATGACACAGTATCAGTTCTGCAAAGAATATTCGCTCATCATGCAGAAGAAGGGTCAGAATATTCAGAACACGCTGGCACAGAAGCAGCAGCAGTTAGAGGCCGCTGCCGCCAATTTCCAGCAAAAAATTCAGCAGAACGCATATACTCGTGAGCAGGCTCAGGCTATTCAGGCTCAGTTGCAGCGTCAGAACGCCGATCTGCAGGCCTTGAACCAGCGTTTGAGTGGTGAGTTCCAGAACGAGACCGAAAAGTATAACAAGGCTTTGCGCGACAGCATTCAGCACTTCCTCGCAAGCTACAACCAGAGCAAGAAGTTTACGCTTATCCTGAGCAAGGCTGGCGATAACATTCTGTATGCCGACAAGGCGCACGACATCACAAAAGACGTAATTGCAGGTTTGAACAAAGCTTACAAGTCGTCGCCCGAGATGAAGGCTGCTGGTAAAGAAAAGAAAAAATAAGTGGGTTCGCAACATTGCAACATCACAATAGAGAAAGGCAACGTGAACAGTTTCGCGTTGCCTTTTTTTGATAGTGACGATGCAAGAGAAAGAGCCGAATGTAAACGCAAATAGGGTAGAGAAGAAAGATGAGAAAGAAGGAACGTTATGCCTATGTCGTCAACTATTTCAGACAACACACGGGTAATGTGAGCACCGAACTGCAGTTTGGCAGTATCTTCCAACTGCTGGTGGCAGTGGTGTTGAGCGCACAATGCACCGACAAACGGGTAAACCAAATTACGCCCGAACTGTTCAAACGTTTTCCTGATGCCGATACAATGGCAAAGGCTGAGGTTGATGAGGTGTATGAATATGTGAAGAGCGTGTCGTATCCTAACGCTAAGGCAGAACATCTGGTAGCGATGGCGCGCATGCTTGTAGAGCGCTATGAGGGCGAGGTGCCCGAAGGCTTTGATCAACTGCTGACGCTGCCTGGCGTGGGCCGAAAGACTGCCAACGTTATTCAGGCAGTGGCCTTTGGCAAGGCGAAGATGCCTGTCGACACGCATGTGTATAGGGTGAGCCATCGATTGGGGTTGGTGCCCAAGACGGCAAATACGCCGTTGAAGGTAGAGCAGGAGTTGGTACGACATATAGCGAAAGAAGATGTAGCGCATGCGCACCACTGGCTGTTGCTGCACGGACGTTATGTATGCACCAGTCGTGCACCGCATTGTGCCTCTTGTGGTTTGGCCGATGTTTGTCCTAAACTGCTGGAAGGAAGTAAATTGTAACGCATAATGACAGTAAACGGTAGAATACAGATGGTGCCTTTCTTGCGCCTGGCCATTGTGCTTGTATTAGGTATTGTGGTGGGCGATGCGATAGCCGTAACACACTGGCTATGGGGAGGAATTGCTGCCTTATCGTTGCTGTGCGCCTTGTTACTGCGTCATAAGCCAGTGGTGCAAGGGGCGTTCTTTATGGTTACTGTGGCAACGCTGGGCGCCTGGTGGACAGCGGTGTATGAATTGCGCCAACAAGCATTATTGTCTTCAAAGCCTATAACTTATCAGGCGGTGGTAACGTCGACGCCTGTGAAAAAAGAAAAGGTGGTACAGTGCGACTTATATTTGCTTAGCAAACAGTGGCATGGAGGCACAGTTAGGGCCTCGTTCTTACGCGATGCAGCTGCCGAACGTTTGGGCGTGAATGATGGCATTCAGGTTACATCAACACTCAAGGCTCCGAAACCGTTTGCTGCTGGCAACCACTTCAGCTATGTGCGCTGGATGCAGGTGCATGGCTATGTGGCACAAACCTTTGTGATGTCAGACCAATGGCAACCTGTTGTCATCGACTTGCAAGCTGAAAGCCATTTCTTGCGTTTGCGCCTATCAGCCATGTTGTTTAGGCAACGTCTGCTGCAAAAGCTTGATGCCTACCAGATAAATATTGATGCGGCGGCTGTGGCAGCAGCCATGACGCTGGGCGATAAGTCGGCATTGTCGGCACAGGTAAAGGCGCTGTATGCTGCCACGGGTGCGTCGCATGTGTTGGCATTGTCGGGCATGCACCTCAGCGTTGTTACGTTGTTGTTGATGTTGGTTTGCTTTAAAAAACGTGGTGGCCGAGCGCGTCAGGGTTTGTTAGGTAGGCGTGGAAATGTGTTGGGCTATGTGTTGTTGCTCACAACGGTGTGGGCCTATGTGTTGGTGGCAGGCATGCCTACCAGCTTGACGCGTGCTGCTGTTATGCTGAGCCTTTGCACGTGGGGTGTAGTGCTTGGGCGCGAACCTGTATCGCTCAACAGCCTTTGTCTTACCGCCATTATTATGCTATGTGCCAATCCGCTTTGTTTGTGGGATGTCAGTTTTCAGATGTCGTTTATGGCGGTAGCCGCTATCTTGGTCCTTTATCGTCCGCTATACGAGTTTATTGTGTTTATGTTGCCCCACTCGTTGGGTCGATGGCGCCTTGTGCAAGCCTTGTATAGCTTATGGGCCGTGTCGTTAGCGGCACAGATAGGTGTAGCGCCTATCACGCTTTATTGCTTTGGGCAGTTTTCGTGCTATTTTCTTCTTACCAATATGGTTGTTGTGCCGTTGGTATCGGTTATCATTCCTGTTACCTTATTGTTTTTGTTTGTGCCAGTGCATGCCATCTCTTTCTTCGCTTGGCTTTCATCAGCATTAGCGGCACTTCTCTCGCATCTTGTTGTATGGTTAAACCAATCGTTAACCACCATTGCCCATTGGCCTGGTGCTACACTCAGTGGCATCACCTTTACTGCTTTTGATGTGGTGCTGCTTTACATTGTTTATATATGTGTTTACATTATTGCAGCCCGTTGTTATCAAGCTTATTGCCGTGCTGCTTCCATACCGCCTAAAGATATTTTTTAAAGGATATAGCGGTGTTGCCAATGATAGCGGTGTTGCCAATGATTGATAAAGTAGCCATTGATTGAAAAAGGCTCAGTGGAAAAATACTGGGGAGTTTTTTTTAGTTTCATAGTATTTTGTATCTTTGCATTATGAACATGCTTGAACAAT
>USAI01000036.1 GCA_900552675.1 uncultured Prevotella sp.
ACTGATGTTTAGTTACCTTTTGCGGAGATATTCATTTTTGTTTTATAGAGGAAAGATACGCAAATTAATGTGGGTAACGCATGATTTAAAAGAAAAATAACTAATTTTGCAAAAACAGAAAGAAAAATAAATACAATGCATAACGCTACTACTGACAAATGGAAACTTGTGGCCAAGCGCCTGCTCACCACCATAGGAAAGAGCGAAGGCGCTGTTTACACCGCCGTTTGGGCAATGGTGTTTCTGGGGCCAGCCATCAATCTGTATGTGCGTATGCTGAATATTGATGAGGGCTGCTTTCCTTTTCCTGAGCTGCTGCACTCGTGGACCTATTCAACCATCTTTTTAATGGCCTTCATGGTGCACGACAGGCTGTTGGCACCACTGGTTATTTACAAAAATAGGCCCCAAAAATATCTGGGCTGTTCGCTTGCGCTATTGGCTGTCTTTCTTACCATACACATACTGGCGCGCCCCTTTCTTTACGACCAGCGCGTGCTTGGCCGAGACACGTTGCCTTCGTTTTTTACCGACCAAATGATAGTGGTAAACGCGGTGCTGGCCGTGCTCATGATGGGCATGAACCTCAGTATAAAGCTATATTATAAGACGAGAGCCGAGTCTAACGCCCAACAGGAACGTGAGAAGCTGATACTGACCCAGCAGCGCGACTATCTGCGCTATCAGGTAAACCCTCATTTCTTGATGAACACGCTGAACAACATTCATGCGCTGGTAGACATCAACCCCGCGCTGGCCAAAAGCACCATACGCGAACTGTCGTCGCTCATGCGCTACATTTTATACGAGGCCAGCAGCCCTACGGTGTCGCTCCAGCACGAAATAGTGTTCATGCGAAAATATACAAACCTGATGCGTATGCGCTATGCAGGTCATGTAAAAATTACATCGACGGTGCCCGACAAGGTGCCCGACAAGCAAATTCCGCCCCTGGTGTTTATCATCTTCGTTGAGAACGCCTTCAAGCACGGCATTAGCTACAAGGAGCCTTCGTTTATCAATATTGATTTGGTATTGCAGCAAGACCGCGTAGTGTTTACGTGTCGAAACAGTAACCACCCACGCCAAGCCAGCGAAAAAGGGGGCGTGGGCTTGCGCAATGTGCGCCGACGCCTGGAGCTGATTTATGGCGATAGCTTTAAACTTGACATCTGCAACGATGTGGAACAATTCAGCATACGCTTGGAGATGCCTTTTACCGATATGACAGAGAAAAAATAAAAACCCTAACGTCCTAAAAAAAAAGAATAAAAGAGATGCAAGAATTTAATCAGATAAGATGTGTCGTTGTCGACGACGAGCCGCTCGCCCTGCAGCAGTTGGCCACCTATGTAGATAGTGTGCCCTTCTTGCACCTTGTGGGCTCATGCCTTAGTGCCGATGAGGCCCGCGAACTGTTAGACGCCACGCTGGTAGACCTAATTTTTGTTGACATTAATATGCCCGATATGAACGGCATCGACTTTGTGCGATCGCTGCAAACCGAAGCACCCTACGTGGTGTTTACCACGGCTTATAGTGAATATGCCATTGAGGGGTTTCGGGTGAACGCTGTCGACTATCTGTTGAAGCCCTTCGGCCTTGACGAGTTTATGCGTGCTGCCCTCAAGGTGAAGCGCCTCTTCGACCTTGAGCACAGCCATGCCGACGACACACAGGTTGAGGCCGACACACCCGAGGCCGACACCGTGTTCTTGAAAACAGGACACCGTGTGGTGCGTGTGCATCTGCCCGACATTGTGTATATTGAGGGCATGAGCGAATATCTTAAAATATACCTTGAAGGGCAAAAGCCGCTGGTGGTGCTGCTGAGCATGAAGCGCATTGAAGACTGGCTGCCCGACAGCCTCTTTATGCGCATACACCGATCATATATTATCAACCTAAAAAAGATACAAGAGGTAAACAAGAACCGCATCATCATGGGCGACGATGTGTTCCTACCCATTGGCGACAATTATCGCAAGCGCTTTAACGCCTACCTCAACGCTCATTATTTGAGGTAAGGGGTGTATCTTTTTTTATCTTCGTCCGTACTTCTCTTCCTCCTCACGTTCGCGAGCACGTTTCTGCTCGTCAATGAGCTGGAAGTCTTTCTTCTTCAGCTCAAAGTCGGTGCCGAGGTATTTTTCTTTCACAATCTTGTTGTGCGACAGCTCTTCAGGGTTGCCCTGGAACAAGATGCGGCCCTCAAACAACAGGTAGGCACGGTCGGTAATGGTAAGGGTTTCGTGCACATTATGGTCGGTAATAAGGATACCGATGTTGCGATACTTCAGTCGCCACACAATGTGCTGAATGTCTTCCACAGCAATGGGGTCGACACCCGCAAAGGGCTCGTCGAGCATGATAAACTTAGGGTCGATGGCCAAACAGCGCGCTATCTCGGTGCGGCGGCGCTCGCCACCCGACAGCTGGTCGCCCATGTTCTTGCGCACCTTGCCTAAGCGAAACTCGGTAATCAGGCTCTCAAGTTTCTCAAGCTGTTGCGGGCGCGACAGCTTCGTCATCTCAAGCACCGACAAAATATTGTCTTCAACGCTCATCTTACGAAACACGCTGGCCTCCTGAGGCAGATAGCCAATGCCTGCCCGCGCACGCTTATACACGGGATAGTTGGTAATGTCTTCGTCGTCAAGATATATGTGTCCGCCATTAGGAACAATGAGGCCCGTGGTCATATAAAACGAGGTGGTCTTGCCAGCACCGTTAGGGCCGAGCAAGCCTACAATCTCGCCTTGGCGCACATTAATTGACACATCGTTCACCACGGTGCGTTTGCCGTAACGTTTCACCAGTCCTTCGGTGCGCAGCACCATGCTGTGGCCAGTGGCTGTGGGGTTGCTATTTGCTGTTTCGTTCATGTCGTGTGATGCTTGTTGCTGGCGTGCTGTGTGGCAAATGCCAAAAGCAGCAGTCAGTTGTGCAAAGTTACTGCTTTTCCGCTTTTCGGCAAAAATAATATCTAAAAAACTATACTAATGCTTGCAGTTTCGGTTTTTTGTCGTACTTTTGCATCATATGTCACACATATACCTGTGTTTGTTAACGACAGGGCAATGACATACGAAAATTTTAAAAAACCAAACTGAATATGTTAATTATCAAATATCTCACCACACTGGGCCGATACCTCATGCTGATGGGCCGCTCGTTTGCTCGCCCCGAACGCATGCGCATGTTCTTTAAACAATATATTAAAGAAATGTCGGCCTTGGGTGTCGACTCTATCGGCATTGTGCTGCTCATCTCGTTCTTCATTGGTGCCGTTATCTGCATACAAATGAAGCTGAACATTCAAAGTCCGTGGATGCCACGCTGGGTGTCGGGATATACCACGCGCGAAATCTTGCTGCTCGAGTTTTCAAGTTCTATCATGTGCTTGATATTGGCTGGCAAGGTGGGGTCGAACATTGCCTCTGAGCTGGGCACCATGCGCGTGACGCAACAAATAGATGCGCTGGAGATTATGGGCGTCAACTCGGCCAACTATCTTATTCTGCCCAAGATATTAGGATTGGTTACCATCATGCCGTTTCTCGTTATCTTTTCATCAGCCACAGGCATCATCGGCGCATACGGCACCGCATATATAGGACATATTCTGCCGCCCGACGACTTGACGCTGGGCTTGCAACACTCGTTCAACTCGTGGTTTATGTGGATGAGTATCATCAAGAGCCTCTTCTTTGCCTTCATCATTGCCAGCGTGTCGTCGTTCTTCGGCTACAGCGTCGAGGGCGGATCGGTAGAGGTGGGCAAGGCATCGACCGATGCGGTAGTGTCGTCGAGTGTGCTCATTCTCTTCTCTGACGTGTTCCTCACACAGGTACTGTCGTAAGCATTATTAAACACTTTTTGTAACGTAAAAACGGGCCATGCGCCTATACAGATCATGATAGAGATACAACATTTATATAAGAGCTTTGGCGACAAAGAGGTGCTGAAAGACATCAACGCACGATTTGAGGATGGAAAGACAAACCTCATCATCGGCCAGAGTGGTAGCGGAAAGACGGTGCTCATGAAAAATATTGTGGGCCTGCTGGAACCTACACAGGGCCATGTGCTGTATGATGGTCGCGACTTTGTGTCGATGTCGAAACACGAAAAGGTGTATATGCGTCGCGAGATGGGCATGATTTTTCAAAGTGCGGCGCTGTTCGACTCGCTCTCGGTGCTGGAAAACGTAATGTTCCCCCTCGATATGTTCTCAAACATGAACTATCGCGAGCGTGTGCATCGCGCACAAGAATGTCTTGACCGCGTAAACCTTATCGATGCTCAACAGAAGTTTCCGGGCGAGATATCGGGCGGTATGCAGAAACGTGTGGCCATAGCTCGTGCCATCGTGCTTAACCCCAAATATTTGTTCTGCGATGAGCCTAACTCGGGTCTTGACCCACGCACCTCGCTGGTCATTGACGAACTGTTGAGCGGCATCACAAAAGAATATAACATGACCACCATCATCAATACGCATGATATGAACTCGGTGATGGGCATCGGCGACAACATTCTTTTCATCTATCAAGGACATAAAGAATGGCAAGGAACAAAAGACGATGTGATGGGGTCGACCAACAAGAAGCTAAACGACCTGGTGTTTGCCTCTGACCTGTTTAAAAAAGTGAAAGAGGTAGAGATAAACGAAGCAAAACAATCAGATGAACGCTGACGAAAGGCGCTGCGCACTGGCACTATCGCGCATGGGCTATCATAACATAACGGTGCTGCGCGAGCTGTATAACGCGTGGGGTTCAATGGCCGATATTGTGAAGCAGCACGCACACCCCGAGCAGTTGGCACCCAACATGCCCGAACGGTTGCTGGCGGCCTTCGCACATACCGACGAGCACCTAAAGCGCGCCGACGAGGAGATGCGCTTTGCACAAGATAACAACATCAGCATCATCACCTTGGCCGATGAGGCTTATCCGCAGCGGCTGAAAGCTTGTTTTGATGCTCCGCTGGCCCTCTTCTTTAAAGGCAACGCTAACCTTAACGCTAAACACTGCATCAGCATAGTGGGCACACGAAAGGCTACGCCCTATGCTGCCGACTGCATAGCACAGCTAACGGCTCGGCTGAAGCAGTTGTGCCCAGATATACTGATTGTGAGCGGACTGGCCTATGGTGTTGACATCATGGCGCACCGACAGGCTATTGACCATGCGCTGCCCACGGTGGCGGTTTTGGCGCACGGGCTCGACACGTTGTATCCTACCCGACATCGCAAAGAGGCAACGCTGATGATGCAGAATGGAGGTCTGCTAACCGAATACTTCTCGCAATCGAAAATTGATAAACGCAATTTCTTACAACGTAACCGCATTGTGGCAGGTATGTCGGCGGCTACACTATTGGTGGAAAGTGCTGAACATGGTGGCGGACTGGTAACGTGCCGATTGGCACAATCGTATCAGCACGATGTGTTTGCCTTTCCTGGAAGTATCAATAACCCTTACTCGGTGGGCTGTAACCGCCTGATACGCGACAATATGGCGGGGCTGGTAACCTCGGCCGAAGATATCTTGAAAGCAATGGCGTGGGAGGAAGATATGAAAGAAACAGTTGCTACAAATGGTGCTTCTTCAAATGCTGCTTCTTCAATGGGCGCTTCTGTTTTAGGGGCTACGTCGGCCTCAACCGCCAAGGTGCCCAATGGGGCGCAGGGTGTGCTCGATGTGCTAACAAAAGAAAACGACCTGCACATCGACATTATTGCCACACGTGCAGGTCTTCCTGTAAATAAAGTGCTTGCTCTGCTCTTTCAGTTAGAAATGAGCGGAATGGTAAGCTCGTTAAGTGGTGGTAGGTACCACAAGGTCAATTCATAATTCATTTTCTCATTTTATACACCAGCGTGCCGCCCTTCATAATGTCGGCATGGTTGATGTAATTGGTCTTCAGCTTCTTGCCGTTGAGGGTGATGCTTTCAACATATTTGTTTTCGGCCGACAGACCATCGGCTATCACCGTAAAGGTTTTGCCGTTTTGCAGATGCACGGTTATCTTCTTCATCTGCGGAGCACCAAACACATACTGGCCACTGACGGGGTTGACGGGATAGAAGCCCATGGCCGAGAGCATATACCAAGCCGACATCTGGCCGCAATCGTCGTTGCCACAAAGGCCGTCGACGGTGGGGCGATACTGGGTGTCGAATATCTCGCGTATCAGCTCTTGGGTGCGCTCGGGGCGTCCTGCCAAGGTATAGAGGTAGGCCACGTGGTGCGACGGCTCGTTGCCATGAGCATACTGGCCAATGAGGCCCGTAACGTCGGCAATATTGCTCTCAAGCTTCAGTGAGAAGAACTGGTCGAGCTTCTTCATGAACGGCTTGTTGCCGCCAAACAGCTTGATCAGTCCTGGCACGTCGTGCTGCACCTGCCAGGTATATTGCCAAGCGTTGCCCTCGGTATAGTCGCCGCCAATGCTCTCTGAGTGAGCAAGGTTGCTGGGGTCGAAGGGTGTGCGCCAAGAGCCATCGGCAAGGCGGGGACGCATGAAGCCTGTCGACTTGTCGAACAGGTTTTTATAGAACTGGGCGCGGCGCGTAAAATATTGTGCATCGTCTTTCTTGCCCATCAGGCGCGCCATGTCGGCAGCGCAATAGTCGTCGTACATCGACTCGAGCGACGACGATACCGACTCGGTTTTGATGAGGTCGGTGGGCAGATAGCCATACTTCATGTAGGTTTCCCAGTCGCTCTTCAGTTTGTGCGACACTGTCTGTGTCTTCTTCACGGCCTGGTAGGCACGCTCGGCATCAAAACCACGGAAGCCTTTGTGGTAAGCCTCGGCCACGATTGATACGGCGTGGTTGCCCACCATACAATAGTTTTCTTTGCCCCACAAGCCCCAGATGGGCAGGAAACCCTGCACCTCGGCTTGCTCAACCAGCGAACTAACCATGCCATCAACACGGTCGGGCATAACGATGGTGTAGAAGGGGTGAGCGGCGCGGTAGGTGTCCCAGCACGAGAAGGTAGAATAAAACTTGCCCGTCTCGGCCTTCACAATCTGGTCGGCAGCATTGCGATACATACCATCAACGTCGGCAATCTGGTTAGGCTGAATGAGGGCGTGGTAGAACGAGGTATAATAGTTTTTCTTTTGGTCGAGGGTGCCCTCTACATCAATGCGCTGCAGGTAGGCGTTCCACTCGTCGTGAGCGGCGCGGCGCGTGGCAGCAAAGTTCCAGTCAGGCACTTCGGCAGCCAAGTTCTTCTTGGCGCCATCAATGCTGGTGGTCGACATGGCAATCTTCATCAGCAGCTGCTCGCCCTGGTCAATGCCTTCAAAGGTGGCCACAATGCGGTCGCCCTTCTCGGTGTCGGCAGCTTTGGCCAGTGTGATGTGGCTGGCCACGGGGCGGTTAAACTTCAGTACGAAGAAGTAGTCTTGCTTCACCCACACCGTGTTCTGCACATGGCCCACCAGCGTTTGTGCATCTTCCCAATGGGTTTCGCAAAGGTTCACCTGCGAGTGATATTGCTTCTCGTTCCAGGATGGGCCGTGCTGCAGGTCGATGAGCACTGAGGTAGAGTCGGCGCTGTCGAAGGTGTAGCGGTGGAACGCCACGTGAGGCGTGGTGGTAAGTTCGGCCTTCACCTTGGCATCGGTGAGATATACCGAGTAGTAGCCTGGCGAGGCAAACTCTTGTTTCTTGCTGAAGCGTGAGCGATAGCCATCCCACGAGCGGGTGCGCTGCCCAGTTGACGGCATGACAAGAATGTCGCCAAGGTCCATACAACCTGTCCCGTTAAGATGGTTTTGTGTGAAACCCCAGATGAGAGAGTCGCTGTAAACATATTCGGCACAGTAGCGCCAGCCCACACCGCCCGTTACAGGGCTGGCCTGTATCATGCCAAAGGGGCTGCACGCACCAGGAAAGGTGTGGCCATTATCGGCATTGCCCACAAAGGGGTCAACATACTTTGTATAGTCGGTGTTGGTAGCCTTCGCTGTGCCTTGGGCTTGCGTTGCAGCAAAGCCCAAGAAACCCATTGCTGCGAAGGCGCATTGGTAGATAAAAGAAGATTTGTTCATTCGTTGATTAATTTATGTTAGCATTGATTGTTTTAATTACGTATGCAAAGTTACCGAAAACTATTAGTTTAGGCAAACCTCAGAAGAACAAATTCAGTCTTATTTACTGATAAATCGTCACAAAGATATAATATTAAAGGATAGGTAAAGATGAAAAACTATTTTATATTTCTTATCCCAATAACAAAAGAGGTGTTTACGTAAAATATTTGTATATTTGCATTGAATATAACAAAACAATCTAAACGCGCACAATATGTCTAAAAAGAATATATTCAAGGGGTATGATAAATTTTCAAAGTTTGTTAATATCATATACAAAAGACTCATTAGTGGCGAATGGGTTACGTACAAAGATGTATTACTCGATTTTTTGTCTCCGAAGGAAAAAGAGCTATTAGAAGAAGGTATGATTGCACAAAGCAAATGTACTGGCTACGGTGAATTGAAGAAGGCCTTTCCTGAGGTAATTGAAGAGATAAGAAAAGCCGTTGGTAATAATGAATGTATTGAAGAGCAAGGCAATAATAAAAACAAACAATTTAGATATGTGGGGCAGGACAAAGACCCTCTTGTTGAACTGTATAGTGCAGTAGCTATTGATGACCTAAAAAGATATTGGGAGTTTTGCCAAGACTCAGCAGGCTTTTTCCCAACAGCTTGGCTCGACTACTTCTTTAACAGCACAAAAGACTTATGGGAAATAAATCAGAAGAAAAAGCAAGGTGACGAACTTTTAACATCGAGCATAGATAGAAATGTTGTTAATATTGAGATGTTACCCTCACTATATGAAGCCATTAAGAATAAATGGGTGTTGGCTATCAACTACAAACCCTTTGCTGAAGATACCATGCAATTAATATTTCACCCTCAACATATACGTGAATATAATGGACGTTGGCATTTATTTGGTTTGGCAGAGGGAAAGAAACCAGAATGGTGTTTTGATATAGCTGTTGACAGAATACAAGGAGAACCTGTTAAGAAACCCAACATTAAATATCAATCAGCCCCTAAAAAATATTATAAGAATTTTTTTAAGGATAAAGTTGGAGTAAGTCAAATGGGAACTGGCAATGCTGTTGATGTGCGTATACGTGCTCATAACAAAAATATATTTAACTTGATAAACACCAAACCTCTACATAACAGTAGAAAAGTTGCTATACAGTATGGAGAACACGAGGATGGCAAATACGGTGACTTTTTCTTTCATGTCGAAATTAACAACGAGTTTATCGGTTCGGTTCTACAAATGGGAGCAGGCTTAGAGGTTATAGAGCCATTAGAGGTAAGACAACTATTCGAACAAAGAATAAAAAATATGTACCAACGTTATAATACTTCCAACGACGAAAAACAATAAAATGCACACACAGCAATGGTTCCTAAATGTTGGGAACCATTGCTTTGTGTTATTCTCTTGTTTCTGTCTTTTTGTTTTCATATCTTTGCATTGTCAACATCGGAACAACCGACCACGACATTAACATGTATAACAAAAATAGTAAAACGCAAAAAACATAAAGAAAAGCAATCATTGCATTTGTTTTCTTCGTATTTTTGTAACTACAAAAACGAATAATAAAAATCTAAAGCCATTGATTATGAATATTCCTACAATTATTGAACAGAAGAAACAGTTTTTCGGCACCTACTCAGTAATGGCACTGCTGAACGTACAAACAGTTCTTGACCATATTCAAAAACTCGCTGATATAGAAGATATACCTTGTTACGACGAAAACGGTAAAGAAAAGGACAAAAGAGAAAATTTATGGGAGCACTCTGTGATGTTATACATCAACTATAAGAACAATAGTATACAAAAAGCGCCCGAGAAGACAGCCCTCATCATTGATAAGCTCATGGCCTATTTTCCTTTTTTGAAAATCATGGCCGAAAATCAACGTACACATAAAAACAAAAAATATCAGCAAAACCGTCTTGAAGTAAACAGTGACGATGTTTTCGATGTGCTTAACTGCCTATTCAGAGTGGTTAAAAAATACAGAGACACCACTACGCATTATATGTTACATGATGAATGTTGGGATGATAACAGTAAGTTCCTAAGGTGTAGTGAGCAGATACTTGCCACTATGTTAAACAAGTATTATGACGTAGCCCTACGCAATATGAAAGAAAGATATGGTTATACGACAGAAGAACTGGCATTTATCCAAAACCACAGATATAAAATTGAGTGGGAACCTGATAGTAGAAAAAGGCCACAATCTAATACTCGTTTCTTCTTCAGCCTTGTTGATAACAATGGTGATGCCAACCCTGATACGCTTCACCTGTCGGGTGTTGGCGTAGCTGTGCTCATTTGCTTGCTGCTTGATAAGCAGTATATCAATTTGTTCGCTCAGCAACTCCCTGCTATACAAAAATTCGAACCACAGTCGGCAGCACGTAAGATGCTTGTGCGCTCAATGGGTATCCATAGCATTGTCTTACCCAAAGACCGCATACACTCGCAAAAAGACAATATGTCGATAGCTATGGATATGATTAACGAGATGAAACGCTGCCCGAAAGAATTGTTTGATACGCTGTCGCCAAGCGATCAATCACGTTTCAGAGTAACATCTTCTGACCATAACGAGGTGCTCTTCTTACGTCATAATGACCGCTTTGCACAGTTGGCATTACAGTATATTGATTATTGTAAGTGGTTCAACGGTATACGTTTTCATGTAAATATGGGTAAGTTACGCTATTTGTTTAATGCTGAAAAGAACTGTATAGATGGCATTAACCGTGTGCGTGTTATTGAACATGCGCTTAATGGTTTTGGGCGCATTGACGAGATGGAAGACTTGCGTAAGAGTGAAGTCGGCACCTTCGCCAATACGGGTGTTGCGATACGCGACTTTGAAAACGTAAAACGCGACGATGCCGACCCCAACAACTATCCCTACATTGTAGATACTTACACCCACTACATCTTAGAGAACAACAAAATAGAGATGTTGCTTACTGATACCAACTCGCTGCCTACAATAACTGAAAAAGGCGGCAAATGGTATGTGGGCAAGAAGGCGCCTACCTGTAGAATGAGCATATTTGAGCTTCCTGCAATGATGTTTCATGCTATCTTGCTGGGTAACCAAGCTACCGAAAAACGCATTAAAACAGTATGCGCCAATTATAGTCGACTGTTTGAAGCATTAAAACAAGGTGCCGTGAATAAAGATAACATTGCCAGCTTCGGCATTGCAGAGGAAGACATTCCGCAAAAAGTGCTTGATATTGTAAATGGTTGCGCTCAGGGTAAAGATGTGAATATCTTTATCAAGAAAAACATTGACGAAATGTTGCACGACACTGAAAGACGCTTGGAACGTTTACGTGAAGACCGCGAAGCGGTAAACGCTAACGACAATCGTATGGGTAAACGTGGCTTCAGACAGATACAACGAGGCAAGCTTGCAAGTTTCCTTGCCGAAGATATCGTGAAATTACAGCCTACACTCTGCAATGGAACAGACAAACTCACGGGGCTAAACTATCGGGTTTTACAGGCATCATTGGCTGTATACGATAGTGGCGGAATGAATGAAGCACGCCAGCAGTTTAAAGCGTTGTTTGTCAAGGCACATCTGCTGGGTACCGACCCTCACACATGTCATCCCTTCTTGCATAAGGTGTTTGCTCGCTCTATTCCTGACAATACCATCGACTTTTACGAAAGATATCTCGCCGAACGAGAAAGTTATCTTTCGACCATACAAAAGAAGGTGGCAATGGGTAAAGCTGTTAACGTGCCGTTTATAAATAGGGCACAAAGTAAGTGGAGTGCTCCTACCCAAGAAGCACTTGGCAACGCCTATACTGATGATATGGCGATAGAACTACCGCGACAGATGTTTGACGATGAGATAAAGGCTCATCTGAAAACTCTTCCTGAAATGGCAGACATTGACTTTGACAATGCAAACATCACCTTCTTAATTGGCGAATACCAAAAACGGGTGTTACACGACAATGTGCAGCATTTCTATTCATGGCAGCGCAATTACAGATATATTGACATGCTGAAATGTGAGACAGATAGAAAAAATTGTCTATGTAGCACATACACTTCTGTTGAAGAACGAGAAGCACTATGGGGTAGACGCAAGGAATGTATAGAAAAATATCGCCAGTGGTTTACGAGGAAGACTTCTAACGACAGAGGGCGTTCTTTGATATCAGCAGTTGATATTGAAGAAATTCTTGACAAGCGTTTAAGCAATGCTCGTAACGAATATCAGAAATGTGAGAAAACTATACGTCGCTTTAAGGTGCAAGACACGTTGCTCTTTATCTTGGCGAAGAAGGCGCTCACAAACTTTGCCGACTATAACGGTGAACGATTCTGTCTTAATGACATTACACCTGAGGGTGATAAAGGCATCTTGTCGCAACTGATGCCTATGATATTTAGGTTTGAAAAGAAGGGTAAGGTGTACACCATAAAGTCGGAAAGCATGAAGCCCAAAAACTATGGCGACTTCTTTGTCATTGCCAACGATAACCGAATTTGCAACCTCTTAGACTTGATTGAGGACAACATCGTTTCAAAAGAAGATATTGATAAGGAGTTGCAGAAATATGACCAATGTAGACCTGAAATGGCGAAACTTGTCTTAGATTTGGAAAAATGGACGTATTCAAAATCTCCTGGTCTAATGTACAAAGAAAAGGTTCAATTCAAAGACGTTCTTGACGAATTGTGTAAACACACCAATCTAACAGAACGGCAAAAATTTGTGCTGGGTAAGGTGAGAAATGCGTTTGAGCATAACGACTATCCAGAAAAGGGTATATTAGAGATCACTACGTTACCACAAATAGCAGCAAGGATGAAAGACCTCTTTGACGAATATGCCGAAGTGGAATAACTCACGTCGCCAGTGTTTATGCACATGAACATATAAACACTGGCGACAAAAAATAGTAAAGTTATGCGCATCTAATATTTTTTTGTTATATTTGCAACCATTTATCAATGATAATTTTATATATATTTATGAAGATTGATTTAATTAAAGTCATTGAAAAAGAAAATGTTATAACGCATAAGTTGTCGAAAGCCTTATTTTGAAGGGCTATTACAACTGCATTTACAACGTTCATAGTTGACAACTGGTTGTCGAAAGCCTTATTTTGAAGGGCTATTACAACAACTCGTCACCAACTTGAATTCCACCACCAGTTATCGAAAGCCTTATTTTGAAGGGCTATTACAACCATTTTGGCTATCTGCAATTTCGGCAACGCGTTGTCGAAAGCCTTATTTTGAAAGGCTATTACACCAAATAAGGTTTTTATAGGAAATATGGTTTAGTTGTTGAATACCCTATTTGAAGAACTATTATAGCCCCATTTTTACTAATATGAATGGTTCCTAAACGTTGGGAACCATTCATTCACTTTATTTCATTGTTTTCCATTGATTTATCCTCTATCTTTGCATTGTCAATCAACGAAATCACCCCGTTGTTTGGCGCTGCAAAGAAATGGGTGGAAGGTAAAACAAAAAACAAAGAAAGAGATGAACAGCAGAGCACTCACAAAGGTAACAGCCTCAGCCCTCCCCGCTTTATCAGGAAGTCAACTGACGTATAATGCAGAGAAGAATATATATCTTACTCTCGGCCACACATCAAACGCTGGTAATACCTATTTTAAAGCGATACGCTTTTCAAACCGGCTTGCCGTGTTCTACGACATTGGCGTAGGCTATGCCCATACCTTCCTCAATGGCATCACACTGTTCTGCTGGGATGGCAAGAAGGCGAAGATTATCGCTAAGAAAGATTGGGGAGGTTACAATTGGCATTGCTTCAGCGAAAGATTTGCCAAAGAGCAAAGCATCCTCATGCTTACCGACTACATTCAAAGCACTGCCAAAGCCTTGGGCGAGCATGTAAACGAGCAAGAGATTCTTGCCTATTCACGCCAAATGATTGAAGAAACAAACCAAAAACAACTTGCATAAACAACATAAAAGACATAACAATATGGCATCACTAAACAAAGCTATCAACAAAGAATTGTTCGACAACATTCTGCCAGAGTACGGTTCACCACGCGTTAAGACTCCCGTGTGGGATGAAGGTCAAAAGATGTTCATCTGTGAAGAATACGAAAGCAATGCTGGCAACAGATACTATCGTGGTATCAGGTTTTGTAACAACATTGTCGTTGTTGAAAAGGTAGGGCTGTTTCATAACTGGACTTACATTGACGGCATTGAACTGTATGCCTTCAACAATACGCGACTTGAACTGATACAAAAGCACGACTACCAAAATGTGTTTCACAATGCCGATTTCATCAAGAAAGAGACACAAAATATGCTACAAGACTATTTCATCGGAGTGTTAAAGGCACAAAAGCAGCCTTTAGACCTTGAATACGTAAAAAGCAAATCAATCGACTTGGTGAACCAATGCTACAAGAGTTTTCTTGACTATGATTACAACACACGTCTCACCCAAATTGTTAACACAATAGAGCAGAAATAGAAATGGAACAGAACCTCATCGACACACAAAACCATCAGCAGATGCTGGCATACGAACTTGTGGCTAATACTAACAACAGTTTTTTCTTAACAGGACGTGCTGGCACTGGAAAGACTACTTTCATGCGCAACATACAGCAAGTGGTTAACAAACAGTTTATAATCCTTGCACCCACAGGTATCGCAGCGATACTTGCTGGCGGCGAAACCATACATTCATTCTTTGGCTTGCCATTAGAGGTGTGCACCCCTTGCACATGTGGTAAAATGAACGATGCACGAAGGCTTGCCCTCATTCATGCTGATACCATCATTATTGATGAAGTGTCGATGGTAAGGTGTGATATCTTAGACGCCATCGACTATACTATGCGCAAAGTGCTGAGAAATCCTATGCCTTTTGGTGGCAAACAGGTTATTTTTGTGGGCGATATGTTCCAGCTACCTCCTGTTATCCGTCAAGGCCCCGAGCACGAGCTGTTGTATGATATATACAATGTCAACGACTTTTTCTTTTACCAGGCTTACGTTATAAAACGTATGCGCATGGCCAAGATTGAGTTTCAGAAAGTGTATCGACAAGATAACGACCAAATATTTCTACGCATACTGAATGAGGTGCGTGACGGAAATGTAACACCAGCATCGCTGTCGCTGCTGAACCAACGCGTCATGCAACCTACTGATAAAGACATGATGTATATCACACTAACCTCGCTCAACAGAAAAGCCAAAGAAATAAATAACCAACATCTTGCCGAAATAGATGCTGAAGAATATGTGTACGAAGGTACAATAAAAGGAAATTTTGAGCGCAACAGATTGCCTGTAGAACAATCTTTACATCTCAAAGTAGGAGCCCAAGTAATGTTTACGCGTAATGATCTATATCACCGTTGGGCTAATGGTACCATTGGTAAGATAAATAATCTAACCAATGAAGAGATAAAGGTAGAATTGTCTAATGGTGAAGTTTATACAATACCTAAATGCACATGGGATTCGGTAAAGTATGAATACAATCGTGAAGAGCGCAAGATGAAAAAAGAAACAGTGGGAACTTTTACGCAATTTCCACTAAAGTTGGCATGGGCAATAACTATACATAAGAGTCAAGGCTCTACATTCGACAATTTGTATATTGACTTAAGTGACGACATGTTCGCGCCAGGCCAACTGTATGTAGCATTGAGCCGTATTCGCTCGCTAAACGGTTTGTTTCTTTCGCGAGACATAAAACATCATCAAGCACAAACAAGTCAAGAGATCTTAAACTATGCCAAAGAATATAACAATGAAAAGGCCATAGACAATGAGATAGAAAGTGGTAAGGCAGTATACGAATATCTAAAGGTGGGCGATTATGATAACGCAGCTAAACAATATCTTATACTGATTGAAAAAGAAGCTACAGAAGGCAACTTTGAAGATTGTACCATTCTGATGGAGCGATTCTTCGAGACCGTTATCTGCGACGAACAGCTATATGGTTGCGTAAGCAACGCTACAATAAGCGATAAACTCGCGACTAACCAAGAGGAACAAGCTCTCGTAATGGCGCTTCTTAACCTCTATTCATGTCATTTCGAAGATGCTATTGCCTTTGCTGATACTTTATTGCAAACGCAATATAGTCAAGAGGCTCTCTATATCAAGTCGCGTGCATTGGCCAAGCAAGAACAATATACTGAAGCCGATAATATAAATGCATTGTTGGGTGAACACTTTGATATGTCAATACCCGATGCCAAAGTGTTGTATATGATTGCGATGATGAACGAACTATATATTGGCGAGCCTGGCTTGGAACTCATGCGCAAGCTTGTAAGAATAAAGCCAAGATACAACCAAGGCATCATCTCTTTACGTATGCTCATGAAACGTCGCAACATTGTGCTTGAAGCGCTAAAAGAAACAAAACTTGTTGAGGCTTTTAAGTCGGACATGTGTGATACAGAGTTTGAAGAACTCTTGAATAAATATAAAAAAGACGCGCCCCAAATGGTCTCAGATATGCTGCAAGCAATAAAGAATACAAAACTTGAATAATGCGCAGCAACGAGGCAAAACACAACGCTCTCTGCCCAATAGTATAAACGAGCAGGGAGCGTTTCTTTTATAGGTATATTTTTCGCTACAAACAGCTGAAGCGTTCGATGAGTTTGCGGCGATAGAGGCGTCCCACCTTTACATAGTCGATGTTATCGAATGGGGGGAAGAAGTGGCACTGGTTGCCTGTTACCTCGATAAGATAAGTCATGTTGATAATGTATTTTTGGTGCACCTGAATAAAGTCGGTGCTGGCGGTGAGCAGCGAGTCGCTGTTTACGGTGCGTTTGAGGTGTACGGGCTGGTCGACGCCTGCTAACACGGCCTCCCACACACGTTGCGACGAGTTGTATTGAAACACGCCAATGTCGCGAAGGTTTACCAAGCGGAAGTCGGCGGCGCCCGTGTACATCAAAAACTTTTCGTCTTGCGAGGGCTGCACGATGGGTGTGGGCTCATATTTGCGCGAGGCATATACACGTTGTAGCACGGTGCGTAGGTCGGCATCGTCGATAGGCTTCATCAGGAAGTCGAACGCCTGATTGCGGAAGGCCGATAGCATATATTTGTCGTGCGCCGAAAACATGACCACCTTACAGCGGCCGTTGCTTTGACGGTCCATACGTTCAAGGAAGTCGATGCCAGAGAGGTCGGGCATCTCGATATCAAGAAATAACACGTCGGGGTTATGTTTGGCCAATAGTTCAAGGCCTTCAACGCCACCTTGCGCTGTTCCCACCACGTTGATGTCGGGGTAGGCTTCGAGGCGGCGAGCTAAGTCGAGGGCCGCAGCCTTCTCGTCGTCAATAATTACTGCTTTCATATATTTTATTATTCTTCATTTATATATTTTCTTTTTTTGTTTATTGCCTTTACACTTCTGTTTTAGTTTCCTAAACTGAGCTTCATGCCATCGGGGATGATTAAGGCCGACTGGCATCCGATAACCTTTCCGCTATCGTTGGTAAGGTTACGCAGGTTGAAGCGCATTTTTTGTTTGTTATGTTCGTTCATCACCGTTATGGTTTGTGTGATGATGCTTAGGCCCGTGCGCTTCTTGGGGCGAGCCGACCGTATGTCGAAGCCGCGCCCATTGTCGGTTACTGTGATGGTAGTGGCGCCAGGGGTGTGCTGCACGGCAATGGTCAGGCGTTTGGTGCCATCCCATCCTTTCAGACCATGTACCAGGGCGTTCTCGGTCAATATCTGTAAGAACATAGAGGGTATGCGCACCTCGTTGAGCGATACTTGAGGGTTGGCCTCGATTTTGAAGTGGAAGTCGGGGCCCATCATACGTTGCTCTATCGCCACATAGCGTTCAACGAAAGCCAGTTCTTCTGCCAATGTCACCGTCATGCACAGCGACATATCGAGGTTGGCACGAATGAGCCGAGCCAGGTCTTGTAGCTGGTCGGCCACGGCAGCGGTAGCGGCATCGTTGCGCACATTAATAATATTATTGTTTAGCACGTTAAACACAAAGTGGGGGTTGATGCGGTTGCGGGCGCTCGACAGCTTCAGTTGCATAATATCCATGCGCCCTTTCAACAACTGCTTGCGCGACATAACAATCCACAGCACCAGCAACAGCACCAGTACGATGGCCACCGATACCAGCACCGTAACCAGTGTGTTGGTGCGATAGATGTAAGCATTTTTCTGCTGCATGGCCAAGTCGTGGTGCAGGCGTAGCGTGTCTTGTGTAAAGCGGTTTAATATTTCGGTGGCGCGCATATTGCTTCGGCTGCTGTTCATGCTGTCGGTCATGTTCATGTCGGCCACCGTTACGGCATAAGCCTGGCGATACTGCCCTGTGCGTGCATAATATTGTTGCAGATAGCCATTGCGTATATGCACCATATTATATACGGTGCAGGCGCCAGCGGGTTCGGTGGCTAAGATGCGTTGCACTGTAGGCATATCGCCTTCTTGCAGCGCGATACCAATCTTTATGGTGTTGATATAATAGTTGGCTACGGGGTCGTTCATGCGGTGCATATAGCCCTCGGTCATAGACAGATAGCGTCGTGCCTTGTCAAGCTGTCCTAAGTTGAGATACACATCGGCCAGATTGGTGCGACATATATACATATCAAAGTTGTGCTCCATGCCCTTTTGCAGCAACATCTTTTCTAAGGTTTTAAACCGTTCCAGCGACGCTTTAAAATCTTTGGCATAATAAAAATACGAGCCATAGTCGTTTAAGAAGTAGGCTTGCATGCTTGTTTGCATCTCCTTAAAGTGGCGTTCCGTTTGCTCATAATATTTGCGCGACGACGGAAAGTCGTTAAGGTTCATGTAGATGCGAGCCAAGCCCAGATACAGTGTGATGTCCTTGCTTTTAGGCAAGGCGAGCGAGTCGACAAGAAACAATGCTCGGCGATACCAATGGGCCGCCTCGGGCAAGTTTTCTTTAAAATAATAAGCGTCGGCCAAGTTGCCGCACAAGTCGGGCAACGTGCTGAGGTTTCCCGACGACATAAGATAATGGTAAGCCTGGGTGTAGAACGCCGTTACCGAGTCGGGCTGCTGATGAAAGTTGTGCAGCCGCGTAGCTTTGCACGAATAGGTCAGCGCCAAAAGGGCATCGCGACGTGTTGATGCTGGCTGCCGAAGGGCGTAGGCCAAGGTCTTATCAACGTATGGTTGCATGCTGTCGGGTGTGGCCGAGAGCAGATACCATGTGCCCATACGTGCGCAATATTCATAATAGGTGAGACTGTCGGTAGCGCTCTTCATGCCTTCAGAAATAAGGCTGAAGGCTTGTGGGCTACGCCGTTTTATCGAGTCGTCAATGGCCATCAGCGCCTGTTCATGCGCTTCGTTGTTGCCATCGGCTCCCGAACCGCATGAAAAGAAGATGCTGCACAAAGCCACGCACAGCATCACGAGTCTCGATTTTTGAACCAAGCGCCTCCCCATTACGAATTATGAATTACGAATTGTAAATTATGAATTAAACAATTAGTTTGCTTGCTCGCTAATAAACTTGATGCGCACCAGTCGTATCTCGTCTTCATTCACATCTTCGCCATCAAACTCGTCAAGGGCGGCTTCAAGGCTATCCGACTCGCTTGAAGAGAAATAGTCGTAGATGTCGTCTACCTTATCCTCGTCCATTACATCTTCAAGAAAATAGTCGATGTTCAGTTTTGTGCCACTATACACGATGGCCTCAATCTCGTCGAGCAGTTCGCTGAAGTCGAGTCCCTGTGCACTGGCAATATCGTCGAGTGGTATCTGTTTGTCAATCTCGCGAATGATGTATATCTTCTTTGCCGACTTCTTCGCTACGGTGCGCACGCGCAAGTCTTCGGGGCGTTCAATCTCGTTTTCTTGGCAGTGGCGTTTTATCAGTTCGCAGAACTCCTTGCCATAGCGACGCGCCTTGCCAGCGCCCACACCTTGCACGTTTTGCAGCTCTTCTATCGATATCGGATACATGGTAGCCATTTGTTCTAGCGAGATGTCGTGGAAGATAACCCATGCGGGCAAGTTGTGCTTATGAGCCACCTTACGGCGCAAGTCTTTCAGCATCGAGAATAGTTCGGGGTCGAGCGCGCCCCCCTCAGTGCTGACGCCCTCTTCTTCGTAGGCGCTGAAGTCGGTATCTTCAACAATCATGAACGATGTGGGCTGCTTCAGCCATCTACGTCCTGCTGCCGTGATGCGCAGTGTGCCATAGTTTTCAATGTCGATGGCGATATATCCTGCCAAGATAGCCTGTCGCACCACAGCGTTCCATATCTTCGAGGGCATATCTTCGCCCGCGCCAAAGTCTTCAATCTCGTCGTGATGTCGCGACACCACCTCGTCGGTAGCGCGCCCCTTCACCACGTCGATCAGATAGTCTTGACGATATTCGTGCTTCACGGCCACCATCACGCTCAGAAAGGCTTGCAGCGCCTCTCGTCCTTCTGTCTTCACCTTTGGGTGCAAGCAGTTGTCGCAGTTGTGGCAGTTGTCGGCCGAATATTCTTCGCCAAAGTAGTGCAGCAGCAACTTTCGTCTACATACCGACGACTCGGCATAGGCGGCCGTCTCCTGTAGTAGCAGTCGGCCAATTTCTTGCTCAGCGCCCGACTTTCCATCCATAAATTTCTCCAGTTTCTGCAAGTCTTGGTGTGCATAAAAGGCTATGCATACACCCTCGCCACCGTCGCGCCCCGCACGTCCTGTTTCCTGGTAATAGCCCTCCAGACTTTTGGGTATGTCGTAGTGTATGACGAAGCGCACGTCGGGCTTGTCGATGCCCATACCAAAAGCTATGGTGGCCACAATCACGTCGATACGTTCCATGAGGAAATCGTCTTGCGTTTGCGATCGGGTGGCCGAGTCGAGGCCAGCATGATAGGGCGCCGCCTTGATGTCGTTGGTACATAGCACGGCCGCAAGTTCTTCTACCTTCTTGCGCGAGAGGCAGTAAACGATGCCGCTCTTACCAGGATGTTGTCGAATAAACTTAATGATTTGTCGGTCGATATCTTTGTTCTTCTGCCGTACCTCATAATATAGGTTAGGGCGGTTGAACGAGCTCTTAAACTCGACGGCATCATTGATGCCCAAGCTCTTCTTGATATCGTTGCGCACCTTGTCGGTGGCAGTGGCGGTGAGGGCAATGACGGGGGCATTGCCTATGCGGTTAATGGTGGGGCGCAGGTTGCGGTAGTCGGGACGGAAGTCGTGTCCCCACTCCGAGATGCAGTGCGCCTCGTCGATGGCGTAGAACGAAATCTTAAACGTTTGGAAGAAGGCGATATTG
>USAI01000037.1 GCA_900552675.1 uncultured Prevotella sp.
ATGTGCAACTTTTTACTCATATTTATCAACTTAAATTAATTCCGCCAACGGGTTAATTATCATTAATTGGACATTAATTATAGATTAATTATTCGCGCTTCGCGCGATTTACTTAAACACAAATTGCCATAAATTATCCATGAATTATACAGGTAGGACGGGTGCAATAGTAAACACATGATGGCAATGGTAACCTAAGTAGGATAAAAAGAAACGGGCGGATTCACATCCACCCGACTCACACATTGAACGGATAATGTCCGTCCAAACCTTACAATTAATAACATTTAAAACCTCAACCTTCACAGGCTGACACAAATCACTATTTTTAATTTCTATATTTCATCTATCATTTTTGTCACGCTACATAGCATTGCTGGGGTGATAGAAACTGTAGGTTTCTTACCCACGGATTGGTGTAGGCGTAACAGGCGCTATATCTGTTTATTACAAATACGCTACATATCTTTTGCAAAAATAGTCATTATTTTTTATATTGCAAAGTTTTTCTCACAAAAGTAATGCTTTTGTAATGCTTTTTAACCAAGCACCTCTACTGTCATGCTAATATCGGTGGTAGGACGGTCGTTAGGAAGGGTGTCGCAGCTCTGTATCTTGTCTACTACGTCGAGACCTTCCTCTACTTCGCCAAACACGGTGTACTGGCCATCAAGGTGTGGTGTGCCACCCAGCGTGGTATAGGCTTCGGTCTGTTCGGCGCTGAAACCCACGGGGTTAGCCTTGCAAATGTCTTGCGCCTCTTGCATCAGTCGGTCTTGCATCTCTTGCAGGCCAGCACGGTCGCGGTTACGACGCATATCCATAATCTCGTCTTTATGATAGGTAACGAGGTCGTTGAAGGTGATGGTTACCTGGTTTTGCTTCATCTGCTTCTCCATCTGCTTGAGCTGCGCGGGCTTATATACGTCGCCCCAAACAATGTAAAACTGGCTACCACTCGACTCGCGGTTAGGGTTTACCTCGTCGCCCAAACGGGCAGCACACAGGGCGCCACGCTTGTGAAAGAGGGCGGGCTGTATCTCAGCAGCGATGGTATAGTCGGGGCCACCAGCGCCTAACATCTTTCCAGCGGGTGCCTGACGGCTGTCGGGGTCGCCACCCTGAATCATGAAGTTGGCTATAACACGGTGAAACAGTGTGCCATCATAGTAGCCTTCTTTGGCCAACTTGATAAAATTGTCGCGATGAAGGGGTGTTTCGTCATACAGGCGAACAGTGATGTCGCCCTGTGTAGTGTGTATTCTTACTTTTGTTGACATTATTTCTATAAGTTAACGAGTTAACGAGTTGACAAGCTATGACTTGTGACACAACTGCCAAAATGCTACTGCCGAGGCGGCAGCAACATTGAGGGAGTCGACTTGATGCGACATGGGTATGCGCACTACATAATCGGCCTGGGCTATGGTATCGTGAGGAAGGCCATCGCCCTCGGTGCCCATGATGATGGCCAGACGAGGCTCGGCCATCAGTTGCGGGTTATCGAGGGCCACCGACTTATCAGTAAGGGCCATGGCGGTCGTCTTGAAACCAAGGGCGTGAAGCGAGGTCAGCGGGGCTTCTATCCACGTCCAGGGCAAGAGGAAGACCGAACCCATTGACACGCGCACAGAGCGACGGTTGAGTGGGTCGCACGAGTTGGGGGTGAGCAGCACAGCATCAATGCCCAAGGCGGCAGCCGAACGGAAGATGGCACCTATATTGGTGGTATCGACCACGTTATCTATTACCACCACACGACGGGCATCGCGACAAACGGCCTCAACAGTGGGCATGGGGCGCCGCTGCATGGCACACAGCACACCACGGGTGAGCTTGTAACCAGTGATGCGGGTAAGAAGGTCGCGCGTACCGGTATAGACAGGCATCTGTGGGTGACGAGCAATGATGTCGGCAGCGTCGCCTGTGATGTGTCGCTCTTCACACAACAAGGCCAAGGGCTGGTAGCCAGCATCAAGGGCTACACGTATCACCTTCGGGCTCTCGGCTATGAACAGTCCGTTCTCGGTTTCTACCTGATGGCGCAGTTGGGCTTCGGTAAGCGAATGAAATATCTCAACACCAGGATGGTTGAGCGATGTGATGTTTATAATGGGCACGGTAGGGTTGCTTCTTTATGTTATTGTTTTACGTTTGACAACTTTAAACAAGTATGGGTAGTAGCTTGTCTACTTGTCTACTCGTCTACTTGTCTACTCGTCTACTGCCATGCAAAATTACACATTTTTCTGCAAGCAACCAAATAATGGGACGGTGAGCACAAAAAAAGCAGACACTCCAAGCGCCGCCATCATGAGCAAACGGCACAGGAGTGTCTGTTAGACATAGTTCTTAGTTATCTTTTTATACGCGTATTTATATATATGGTATATGCTTATTGTAAGCAATATCTAAGAACTAATTTCACTTCTTTTTTGCTTCGTTTTATAGGGTTTTTCTATGCGGTTACACGGGTTATATGAAGGATGTAAGGGAGATTATTTACGAGCGGTGGCCATCTTATCGGCCAGCACCTTCATCCAAAATCCTCCTATCACCGAGCGTGCCTTAAAGCCTACCATGAGACCGGTCTTGGTGTCATACCAATCGCTAATGGGCACACGCGACTGTGTTTCGTTGATATAATCGTATATCGGATCAACAAACTTCAAGAATGTCTTGTTGTCAGAGGCCATGGCCGCGGTCCACATTATCCAGTCGTTCTTGGTATAATCTTTTCTGACGTCGAGGGGCAAGCCATATTTGTTCTGCTTGGTGAGATAGAACTTTACCTCTTTCTGCATGGCGTTGTTGGGGAAGATGTTGATGTTCCACAACTTATCCCACACCATATTATATTTCTGGCTCCAGGTGTTGGGGCGGTCGAAAGCCAAACGATAGTGGTTGCCTTCGCGAGCAGTCTGCTCCCATTGTGTAGCCATGGCACGGGCCTTGGCCATGTATTTATCGGCCGTAGCGGCATCGCCCTTAATGCGAGCCATCTCGGCAAAGCCTGCAACGCCCATAATAGCCTTGATAGAAAGGTTGGCGTTATGAGCCCAGTGGCCAGCAAAGTCGTCGGTGCAGAGCTGGTTGGCGGGGTCTTGACCATTATCTACGAGGTAGTCAGTCCAGGTTTTCAGCAAGTCCCAATACTTGTCTACATAGTGGGTGTTGCCCTCAAGCTTGGCAATGGTAGCGGCCAGCGTTATCATATTGCCTGCCTCTTCAAGGGGCATATCGCCCCCATACACCTGACCGTTGGCCTTAGGATATTGACCCAAGTCGTGGGCAGCAAAGGGTTTGGTCCAGCGACCCGACAGGCTATAATCGAAGATAGAGGTCATCATAGCCTTTTGCAGTTCGGGGTTGTAAACAAGGAAGAGGGGTGCCTCGGGATAGGTGAGGTCGACGGTGTTGACGCAACCATTCGAGTTGTTCTCTTTCGAGAAGAACAACAGGTTGCCATCTTTATCCTGAAACAGCTTATGGGCGGCGATGACGTGGCGGTATGAGCCCGACAATATCTCGGCATACTTGGCATTGCCGGCAGCAAAGGCATCGTCGTAGAGCTGCTTGTCCCACTGGCGACAACGCTGCATAATGCTACTGTAACTGCTATTCAGCTTTTCAAACTGATCGAAAATGCTGACGTTGCCGTTATGAGCCCAGTAGCCTTTGTAGCGGTGGTACATATACTCGATGTCTTCAATCTCATCGTAACCGATAAGGGCATAGCTTGAGGCTTGGGCCACAGAACCAAAATTGTGCATATAGGCCAAGGTGGGAGCGGTGGCGGGCTTGCGGCTCACCAGCTGGTCATGGCTCTTGGGCAGGGTGCCATTGGCTAAGAACGAGGCCTTGATGTCGGCATCTAAGGCAAGGCTCACCTCGCCATTGATGTTGGGAAGATAGAGGTAGCCCCAGTCGATGCAGATGCCATCGCCTGTCTTGGCCAGGATGGGCTGCTCAATGGTGCCAGTCTTTAGATAGGTAACACCCTTATTGATAACGGTAGACGAAACGGTGGGCTGGTTGCTCTTATTAACGGCCAACAGGGTGCTGGCACCTAAATAAAACTGCACATCGTGGACCTTGTTATCGGTAGAACGCACCTGATAAGAAATGTAATTGACGGGCGACGACAAGAGGTCGTAATCGTTGATGAGCATGGGGGCGGTGAACACGACGTCGAGGTCGACGGGGCCACACGCAAAGGTGTAATAAGTAGAGGTGGCCAGCACGCTAACCGACTTCTGCTTAGCGGTTTGCACATCGGCATTGGGGGTGAGGATATTGCGATAGAGGCCAAAATCGGTATAAGCGCCACCCGTGGTGTTATGGCAATGGGCGGCAATAACGTTCTTGCCTTCTTTCAAGAGGCGCTTCAGATCAGGGGTGAGATGAAGCTTTACACCCTCGCGCCAGGTTTCGCCCGTATCGGCCACCTTGGTGCCGTTGATGTAGATTTCAAACACATCGTCGTGCGAATACATCAGCCACAGGTCAGAAGAAAGGTCGGCAGAGGTGAGGCTAAAGGTGCGACGAACATAGAGGTCGCTGTTCTGCTCACGCCAACGGGTGCGCACAAAGCTCAGGCCATCAGAACCCCAAGCAGCTTGGCCTTCTTTCCAGCCTTGGGCATCAAAATCGGGAGCTTGCCATCCGGCGTTTGGCGTCTGGCGAGTATATAGTCCGGTCCAAGGGCCTTCGTCGGCCATCGGAACAATGCTTTCTAATACAGAACGCTCGCTGGAACCCATAAAACGATAGGTTTTACCATCAACGCGCAATAAGCCCTCAAGGGGTTTTTCATCGTTGGTCCAGTGGCGGGTGTCGCCATCAGTAAGCTTATCATAGGGCGACCAAATAGAGAAATAAGGATCTGACACCACTAAAGGCACCGAAGGCAACCTTAGCGCTGTGCTTTTGTAAGGTTTGAACGTTTCGGTGTTCTGCGCCAAAGCAGCAACAGAAGCAACGAACGCCAGCATAGAAATGAAAAGTCTTCTCATTTTCTTTAATATGTTTATAGTTATTAATATATCAATAAATTATCCTTGAACGCAATCTTGATGCCTAACAGAAATGCTAACATTGCCTGTTGAGATGTAACTTTTATTATTCAGAAAAATTCAAACTGATTATTGAAACTAAAATTTTTTATACACAATCACTGCGTATCGTTACCTTTTATCCTAAAAACTATTACCTTTTTATCTTATGAAGAAATTTATCTTTTTCATTTTGATGAATTTGGCTTTTGAAAGCCTTTGAAGGATGGAGGCCTCACGACTTCGCCCCCTCATGTTGCACTGCAAAATAACAAAAAAAGGAGGAAACAGAATAACAATATTTGTTCAAAAAATACAAATATTCAACAATTGAACGGATTTTGCTATTCATCGACCGATTTTTCACCATTGTACGTACATTTGCAAGGCGAATAGCGAAAAATAATGTAACTTTGTAAGAAACATCAGTAAAGGAAGAAGGAAATGACAATATTTGATTTTATCAATAGCTGGAACAATGATGACTGCTGCCTACAGGTGCATACAAGCGGGTCGACAGGCAAACCAAAGAACATGTTGGTGGAGAAAACAAGGATGATGAACTCGGCACGCATCACCTGCAACTTTCTGAACCTGAAGGCGGGCGACACGGCACTGCTGTGCATGTCGGCCGACTATATAGCGGGCAAGATGATGATTGTGCGAAGCATTGAACGTGGGCTGTGCTTGGTAAGCGAGAAACCTTGCGGGCATCCGCTTTCTGACGAGGCTTTGGGCACGGCCTCTCGGCTGAACTTTAAACGCACGTCGGCAGACAGCCTAAAGGCCACAATAACAGAAGAAGGAGCCTATCATCTTGATAATGATGACGCGCAACTTGATAATAATGATGCGCAACCCCTCTTCTGTTTTGCTGCTATGGTGCCCATGCAGGTGTATAACAGCCTACTGATACCGAAAGAGCGCGCCCGGCTGGCTCGTATCAAACACCTTATTATTGGTGGGGGCGCCATTGATGATGCTTTGGCTGCCGAACTAAAGACCTTGCCTAATGCGGTGTGGAGCACCTACGGCATGACTGAAACGTTATCGCACATAGCCCTTCGACGCCTCAATGGCCCCGATGCCAGCCTTTGGTACACGCCTTTCGACAGTGTGCAGGTGCAACTAACCGATGAAGGATGTCTGGTGATTGATGCACCACAGGTTACGCCCCACCCTATCATAACAAACGATATTGCCGAAATTGTAACAACACCCTACACACGCTTTCGTATAAAAGGACGCAAAGATAACGTGATATGCAGCGGCGGAATAAAGATACAAATTGAAGAGGTAGAAGACCTCTTACGCCCTCACCTATCACGCCCCTTCTTCTTGACGAAAAAGAAAGATGAAAAGTTTGGAGAGATAGCGGTGATGCTGACCGAAGATGAACAGGTAAATAAGGTAGAAAATATATGCAAACAGGTGCTGCCTCGCTACTTCGCACCTAAAGAATATATATATGTAAACAAGTTGCCAATGACAGAAACAGGTAAGCCACGTAGAAAAATTTAACGGAATTTATTGGAAGCATGAAGGTTCCTTCTTCCAATAAATTCCGTTTATATATGTGCGTAAACGATAATTGTTTACAGCTATTCAGAAAGGCGTAAACGATTAACGTTTGCAGCTATTCAAAAGAAAACGTTTAACGTTTGCAGCTATTCAACAGGTCGACCTTGCCTTCGTCAACAAGCTTTACAATGAGCTCACCAAACAAAGTGTTGGTCCAAGCAAACCATGGACGGGTAAACTTCTTCGAATTATGAACATTGAAGGATTCGTGCATGAAGCCAGTGTCAGCGTCGGTACGCATCAACATCTCAATGCACTGTTTGATTTCGGCATCATCGTTGCTGGTAAACGCCTTCATCATAATTGACATGGGCCATGCCATATCATAGCCAATGTGCGGACCACCAATGCCTTCGCCATCCTTACCCTTAAAGAAATAAGGATTATCCTTGCTCCATACAAAACGACGGGTGTTCTGGTAGATGGGGTCGTTGGCATCAACATCGCCCAGATAGGGCATTGCCAACAGCGAGGGAACGTTGGCATCGTCCATCAAGAAATGGTTGCCGAAGCCATCAACCTCATAGGCATAAATCTTGCCATACTTGGGATGTTCTACAACAGCATACTTCTTCAAAGCAGACTCTACCTCATCGGCCAAAGCGGTGCACTGGGCAGCAGTGGCAGCATCGTTGTTCACCTTGGTCAATATCTCAGCGGCCTTGCGCAATGACGATACGGCCATAAAGTTTGAGGGAACAAGGAACAAGAAGGTGGTGGCATCGTCAGAAGGACGGAACACTGAGGCAATAAGGCCAACAGGGTTTACTGGGTTGCCATAACCAGAGTTGCAAACAGTGTCGAGCTGGCGGTCAGTTTTACGAAGGAAGGTGTACGGGCCCTTGTTCTCCTTGCGCTGCTGCTCGTGGAAGGTTTTTAACACATTCTTTACTGCCTCTTGCCATTCGGGGCCAAACACTGAGGTGTCACCCGTTACTTGCCAGTAATGGAAAGCCAAACGGATGGGATAGCATAATGAGTCGATCTCGTATTTGCGCTCGTGCAACTCGGGCTTCATAGCGGTGCCGTCAGAGGCCCACTCGTTATCCTCAACGGGTCCCATGTTGAAAGCATTGGCATAGGGATCAATATTGATACACTTGAGCTGGCGAAGGATAACGCCACGAACCATCTTCTTCAACTTGGCATCTTTGTTACAATACTGCACGTAGGGCCATACCTGTGCGCCACTGTCGCGAAGCCACATGGCATGAATGTCGCCTGTGTATACAAAGGTGTCGTCTTTGCCATCAAAATGAGCGGTGGTGTCGATGGTGTTGGGGTAGCAGTTTTCAAACATCCAAGCCAAGTAGGGATTGTTTTTCAACAATTTCTTTACCTCTTTAATCTTCTTCTCAACAGCATCTGACACGAAGAGGCGGTCGGCCTCAGCGGGGCGCTTCGACACAAATTTGGTGTTATCAGCCACTACGGTATTGGCGGGTGAGAACGAGATGAGGGGCGAGGCAGCATTTGCCTGACCTGCCGAAAGGGCCAACATAAGGGTGGCGCCAGTGAGCAGTTTCTTTCCTTGTTTCATTGTTTTACGTATTTTGTTTTAATTATTATGTTTATCTGTTTAGATAGTTATCTATTGTAGATGTGTGACAACAGCGCCACGCATCATCATATTAATTGTGATTTGTATTAATTGTTGTTTGTATTAATTGTTGATTTGGTTTTCTTCGACAAAATTAGATAAAAATATAGAAATACACAAGAAATCATAGCTTATTTTAATTGTTTATAACAACTTGGTGAAAACGTTTGCACATTCAAAGAATTATAAATACTTTTGCAATGCGAAAAAACAACATCTAAACAAGCAACATCTAACATAAATATCAAAACAAACAACATGAGAAAGTTATTTACCATTATCATCATGCTGGCAGCTATACTGACGGCCAATGCACAAGGCAATAAACAAGGCACTGCGCAAGCCAAGAATAAAACCACAGCGCAAGCCAAGAATAAAGCCATAAAGAATGAATATCAGACGCTGAAAGACATCTCATATATCAGTGCCGACGACACCTCATCCTACCGCCGCGAACGCTGCAAACTAAATATGTACCTACCCACACAAAAGAAGGGTTTCAAGACCATTGTGTGGTTTCATGGTGGTGGATTGGAAGGCGGCAACAAAGAGTTTAGACCCGAATTGATGAACAGTGGCTTTGCACAGGTGGCTCCTAATTACCGTTTGTTTCCGCGTTGCCAATGCCCCGACTACACCCGCGACGCTGCGGCTGCCGTAGCCTGGACACTCAAACATATTGCCGAATATGGTGGCGACCCTTCACAAGTGTATGTAGGCGGACACTCGGCAGGCGGCTATCTCACACTGATGCTGGCGCTTGACAAGACTTATTTGGCCGAATATGGTGTTGATGCCGACTCGATAAAGGGCTATTTTCCCGTGAGCGGACAGTGTGCTACCCACTACACCATACGCAAAGAGCGCAAGATATCGTTCACCTTACCCATTGTTGACAAGATGGCACCACTGAACAATGCCCGCCAACTGAACACAAATCTCACCCTTATCACTGGCGACCGCCGCTTGGAACAGATGTCGCGCTATGAAGAGAACCTCTACCTCAAGTCGGTGCTTGAGGGCATGGGCAACAAGTTCATCCCTATACACGAGCTTAGCGGTTTCGACCATGGCACCGTGCTTGCCCCCGCAGGCATGCTCATTCGCGACATTATGCAAAAGGACAAATAAAGACATTGGCATGATAAAAAGCGGCATCGACAAATACTAAGGAAAGCATATAGAAGCATTTACTGGCAAATGATGAATTGTCATTAAACAGTTCTGTTTTCTAATAAAACGATGTATTAAAGGCGAAAAAAACGAGCAACTATGCCTTTTTGTGCAAGACTTTCAGTAACTTTGCATACATTACAAGAAACAGACACTTATGAATGTAAAGGAACTCATCAACGATAACAACTCCTCGCGCCACTTCTCTTTCGAAGTATTACCGCCACTGAAGGGCAATGGCACGGGGTTTCTGTTCTCTACTATCGACAAGCTGAAAGAGTTTAACCCGCTGTATATCAATATAACCACCCACCATAGCGAGTATGTTTACCGCGAACTGGAAAGCGGACAATATGAGCGCCTGCGTATTCGCCGACGCCCTGGCACCGTAGCCATTGCTGCTGCCATACAGAACAAATATAACATACCCGTCATACCGCACATTATATGTAGCGGAGCCACCACCGAAGATATAGAATATGAACTGCTTGACCTTCAGTTTCTCGGCATAGAGAACCTGCTACTGTTGCGTGGCGACAAGGCCAAAGAAGACAGTCGTTTCAAGGCTACACCTGGCGGATACGAGCACACCACACAGCTTATACAGCAGGTAAATAGTTTTAACGAGGGCTTCTTTGTCGACGGAACCCCCATCAAGCATCCAGGCAAACCATTCCATTTTGGTGTGGCCGCCTACCCCGAGAAACACGAAGAGGCGCCAAACCTGGAGATGGATATGCAATATTTGAAGATGAAACAAGATCTTGGTGCCGAATATGCCGTTACACAGCTGTTCTACGATAACCAGAAATACTTCGACTTTGTAGAGAAAGCACGCGCCAATGGCATCACCATCCCCATCATTCCAGGCATTAAGCCGTTTGCCAAGTTGTCGCAACTTACCGTAGTGCCCCGCACCTTCCATTGCGATTTGCCACAAGCCTTGGCCACCGAGGCCATAAAATGTAAGACCGATGACGATGCCAAAGCCCTGGGCGTAGAGTGGACTACCGCTCAATGCCAAGAGCTCTATAACGCTGGTGTAAAGAACATTCACTTCTACACAGTGTCGGCTGTCGACTCGGTATGCGAGGTTGCCAAACGCCTTTTATAAGTGTAACAAAGACAAAAGAAGAAGGAAACATCGCCAAACAAGCCTCAAAACAACATATAAAAGAATAAGAAAACCCAACAAATAAAGCGCAATTATAATGAGCATTGATGAAGTAGTAGGACAGCAAGAAGCATGGCAACGCCTCATGCAGATGGAACAAGAAGACCGTCTGCCACACGCTATGCTTATCACTGGTCCGCAAGGATGCGGTAAGATGGCCATGGCCATGGCCTTTGCTGCACACCTGTTAAACAACAGTCAGCTGCTAAAGGGTTTCAACCACCCCGACCTGCACTTCACCTTTCCCACCATTAAGCCCGCCAACTCAGGTGCCGACTATAAGCCCGTGAGCGACGATTACATGGCTCAATGGCGCGAGATGCTCACGCACGGCCCCTACTTCACCTTCGAACAATGGATGACGGCCATGGACGCCGCCAACCAGCAAGCCGTGATTACAGCTGCCGAAGCCGACAAACTAACGCGCGAACTAAGCCTCAAAGCCAGTCAAGGTGGCTATAAGGTAAGCATTATTTGGTTGCCCGAGCGCATGAATGCCACCAGCGCCAACAAGATATTGAAAACTCTGGAAGAGCCGCCTCAGCGCACCATCTTCCTCATGGTAAGCGAAGAGCCAGGTCTGCTGCTCGAAACCATTCTCAGCCGCACGCAGCGTTTCGCTATGAAACGCATCGACACCGCCGACATAGAACAAGCCTTACAACAACGTCGAGGCCTTGATGCCGATGCGGCGCACGCCATTGCTCGCGTGGCAGGTGGCAGCTGGATAAAGGCTATCGAAACCCTCGATACCAGCAACGAGAGCCACCAGTTTTTCGATCTCTTCACCCTCTTCATGCGTCTTTGCTACGGCCGCAAGGTAAAGGAGCTGAAGAAATGGGCCGAAACGGTGACCGCTTTCGGACGCGAGAAGCAGAAACGCATGCTCACCTACTTCTCTCGTATGGTGCGCGAAAGTTTTATGTACAACTTCCGCCAGCCCGACCTGTGCTACATGACGCCCGAAGAAGAGCAGTTTGCACGCAAGTTTTCACCCTTCATAAACGAGGCCAATGTGATTGAGATAAGCAATATGTTTCAGTTGGCCATACGCGACATCTCACAAAACGTAAACAGCAAAGTGGTGTTCTACGACATTGCCCTAAAGAACATTGTGGCGCTGATACGCAAGCCGTAAGCGCTAACATATAACTACCATCGGCGCTGATAAACAAGCCACATAACAAAAGAAAACATAAAACGATATATACACCCGCCACGGCCCAAAAATAAGAATAAGGCCAAGGCAAAGACAAGAAAAACAATATGACAGATTTCAAGAACATGAAATTCAAGATATCACGAGGATGCGACCGCGGTTTCTGCCATCAGGCATGCGGACGTCAAGACAAGCAGCTCAACACCTACGACTGGCTGGCCGACGTTCCTGGAAACGAAGAGAGCACCGACCTCGTTGAGGTTCAGTTTAAGAACACACGCAAAGGTTATTACCACAACGTGAACAATATTGAGCTGAAGAAAGGCGACATCGTAGCTGTAGAGGCCAGCCCTGGCCACGACATTGGCGTGGTAACCCTAACAGGCCGCTTGGTAAAGTTGCAAATAAAGAAAGCCAACCTCAAGTCGGCCGACGAAATAAAGCGCGTATACCGCATTGCCAAGCCAGTAGATATGGAGAAATATCACGAGGCAAAGAGCCGCGAGCACGGCACCATGATACAAAGCCGACAGATAGCCAAAGATTTGGGCCTACAGATGAAGATAGGCGACGTTGAATATCAGGGTGATGGAAACAAGGCCATCTTCTACTACATTGCTGATGAACGTGTCGACTTCAGACAGCTTATCAAGGTGCTGGCCGAAACCTTCCATGTGCGCATTGAGATGAAACAGATTGGTGCACGTCAAGAGGCAGGCCGTATTGGCGGAACAGGTCCTTGCGGTAGAGAGCTGTGCTGTGCCACCTGGATGAAAAACTTTGTAAGCGTGAGCACCAACGCCGCTCGCTTTCAAGACATTTCGCTCAACCCACAGAAGTTGGCGGGCCTATGCGCAAAGCTGAAATGCTGCCTCAACTATGAGGTTGACGACTATGTAGAGGCAGGCCGCAAGATGCCGAGCCGCGAGCTGACCCTCTTCACACAAGACAACGAATATCACTTCTTCAAGAGCGATATTTTGGCTGGCACGGTCACCTACTCTACCGATAAGAAGTTGGCCGCCAACCTCGAGACCATCAGCGCTCAGCGTGCCATTGAGGTGATAGAGTTAAACCGCAAGGGCGAGAAACCCCTATCGCTGCTTGAAAACGGCAAGATAAAAGAGTCGGCGAAGCCCATCGACCTCTTGGCCGATGCCGATATCAGCCGCTTCGACAAGTCGAAAAAGAAGAAAAAGAACAAAAGCAGAGAGGGCAACCGACAAGGCAAGCCTCAGCCTAAAGGCGAAAGAAACGCACAGCAGCAACCTAAGGGTGCTGCACAAGGAGCAAGCCAAGGACAGGCACAAGGACAAAATCAAGGACCCGCCCAAAATCAAGGGCAGGGACAAAATCAAGGACAAGAACAAAATCAAGGGCAGAGTCAAGGACAAAGGCCGAGACAGCGTCAAGGTAGACCACAAGGGGCACGCCCCAGAGCAAAAGGGGCCGACCGCAATGCGTCAAACAATACACCTAACACCCCCAACACACCCCACGACACCCACAATGGTGGCGGGCAAGCCTAAAAAAGAACGCAAGTTATGAAGAAAAGTCTTTGGCAATGGGCAGGAGTGGCACTGATGCTCACCATGCTTGCAGCCTGCATTGGCAATAAGGTGTATTACCGCTACGACCACACGCCACTAAACGGCTGGGAGAAGAACGACACGCTCACCTTCAGCGTGCCAAAGATGCCAACCGAGGGTTTGTATAACAGTCATTTACTGCTGCGTGTGAGCCAAGGTTATCCCTTTATGAGCCTTGCGCTGATCGTAGAGCAAACGATATTGCCGTCGCACCAAACGCACACCGACACACTGAAATGCCGCCTTATTGACGAAAGAGGGCGTACAAAAGGCCAAGGTTTGAACTATTATCAGTATTCGTTCCCCATCAACAGCATGCATCTGCAGGTGGGCGACTCGTTACAGATAAAGGTTCGTCATGATATGAAACGCGAGATTTTGCCTGGCGTAAGCGATATTGGTATACAGATATTACGCCAGTAACAACGTAATGATAACCACACGGCTAAGCTGCAACGCTAATAACACGTGGCGCACAGCAATAGCTTAAAGCATGAAAAAAAAGAGGGTGTGTCAAAATAGGAGTTAGAGGAAGTTAACAGACAAATGCTTTATTTTCAGCAATTTATACATATGTCCGCTAACTTCTGTTAACTTCGGGCGAAGCCCAAACTTCTTTTAACTTCTATTTTGACACACCCTCTTTTTTATATTTATCGCATAAATATAATGCCTACCATATAATAGATAACGTTTACCCTTATTATACATATAGATATAATTTTACCTCTATTATACAAATAGGTATAATCTTACACTTATTATATATCGGTATAATTAGTGCATTGCCCTTACGTCTGCACCATATTGCGGCCTGCGTCAATGCGCAAGAAGATGAACAGCAAGATGGTGAAGCCCCATAACGATGAGCCACCATAACTAAAAAATGGCAGCGGGATGCCAATAACAGGCGTCAGACCCAGCACCATACCCACATTAATAAACACGTGAAAGAGGAACACACTCATCACACAATAGCCATAAATGCGTCCAAAGGCGAAGGGTTGTCGTTCGGCCAAATGTATAAGCCGTAGGATAAGAGCCAAGAACAGCAGCAACACGGCGGCCGACCCCAAGAAGCCTTCCTCTTCGCCCACGGTACAGAAGATAAAGTCGGTGTCTTGCTCAGGCACAAACTTCAGTTTCGTTTGGGTACCATTCAAAAAACCTTTGCCTTGCAATCCGCCCGAGCCAATAGCTATTTCGCTTTGATGCACATTATATCCTGCGCCCGAAACATCTTCGTCAAGACCCAGCAACACGTTGATACGCACACGCTGGTGGGGCTGCATAACATCGTTCAGCACATAGTTGGCCGAATAAAAGAACACGATAGAGCCCAACGAAAAGAGCAATATATAGAAGTAATTGCGCAGGCGTGTGCCCAGCCACTGCAGCAGCAAGAACACCGCCATCAGGACGCACACCACAAGTTGCACGATAATCACGTTGAAGGGGATAACAAACTCGGCAAACAGCACAGCCAGCACCGTAGCGCCTAAGGCATAAGTCAAAATAAGGATGGCTTGGCGCCGATTGTTACAATACACATCAATCATACAGGCCGAAAACACCTGCACCAGCAGCAACACCACAAAGGTGCCCACCGAGGTAGGTGTATCAAACAGCAACACGTCGGCATACTTAATGCCCACCACAAAATAGATAACCATGGCCACACCCGTAAACAATATGCTGCCAGGCATGCCTTCGCGGTACAACATGAGCGAGAAGGCCAGATAGACCAATGCTGATCCTGTTTCGCGCTGCCCTACAATGCAGAACATGGGCAACAAGATGATGCCACAAGCCGCGGCAAAGTGGTGCCAATTGTGTATGGAGAAATTGTAAGCACTCATTAGTTTGGCCAAGGCCAACGCCGTTGCAAACTTACCAAACTCGGCAGGCTGTAGGCGCAAAGGCCCTAAAACCAGCCACGAGTGCGAGCCCTTGATATCGTGAGGGTTGAAGATTGTGGCAAAGAGCAGCAATATCAGTATGCCATAGATAACGAAGGATAGCGAGTCGAGAAACTTAAAGTCGAGCATCAAGATAACGAAGCCCAAACAAATTGACGTGCCTATCCAGATAATCTGCATGCCCGAGCGTGTGCCAAGGCTAAAGATATCGTTGTCGCCATACGTGTAGCTGGCACCACACACGCTAATCCAGCCAAAGACCAGCAGGGCCAGGTATAGAAAAATGGTTACCCAGTCGAGCGATCGCAAGATGCTATTATTTCCGTTTGTAGGTTGTGCCATAACTTGTTATTACTGTTTACTTTCAATGCGAATGGGCTCTTTGCGTGGTTTTGCCACAGCCGCATTGCCCTTCACATTTTTTGCGTTCTTCGCGTTTTTACCTTTCACTTTAGCCTTAGCGGCCTCTTTAGCCATTTGTTTTTTCTTTGCTGCCTCTACGGCCTTAGCCTGTGCAGCCTTTTCTTTGGCAGCCTTTTCCTTAGCTTCTTTCGCCTTTTCCTTTGCCGACTTTTGTTCAACAAAGCGAGCGCCATAGCCTATGCGTCGTTTCTGCATTTCGGCAGCTTGAGCCTCGCTGGCGGGCGACAGTTTGCCATGTAGATATTGTTCCATCATCAGTCCTCCTATAGGCACGCCATAGTCGGCACCCCATCCACCATTTTCTACATACACAGCGATGGCTATTTTCGGTTTGTTCATAGGTGCAAAGCCCATAAACACCGAGTGGTCATGACCACGGTTCTGTGCAGTACCCGTCTTACCACATGCCTCAAAGTCGTAATGGGCCAGACTACGACAGGTGCCTTTCAAGGCCGACGAGCGCATGCCCGCCACCACATAGTCGTATGCACGGGCCGATGCCTTGGATTGATGGCGACGTGTATATAGCGTGTCGAGGGGTTCGCCCTTCACCTTACGCACCACATGTGGCACATAATAATAGCCACGGTTGGCAATGGTGGCGCCCAGATTGGCTATCTGAAGCGGTGTAAGCGTTACCTCGCCCTGTCCGATAGAAATACTGATAATGGTAAGTCCGTTCCACGATCCATGATAGTTGCGATCATAGTAGTCGGCATTAGGTATCATGCCTCGCTTTTCGCCTGGCAGGTCAATACCCAACTTATAGCCGAAGCCCATGCTCACCATATAGTCGCGCCATGTGGTCATGGCATCTTGCACGTTGCGATATCGCTTGCGGTTACCCATCATATAATAGAGGCCCCAGCAGAAGTAGCCGTTGCACGAGGTGCTAAGCGCGTCGACCAAGGCGATAGGCGCAGGATGCGAGTGGCAGCCCACATGCAGACCACGATAATAGAAGCCGCGATGACAGGGGAATGCCGTGCCTGGCGTAACGATACCCTCGCTCAAGAACGTAAGGGCTTGCGAGGTTTTAAACGTTGACCCCGGTGGATACAAACCCATGATGCTGCGGTTAAGCAACGGCTTCCACAAGTCGTGTTGCAGCATACGGTGGCTCTTTCCGCGCGAGCGTCCCACCATGATGCGGGGGTCGTAGGTAGGCGACGATACCATAGCCAGCACCTCGCCCGTTGAGGGTTCGATGGCCACAATACTGCCTATCTTGCCTTCGAGCAAGCGCTCGCCCAGCGCCTGAAGATTAAGGTCGATACTGAGGGTGAGATCCTTACCCGCCACAGGTCGGCGGTCGTACTTGCCATTTTGATATTTTCCTTGAATACGTCCGCGAGCGTCGCGCAGCAATATCTGCACACCTTTCTCGCCACGTAGCTCCTTTTCATAATATTTTTCAATACCCAGCTTGCCTATATAATCGCCTGGCTGATAGTAAGGGTCGTCTTCAATATCGCTTGGCGACACCTCGCCCACATCGCCCAGCACGTGTGCGGCATAAGGATACTGATACTGGCGTATGCTGCGAGGTTGCACATAGAAGCCAGGAAAGCGGAATATTTTTTCTTGAAAGACAGAAAACTCTTGGTTTGAAAGTTGGCTCATGAACAACTGCTGTGTGAAGCGCGAATAGCCGGGGTTCTTGCGCCGGTCTTTTATGTCGTTCATGCGCTTGATAAAAAACTCTTTAGTGATGCCCAACGACTGGCAGAAGTCGAGGGTGTCGAGGCGTCCGCTCTCCTCGTTCATCACCACCATAATGTCGTAGGCGGGCTGGTTGTATACCAGCAGCTTGCCATTACGGTCGGTAATGGCGCCACGCGACGGATACTCGACCTTTTTCAGAAACGCGTTACTGTCGGCGTTCTTCTTATAGTCGTCGCTCATCAGCTGGAGCGTAAACAAGCGCACCAGATAAATGAAGACGATGACAATGGCCACACCGCCAATGACGTAGCGTCGGTTCTCAAGGTTGTAATCCTTCATCTGCTAAAAATCTTGCTATCTATAATATATAAAAAGGTGTAATGGTGGTGGGGAGAGTTATTTCCTTCTGAAATTGTCAATCACCAATATCAAGACGAGGGTGAGCACCATGCTGCCTACCACCGAGGCCAGCCACTGCTGCCAATTAAAGAAATTGAAAGCTTCAAGCGTGAAGAACAACAAACAGTGTATGGCTACGAGGACGAAGGCATAGAACGTATATTTCATCATACCCAGCGCACGGATAGAGGGGCGAAAGTCGTCGGCATAATCTTGCTGTATGAACAGCGGCAAGAGGTAGGGTTGCAACAGGCCCACCACCGTCATTGAGGCGGCAGCCACGCCAGGGGTGTCAGAGAAGATGTCAACGGTCAAGCCCATGGCAAAGCACCACAGCAATGTGAGCCATCGTGGTTGATGCCGACGTATAGGCATGGCAAAATAAACATACAGCAAGGGCGTAGCATACCCAAACAGGTGTATATGGTTGAGCACCAGCACCTGTACGAGCAGCAAGACGATGAAGAACACTATGTTACGTATCCAGTCTAAACTCATAGCTCAAAGAAAATAAATAAAAATGTCAATTGCGCAGACGCAACGAGTCGTTAGCAGCCTCGAGCAGCTTTACACGTTCGGCCACGGCAGCATCGGTGATGACACACACGTCGCGCAGGTTTCCAAAGTCGGTGGTGAGTTTTATGCGAAGGCGATACGACAGTCCGTTGGCCGAATTATACACGCGCATCACCTTGCCCACGAGCATGCCCTGTGGAAAGACCGACGAATAGCCACTGGTAACGATAACGTCGCCAATGCGGAAGCGTGCATGTCGGGGAACATCGTCGAGATAGGCCTCGTCAGGCACGCCACCAAACCAATGCAAGTAGCCAAAATAGCCACGGCCACGTATGGAACAACTGATGTTCGACTTTGAATTGAGCACGGGGATGACCACCGAATAATGGGCCGAGGTGAGGTAAACAATGCCCACAATGCCTGTGCCACAAACCACACCCATATCTTTTTTCACGCCATCGGCCTCACCTTTATCAATAGTTATAAAGTTGTTAAGGCGGTCGAGCGAACTGCTCACCACGCGGGCGGGCACCGTTCGATAACGGTTTGTTTGGTTGTTTTGCAAGCGCTGCAGGTACGACGAGTCGGCCGTTGCCTCGGCATGTTCTTGTGCCATACGTGCCACCTCGCGTTCAAGATAGACATTGCGTTGTGTGAGCTGGCGGTTCACCGTTACGAGCGAGAAATATTGGCCCACAGCGGCACTGGCCTCGTACACCCTTCCTGAAACGGCATTGGCCGACGAGAACCACACACTGCCCTGATAGCTGTTATATTTAAACAGCAACACGGCACTGATAACCTCAAGTAGCACAAAAACGAACCAGTGGTTATGGCGTGCAAGAAAATCAAGAAGATTTCGCATAATTATTAAAAGCAAAAAGTAAAAAGGTGCTGAATGTTCGTCACCTTTTTACTTGTTACCTTTTTCTACTTGTGTGTGTATTTACCTAATTAATGATTGTCATCGCATCAAGAACGAGAAGCGTCCGATGTTCTTCAAAGCGATGCCAGCACCCTTAGCCACACTGTGCAAGGGGTCTTCAGCAATGTGGAACGGGATGTTGATCTTATCGGTCAAACGTTTGTCAAGACCGCGCAACAACGCGCCACCACCGCTAAGATAGATACCGTTCTTTACGATATCGGCATACAGCTCGGGCGGTGTGTTCTCAAGAGCCGAGAGCACAGCGTTCTCTATCTTGGCCACGGTCTTGTCAAGACAGTGGGCAATTTCTTGGTAGCAAACGGGCACCTCCATAGGCAGAGCGGTGATACGGTTTGGTCCGTGCACCACAAAGTCTTCAGGAGCCTGGTCGCCCAGTTCGGTAAGGGCCGAGCCAACGTGTATCTTGATACGTTCGGCCATACGCTCGCTCACCTTCACATTATGCTGGCGGCTCATATATTCTTGAATGTCGGCAGTAAGGTCATCGCCAGCGGTACGAATTGAGTTGTTCGACACGATACCGCCCAACGAGATGACAGCAATCTCGGTGCTACCACCACCTATATCTACAATCATGTTGCCCTCGGGGGCCTCTACATCAATACCGATACCAATAGCAGCAGCCATTGGTTCGAAGATGAGGTACACATCGCGGCCATCGGCATGCTCAGCGCTATCGCGCACGGCACGCAGCTCTACCTCAGTACTGCCTGAGGGCACGCCTATCACCATGCGCAATGAAGGAGTGAAGAGGCGGCTACCAGTGTGCACCATTTTAATCAGTCCGCGCATCATCTGCTCGCAGGCTGTAAAGTCGGCAATAACGCCATCGCGCAAGGGGCGAATGGTACGAATATTGTCGTGCGTTTTCTCATACATCATCTTTGCCTTGTTACCTACCGCAATCATCTTGTCGGTGCGGCGGTCAAGGGCTACGACAGAAGGTTCGTCAACCACAATTTTATCATCACTGATAATGATGGTGTTGGCCGTACCCAGGTCAATAGCTATTTCCTGTACGAATGAAAAAAATCCCATATCTACATTAAAATTACAATTACTTCTTCAGGAACCAGTTGTGAATGGCTGTATCGTAATGGCTGCTCACACCAAAGGCACGCTCAGCAAACATCTTACGATCGGCCAAGTCGGTCTCGGCACCCTTCTTGTTCAAGATATCGAGCAGAACGCTATATTCGGCCTTGCTGGGAACAATGACCACATCGTTGAAGTTTTTAGCACCAGCACGAATGAGCGAGATGCCGCCTATATCAATCTTCTCAATGATGTCGGCCTCAGAAGCACCGCTGGCAACAGTCTGCTCGAAGGGATAAAGATCAACGATAACGAGGTCGATCTCAGGAATTTCATATTCGGCCATCTGCGAGCGGTCGCCTTCATTGTTGCGACGAGCAAGGATGCCGCCGAAAATTTTGGGATGCAGTGTTTTTACACGACCACCCAAAATTGAGGGATAAGTAGTCACGCTCTCTACAGCCTGACACTCATAACCTAACGACTCGATAAACTGCTGTGTACCACCTGTAGAGAGAAATTTTACACCTTCAGCATTCAGCTTGGCCAGCAATTCGTCCAAGCCATCCTTATGAAAAACCGATACCAATGCGGTCTTGATTTTTTTTGTTTCAGCCATATTTTTTTATTATAATACTGTATTTGCTTGCAAAAATACTAAATTTTCACGATATAGGCTTTCTTCTTTCTTCCTTTTTATATGGGCAAAGCCTTTTTTTGTTC